>NZ_JADOGI010000238.1 GCF_015645445.1 Nonomuraea cypriaca | reverse complement strand
GGGTGGGGTGGGGTGGAGGTCAGGGTTTGGGCTCGTTGAGGCAGCGTAGGACGGGGAAGCCGGTCAGTTCCTGGGGGGTCAACTCTCGCGCGGTGGTGACGTGGAAGACGGCGCTCTCCCCTGGCAGCAGGGTGACGAGCTGGTCGTCCACGGAGGCGTCCGGGTCGAGCCGGTCCGGGAAGATCGCCAGCTCGCGCAGCAGGCTGGTCGCGGTCACGGTCACCCGGTAGCCGCCGGACGACCGCTCGGCGTGCGCCTCGTAGGCCGCCGGCGGGAGCGCCACGGCCGTGTCCTCGGCGTAGAACGCCACCAGGCGGCCGCCGCCCAACCTGGCCGACAGCAGCTCGCCCGCCGGGTCGCCGGGGACGGCGACGGACGGAGGCAGCGCCACCCTGGTCACCGACCGCGGCTCCACGCGGACGGCGACGACCTCCTTGGCCAGCGGCTCGCCGGAGACGGCCCGCCGCACCAGGTGCAGCTCGCCGGTCCACGGCTCGGCGGCGTCGTTCACCAGGGCCAGCTCGCCGTCCTGGAGGGTGAGCAGGCGGTCGGCGTAGGCGCGGCGCAGGGCGTACCACAGGGGCTTGCGCCGTGCGTCGCCGTCGACCGCCGACCAGGACGTGACCGGCCAGCAGTCGTTGAGCTGCCAGACGATCGTCCCCATGCAGTACGGCATCAGCGACCGGAACCGCTCCACCCCGAACGCCACCGCCCGCGCCTGGTTGACCTGCGTGTAGTAGTGCCAGTCTTCGAACGTCCCCGGCTGCGGCAGGTGCTCGCCCAGGCCGCGCAGCAGCTTGGCCTGCCCGTCGATCGCCTTCTGGTGGGATGAGTCCGGCGTCAGCGGCTCGTGAGAGGAGGCCCTGCGCAGGGTGGCGTACGCGGGCGGCCCCTGGAAGCCGAACTCGGCCACGAAGCGCGGCTTGTAGGCGGCGTAGCGGGTGTAGTCCGCGCGATTCCAGACGTCCCAGATGTGGACGGTGCCGGCGGCGGGGTCGTTCGGGGGCAGGGCCGGCGCGCCGGAGTAGGGGCTGCCCGGCCAGTAGGGGCGGGTGGGGTCGAGCTCGGCGACGATCGACGGCAGCAGGTCGTGGTAGAAGCCCGCGCCCCAGCTCCGGTGGCCGAGCTCGTCCCGCCAGCCCCAGTCGGCGTGGCCCTCCAGGTTCTCGTTGTTGCCGCACCACAGGACCAGGCTCGGGTGCGTGGCGAGCCTGGCGACGTGCTGCCTGGCCTCCGCCTCGACCTCGGAGCGGAACGGCTCCTCCTCCGGGTAGGCCGCGCACGCGAACGGGAAGTCCTGCCACACGAGCAGGCCCAGCTCGTCGGCAAGGTCGTAGAAGTCGTCGCTCTCGTAGAGGCCGCCGCCCCAGACCCGCAGCAGGTTGATCCCGGCGGCGGCGGCCTGCCCGAACCGCTCGGCCAGGCGCTCCCGGGTGACGCGGGCGGGGAAGCAGTCGTCGGGAATCCAGTTGACGCCCCTGACGAACACCGGCACGCCGTTGACCGTCAGCCTGAACGCCTCGCGGTCCAGCTCCACCGAGCGGAACCCGATCCTGCCGTGCCACTCCGCCTCGCCGAGCCGGACGGTCAGGTCGTAGCGGGGCTGGTCGCCGTACCCTCGGGGCCACCACGTCTCGGCGTCGGGCACCTTGAGCGAGAGGACGGCGTCGCGGCCGTCGACGCGCTGTTCCGCGGTTATCCCGGCGATCTCGGCGGACAGGGTGAGCGGGTCCTCGGTCGTGCGCTCGACGCGTACGTGCACGTCCACGATACCGTCGGCGTGCGTGAGCGGGCGGACCTCGGCCAGCCGGGCACCGCTCCAGCTCTCCAGGCCGATCGGCCGCCAGATGCCGGCCGTCACCAGCGTGGGCCCCCAGTCCCAGCCGAAGTTGCAGGCCATCTTGCGGATGAAGGGGTAGGGCTCGTCGTACGCGCCGGGCCGCGCCCCCAGCGCCGCCCGCCGCTCCTCCGCGTAGGCGTAGGCGGAGCCGAAGTGGACGGTCAGCTCGTTGTCGCCGTCGCGCAGCAGGTGGCGGACGGGGAAGCGGTAGGAGCGGTGCTGGTTGGCGGTCTCGCCGATGCGTACGCCGTTGAGGGTGAGCGTGGCGACCGTGTCCAGCCCCTCGCACACCAGGTCCGTCCGCTCGTGCTCGTCCGGTGACCAGGTGAAGGTGGTGCGGTAGGTCCATTCCGTGCGGCCGATCCAGGCCAGCCGGTGCTCGTTGTCGTCCAGGTAGGGATCCTCGATGATCCCGGCCGCGAGCAGGTCGGTGTGCACACAGCCGGGCACACTGGCGGGCACACTGGCGGGCACGGTCGCGAGGTCCCGCGACGACAGGGTCCAGCCGTCGTGCAGCGGACGGTACGTCAAGAAGGTCTCCTTAGCAGGTTTCGAGCTGGGCGCACGCCACGAGATGGCCGGGTTCGGCCTCCAGCAGCCCACCGGACGCGCCCCGTTCGTGGTAGAGGCAGGTGTCCACGGTCGCGGCGTCGTCCCAGGGCTCGTGCAGGCGCGGCACGGCCGACAGCAGCTCGCGCGTGTACGGGTGCAGCGGGTCGCCGAAGACCAGCTCCGTCAGCCCCATCTCCACCACGCTCCCCCGGCGCAGCACCACCGTACGCTCGGCCAGGTAGTTGCCCAGCGAGAGGTCGTGCGTGATGTACAGCACGCCGAGTCCCCTGGACTTCAGCTCGGCCAGCAGGTTGAGCACGTCGATGCGGGTGGAGGCGTCGAGCATGCTGGTGATCTCGTCGGCCACCAGCAGCTTGATGTCCAGCAGCAGTGCGCGGGCGATCAGCAGCCGCTGGAGCTGGCCGCCGCTGAGCTGGTGGGGATACTTGCCGAGCACCTGGCCGGGGTTGAGCCGCACGTCGCGCAGGCTCTGCTCGACGCGTTCCGACCACTCGGGCCCGGGGACGGCGGGGAAGTACGCCTCCTTGATCATGCCGAACACGCGGTCGGCCTTGAACACAGGGTTGAACGAGCTGAACGGGTCCTGGAAGATGCCCTGGATGCGGCGGTAGTACTCCTTGCCGCTCTTGACCGGCAGGCCGTCGAAGGTGATCGAGCCGCTGGTGGCGGGGCTGAGGCCGAGGATCAGGCGGCCGATGGTGCTCTTGCCGCTGCCGCTCTCCCCGATCAGCGAGACGACCTCGCCCGGCGCGACCTCGAAGCTCACGTTCTGGACGGCCGTGACACTCTTGCCGCCGAAGGCGCCGACCCTGAACTGCTTGGTGACGTCCTGGATTCTCAGCATCATGCCTTCCAGCAGGCGACGTGGTGGGCGGGCGCGATCTCGGTCACCGGCGGCTCCTCGGCGCACTCCTCGCCCGCGATGGGGCAGCGGTCCCGGAAGCGGCAGCCGGTGGGCGGGTCGAGCAGTGAGGGCGGGCTGCCGGCGATGCCCTCCAGCCTGCGCTCGGTGTAGCGGACGCCGACCTCGGGCAGCGATTCGAGCAGCAGCCTGGTGTACGGGTGCCGGGGCGCCTTGACGATCACGTCGGCGGGGGCCTTCTCGGCCAGTTTGCCGGCGTACATGACCATGATCGTGTCGGCGATGTGGTGGGTGAGCGCGATGTCGTGGGTGACGAAGATCATGCTCTTGACGTAGCCGCTGTCGCGGAAGCCGAGCAGGGCGCGGGCGACGGCCTTCTGGGTGGAGACGTCGAGCGCGGAGGTGACCTCGTCGGCGATCAGCAGGGACGGGTCGAGCAGCGTGGAGATGACCATCACCATGCGCTGCTTCATGCCGCCGGACAGCTCGATCGGGTAGCGGTCGAGCACCTCGCGCGGCAGCCCGACCTGGTCCATGCGGCGCTCCAGCTCGGCGGTGTCCAGCGCCACCCCCCTCGAGCTGAGCAGCTCGCCGACCATCTTGCGGATCTTGCGGGTGGGGTTGAGCGCGCTCATGGCGTACTGCGGGATGAGGGAGACCTCGCGGAAGCGGAAGTCGTTCATCGCGCGGTCGTCGTCGATCGGCAGCTCCGCGCCGTCGAGCACGACCCGGCCGCCCATGCGGCGCATCCGGCCGTCCATCCGGATCAGGCTCTTGCCGAGGGTGCTCTTGCCGCAGCCGGACTCGCCGACCAGGCCGAGTATCTCGCCGTCGGCCAGGTCGAAGGACATCCCGTCGAGCGCGCGCACCTCGCCCCTGAGCGTCCTGTAGTACACCCTCAGCTCGCTGACCTGCAGACTCATGTCTCCCTCAGTTTCGGGTTGAAGACCTCGTCGAGCCCGACGTTGGCCACGTACAGGGCGCCCACGATGGCGGTGATGGCGGCGCCCGGCGGGATGAACCACCACCACATGCCGAGATGGAGCGCGCTCCACTGGTTGGCGTTCTGCAGCATCAGGCCGAGCGAGGTGCCCTCGGTGGGGCCGAGGCCGATGAAGTCCAGCGAGGACGCGATGAGGATCGAGCCGCCGAACAGCAGGATGAACGTCATGAACAGGTAGGAGCTCATGTTCGGGGCGATCTCCCTGGTGATGATCTTCCAGGTGCCCGAACCGCTCATCCTGGCCAGGTCCACGAACTCCCTGGTACGCAGCGAGAACGTCTGCGCCCTGATCGCCCGCGCCGCCCACGGCCACGACGTCAGCCCGATGAACAGGCCCTGCACGGCCACGCTCCTGATGCCCAGGTAGGCGTTGATGATCAGTAGCACGGCCAGGGTGGGGATGACCAGGATGATGTTGGTCAGCATGTTGAGCACCTCGTCGACGATGCCGCCCAGGTAACCGGCGACGAAGCCGACGAGCATGCCGAGTATCGCGGCGATGCCGCCGCCGACCACGCCCACGGCGAAGGTGCTGCGCAGGCCGTGCACGAACTGGGCGAAGATGTCCTGGCCGAACGTCGTGGTGCCGAACCAGTTCTCGGCCGAGGGCGGGCTCATGGGGCGGGGGCCGTACTCGTTGGGGGCGGCGTCGACCAGCAGCGGCCCGACCAGCCCGAGCACGAGCAGGGCGAGCACGATGCCCAGCCCGGCCATCAGCTTGCCGTTGCGCACCGCGAAGTAGAGCGCCTCGCGCCGCACGCCCTCCCGCTCGCGCGGGGCGACTTCCTGGAGTGCCGTCATGCCTGCGCACCCGCCATTCCCGCCCTGGTACGCGGATCGACCACGACGTAGACGATGTCGATGATGAAGTTGGCGATCAATACCCCGAGCACGATGAACAGGAACGTGCCCTGGAGGAGGAAGAAGTCCTTGTTCTGGATGGCCTTGAGTATCAGGCTGCCGAGGCCGGGGTAGGCGAAGACGATCTCGGTGACCAGCGCGCCCGCCACCAGGGTGCCGAGTTGCAGGGCCAGGCCGGTGATCTGGGGCAGGACGGCGTTGCGGAAGGCGTACCTGCGGATCAGCCTGGAGGGCGCGCCGAGCGCGGACAGGTAGTTGGAGTAGTCGGACTCCAGCTCATAGATGATCATGTTGCGCATGCCGATCGCCCAGCCGCCCAGCGCCACCAGGAACAGCGACAGGAACGGCAGCGTCCAGTGGTGCAGCAGGTCGAGCACGAACGTCCACGACCAGTTGGGCCGCATCGAGAAGCTGTAACCGCCGGCGACGGGGAAGAGGCCCGCGATCACGCCGAACGTCCAGGCCAGCAGCACCGCCAGCCACATGTACGGCATCGCCGTCAGGACGTACCCGACCGGCAGCACGGTGTTGTCGAGGAGCTTGCGCCGGGCGGCGTACGCGCCGAACCGGTTGCCCACCACCCAGCTCAGCAGCACGGACGGGATGATCAGCGCCAGCGTGTACGGCACCGCGCCCGCGATGACGGCGCTGACCGGGGTGGGGAACAGCCAGATGCTGATCCCGAAGTCGCCGCTGAAGAGCGCGCCCCAGAAGTTGAGGTACTGCTGCCACAGCGGCTGGTCGAAGCCGAACAGCGAGCTGTAGTAGGCCCGCATCGCCTCCACGGCCTCGGTGTTGGTGACGTTGGCCCGCGCGATCATGCTGGCGACCGGGTCGCCCGGCATGAAGCGCGGGATCATCCAGTTGACCGTGACGGCGACGAAGAAGGTCAGTCCGTAGATGAGGAGTTTCCTGCCGAAATAACGACGCACGTTCAGTATCTCCGTGAAGGCCCTCCACCCCCCGGGGTTCTGGGGGCGGAGGGAAGGGGTTCGTTCGGTCAGGAACTCAGGAGGCCGCGGGCTGGAGCTGGGTGAGCGTCTCGAAGCCGCCCAGCTCGAACCAGTTGCGCCACATCACGGCGCCGGTCTTGGGCGCGCTGCCGTCGGCGGCCGGCCAGTTCTTCCACACGGTGGTGCTGTGCTGCGCCCAGAGGCCGTTGTACCAGAGCGGGATGACCGGCATGTCGTCCAGATGGATCTGCTGGAGTTGCGAGGTGATCTTCTTCATCCCCTCGACGTCGTCGGTCTTGACCTGGTCGAGCTGCTGGACGAGGTCCCACGCCTTCTCGTTCTCGTACCTGGCGAAGTTGACCGTGTTCTGCTGCTTCCTGATCGGGAGCTGGAACATGTACTCGTAGTAGGTGTACGGCGAGTTCGACAGTTGCCGCTCGTTGTTGATCAACAGGTCGAAGTCGCCCTCGACACGCCTCTCCACCAGTGCGTTGCTGTCGGGGAAGTCAGGCGTGATCTGGATGCCGCCTTCCTTGGCGGCGGCCGAGATGGACCTGGCCGCCTCCATCCAGTCCGTCCAGCCGGACGGCACGATGAGGGACAGGTTGATCTTGGAGCCGTCCTTGTTCTCCACGTACCCGTCGCCGTCGGTGTCCCGGTAACCGGCGTCCGACAGCAGTTTCTCGGCCTTGGCGGTGTCGAAGGTGAAGCCTGAGGCGGAGACCACGCTCTGGTCCACGTACTCGTCCCACTGAGGCAGCAGGCCGGTCGGGCTGGCGGCCTTGACGAGGTTGCCGTACACGCTTTCGACGATCTGCTTGACGTTGACCGAGGAGGCCAGCGCCTTCCGGAAGGCCGGGTCGTTCATCGGCTTCTTCGTCGTGTTGGGCACCAGCCAGGCGGTGTTGGCCGAGAGCATGTAAGGAGGCTCTTTGTAGTACGTGGTCAGGCCGAAGTTCCCCTGGACCAGGTTGGCCACGCCGGGCAGGAAGTTGTTGCTGAGGTCGAGGCCCTTCTGCAGCAGCATGCCCATCGCCACCTCGTTGCTCGGGGTGGCGATGTCGACGATGTAGCGCGGCTTCGGCTCCATGTTGAGCGTCGCCTTGCCCCACCAGTCATCGCGCCGCTGCAGCACCACACGGTCCTGGCCCTTGCTCATGAACGTGTACGCGCCCGTGCCGACCGGGTTCTCGTTGACCCCGTCGAGGACCTCCTGCTCCGAGCGGCCCTTCCAGATGTGCTCGGGGACGATCGAGCGGGTGTAGAGCATGAAGTCCCACTGCTGGTAGTTGGCCTTGGAGAAGGTGAACTTCACGGTCTGGTCGTCCGTGGCCTCCGCGCTCTCCAGCCACTCCCACACCTGGTGGTACGGGATCGTCTCCATCTTGCCCAGCTCGAAGGAGAACACGACGTCCGTGGCGGTGAACGGCTGCCCGTCGGCCCACTTGATCCCGGGCCTGAGCTTGAGCTCGTAGGTGGTGTCGTCCACCCACGTGCCACTGGCCGCCAGCCATGGCGTCAGTTTGCCCGCGTTCGTGTCGTAGTGGAACAGCGTCTCGTAGACCAGGCCCTTGGTGCCGACCGCCGAGTCCCATTCCCTGATCGGGTTGAAGTTGGGCGCGGGACCCCACTGGGTGCCCGTCGTGTAGAGCGTCTCGTTTCGGGGCAACTGGTCCGGGTTGGCGCTGGCCACCGCGCCCTGGCTCTGCGGCTGGGAGGCAGGCGGGGTCGGTGTGGATCCGCCCCCGGTGCAGGCCGCGGCGAAGAGGCCCGCCGCCGCGAGCGGAATCATGATCCGAGCCCGGTTACGCATTGCTTCTCTCCTTCCCTCCGCGCCCGGCGCGAAGGTTCGCACGTCTGCTTGGACACCCCCGATGGACCGGGCTCGTACGGGCCCCGCGCCGCCCGGGAGAGCCCTGCTGGGAGCGCTCCCACGAGTTACGCGAGCACTCCCGCCGTCGAGACCGGTGAGCGATCACTCTTCAGGTAGGGCAGATCGCACACGACCTGCTGAACCGGATAAGTACCGCGAACGTAAATTCCGCGTGTCCGCGCCGTCAAGGGTCGTGACGCTTTCGAGACGAAGGGTGAGCAACCGCTCCCACGGCCGGAAAATAGGGCGGAATGCGGCGTGTGCAGGCAGGACGTCGCTCCGGTGGGCCGGGTGGCTAACCGGTTCAACCCTCTGAGAGCGGGCGGGTTTCCGGCCCCGCCTGGCAGCCGCGTCGCAGGGGCCTTAGACGTCTCTCAGGCCACTGTGGTTTACCTCTCAGATCACAGAAATGTCTCTATTTTCATGACAAGTCGGTTGCGGCCCCGACAGAATGCCCAACCATCCAGCGTCTATCGCAACTGGAGGAACCCGCTATGCGTAGACCCCTTGGGGTACTCGCCGGTCTGGTGAGCGCGGTGGCTCTCTGCCCGCCGATCACCGCGGCCGAGGCTGTCACGGCCGACGAGGCCGCGATGTCAGCGGAAGCCCGATGCCGCGTGAGCGTGGCCAAACCCCGGCTCAACGACACCGGCAAGATCGAATCGACCGCCACCCGGCGCGGCTGCCTGCAGCCCGCGCTGTTCCGTATCCGTATCCTGCGCGCCGTCCCTGGCCGTGACCCGGTCGTCAAGAGCGGCGCGACCAAGGAGGGCCCCATCACCCTCGCCCAGCCGTGCAAGCCCGGCACCTACTACGCGTTCGCCACCGACTACCTGGGCCACACCGTCAGATCCAAGCCGGTCAAGCTGTCCTGCTCCCCCACACAGGCCAAACCGCCGTCCTCCGGCACGGCAGGCACGGTCGGCACGGCCATGGAGAACGAGGTCGTCCGGCTGACGAACGCCGAGCGGGCCAAGGGCGGCTGCCGGCCGCTCAAGCACGACCCGCAACTGCGCGCCGCCGCCTTCGGCCATTCCAAGGACATGGCGGCGAAGGGCTACTTCGACCACGAGTCCCAGGACGGCCGTGACTTCATGGACCGCATCAGGGCGGCCGGCTTCAGCGGCGGAACCACCTTCGCCGAGAACATCGCCGCCGGCCAGCCCACCGCCGCCGCGGTGGTCCAGGGCTGGATGGAGAGCCCAGGGCACCGGCAGAACATCATGAACTGCTCCTTGACCCTCATCGGGGTCGGCGCGGCTCGGAGCAGCTCCCGTTACGGGATCTACTGGACCCAGGACTTCGCCGGCCGGTAACCACTCTGGCCGGCCGGCGAAGCGGCCAGGGTCCGATGAGGGCCATCGGACCCTGGCCCCCTCACCGATCAGCCCATCTCCTCCAGCTTGCGGCCCTTGGTCTCCCTGACCCACTTCGCCACGAAGCCGAACGACAGGAGGGCGAAGAGCGCGTACGCGGCGTACGTGAGCGGCAGGTTCCACTCCGACAGCGCCGGGAACGACACCGTGACCGCCCAGTTGGCGATCCACTGGGCCCCGGCGGCGACGCCCAGGGCGGCGGCGCGGATCCGGTTCGGGAACATCTCCCCCAGCAGCACCCACACCACCACGCCCCACGACAGGGCGAAGAACAACACGAACACGTTGGCCGCGACGAGCGCGATCGGACCCTGCGGGCTGGGCAGCGAGACCGCGCCGTCCGCCATCCTGGCCGCACTGAACGCCCACGCGGCGGTGGCCAGCCCGATCGCCATCCCGGCCGAACCGATCATCAGCAGCGGCCTGCGCCCGATCCTGTCCACCAGCGCGATCGCGATGAAGGTGCCGACGATGTTGATGATCGAGCTGGAGAAGCTGATCAGCAGGGAGTCCGCCTGGTTGATGCCGACCGACTGCCACAGCACCGACGAGTAGTAGAAGATCACGTTGATGCCGACCAGCTGCTGGAAGGCCGACAGGGCGATGCCGATCCAGACGATCGGCAGCAGCCCGAACGCGTGGCCGCGCAGGTCCTTCAGCCCCGGCACGCGCTCGGTCCTGAGCACGTTCTGGATCTCCGCGATGCGGTCGTCGAGGGCCACGTCCCCCTCGACCTCGGCCAGCACCTCGCGCGCCCGCTTGGTGCGCCCCGACATGACCAGGTAACGCGGGGACTCCGGGATGGCCAGGGCGAACAGCAGGTAGAGCAGGGCGGGCACCGCGCAGGCCCCCAGCATCCACTGCCACGCCTGCAGCGGCCCCAGATGGTTGTTCACCTCGCCGCCGGCGAGCTGCGCGATCAGGTAGTTGACGAGCTGCGAGACCGCGATGCCGAGCACGATGGCGAGCTGCTGGAACGACCCCAGCCGGCCACGGTAGGCGGGCGGCGAAACCTCGGCGATGTACGCGGGACCGAGCACCGACGCCATGCCGATCGCGAAGCCCGCCATCACCCGCCACAGCGCCAGGTCCCAGATGGCGAACGGCAGCATCTGCCCGATAGAGCTGACCGCGAACAGCAGCGCCGCCACCTGCATGGACCGGGTGCGCCCCCACCGGTCGGCCAGCCCGCCGCCCGCCCACGCCCCGACGGCGGAGCCGAGCAGCGCGATGGCCACCACCAGCCCGGTCTGGACCGCGCCCACCTGGAAGTGCCGCTGGATGCCGACGACCGCGCCGTTGATGACGGAGCTGTCGTACCCGAACAGGAATCCGCCGATGGCCGCGGCCGCCGTGATGAACACCACGTGGCCCAGATGTTCATGATGGGTGTGCCGAATAACCATGCGGGTCCTTACCCGCGGATCACCTGTTTACCCGGGCTTTGTTCACAGGCGGGGGTCGACCGGCTCCGACTCCAGGGCGAGGACCGCGAAGACCGGCTCGTGCACGCGCCAGCCCGCCTCGCCGTCCGCCAGCCGGGACAGCGCCTCCAGGCCGAGCGCGTACTCGCGCAGCGCCAGCGAGCGCTTCTTGCCGAGGAAGCGCCTGCGCAGCACGTCGAGCGACTCGGTGTAGTCGGGGCCGTAGATGATCCGCAGGTATTCGCGCCCGCGCACCTTGATCCCCGGCTGGACCCGGCCTGGCGTGTACGCGGCCGGCTTGACCACCATGCCCTCGCCGCCCGCCGCCGTCATCGACTCCCACCACGCGGTCGCCTCTGCCCGCGACCGCGGCGAGCCGAGGTCGACGACCACGTGCCGGGTCGCGGTGATCAGCGGCGAGTCGAGCAGCGCCAGCGTGGACAGGTGCCAGGCGTGCGGCTCCAGCGCCGTGGCCCGCCCCTCGCAGGCCAGGATCTGGAACGGCGCCAGCCGGATCCCCTCCAGCCCGTCGACCGGCCAGCAGTAACGCGCATAGGCGTCCCTGAACAGGGCAGCGTTCCCTGAGCGGCGCCGGGTGCGGTCAAGCAGATCCCCCACACCCAGCCCGCGCCCGGCCGCCGCCTCCAGAGCCGAGACCGCCTCGGGCAGCGCGGCGCGCGCGGCCGCCCCGACGGAGGCGTACTGTGCTCTGATCAGCTCGCCGGCCTTCGCCGACCAGGGCAGCAGCTCGCAGTCGAGCACCACCCAGTCCGAGCCCAGCTCGGCCCAGAGCGGCTCGCAGGCCCCGCGCAGCCGCTCCACGAGCGGCGCCGTGTCGTTGAAGAACGGCCGCCCGGTACGCGTGTAGACGGCGCCCACGCCGCCGTCCGTCACGCCGAACCGTTCCGCGGCCACCTCGGGCGTCCTGGCCAGCACGGCGACCGCCCGCGAGCCCATGTGCTTCTCCTCGCACACGACCTCGGCCACCCCCGCGGCGGCGAACTCCTCGAACGCCTCGTGCGGGTGCTCCAGGTAGCCGTCGAGCCGGGACGTCTCTGGCGGGGCCATGGTCGGCGGCAGGTAGAGCAGCCAGCGCGGATCCACCGCGAACCGGCTCATGACCTCCAGGGCCGCCGCCGCGTTCTGCTCCATGACCTTGACCCGGGGGCCGAACCTGGTCTCGACGTACCGGGTGCCGATCACGTCGTTGATGTCCAGCATGCCCGGATCGCGGGTGGTGGCGGCGCCCAGCGGCTTGACGGACTCGTACCAGGTCTTCTCGGCGGGGACCTGGACGAGCTCGCGTTCGGGGTAGCGCAGCGCGGTCAGCTCGCCACCGAACACGCAGCCGGTGTCCAGGCAGATCGTGTTGTTGATCCACTCCGACCTGACCGTGGGCGTGTGGCCGTAGACGACCATCGCCCGGCCTCGGTACTCGTCGGCCCACGGGTAGCGGACCGGCAGGCCGTACTCGTCGGTCTCGCCGGTGGTGTCGCCGTAGAGCGCGAAGGCGCGCACCCGCTTGGAGGCGCGGCCGTGGTATGCCTCCTTCAGCCCGGCGTGCGCGACGACGAGCCGGCCGCCGTCCAGCCGGTAGTGGCTGAGCAGGCCGTCCATGAACGTCCGCGCCCGGTCCACGAACTCGGGTGGCTGCGCGGCGAGCTGGTCGAGCGACTCCTGCAGGCCGTGCGCGACCTTGACCTTGCGGCCGTTGAGCGCGCGTACGAGCTTCTGCTCGTGGTTGCCGGCCACGCAGATCGCGGTGCCGGCCTCGACCATGTCCATCACCAGCCGCAGCACGCCGGGCGTGTCGGGCCCGCGGTCCACCAGGTCGCCGACGAACACGGCGGTACGGCCCTCCGGGTGCGTCAGCCCCCGCCAGCCCAGCTCGCCCAGCAGCGTCTCCAGCTCCGCGCGGCAGCCGTGCACGTCGCCGATGACGTCGAACGGGCCGGTCAGGTCCGTCCTGTCGGACCACGCCTTCTCGTACGTGATCCCGGCCTGCTCGATCTCGTCGAGCCCGTGCAGCACGTGAACCTTCCTGAACCCGTCGCCCGAGATCTTGCCGAGCGAGCGGCGCAGGTCCTTGCGCTGGCGGATCACCACGCCGGGGCCGAAGTCGCGGTCGGGGCGGCCGGCGTTGCGCTCGATGGCCACCTCCTCCGGCGCGTCCAGGACGATCGCGTCGGCCAGCACGTCGTGCTTCCTGGCCAGGTCGATGAGGCTCTTGCGGGCGGCGTACTGGACGTTGGTGGCGTCGACCACGGTGAACAGGCCGCGGGCCAGGCGCACGCCGACGATGTGGTGCAGCAGGTCGAACGCCGCCGGGGTGGCCGACTGGTCGTTCTCGTCGTCGGAGACCAGGCCGCGGCAGAAGTCGGAGGAGATCACCTGCGTGGGCTTGAAGTGCTTCCTCGCGAACGTCGACTTCCCGCTGCCCGACACTCCGACGAGCACCACGAGGGACAGCTCAGGAACGCTGATCACGGGTGAACACTCCCATCTGGGTGGGCGGGCCGACCTCGGGGTCGTCCTCGCCGACCGGCTCGAACGCGACCTGGTAGCCGTACCGGCCGGCCACCCCGGTGGCCCACGCGGCGAACTCGGCGCGGGTCCACTCGAAGCGGTGGTCGGGGTGGCGCAGGCCGGTCAGGAACTCGTACCGCACGTTGTACTCGATGTTGGGGGTCGTGACGAGCACGTGTCCCGGCTTGGCGTGGCCGAACACGACGCGTTCGAGCGCGGCCAGGCGGGGCGGGTCGACGTGCTCGATCACCTCCATGAGCACGGCGGCGTCGTAGCCGGACAGGCGCCTGTCGGTGTACGTGAGCGCGCCCTGGAACAGGGTGAGCCTGGCACGCCTGCTGTCGGGCATGCGGTCCAGGCGCAGCTTGCGGGCGGCGATGGTGAGCGCCATCGAGGACACGTCCATGCCGCCGACCTTGGCGAACCTGGGCTGGGCCAGCAGCGCGCCGACCAGGTCGCCCTGACCGCAGCCCAGGTCGATCACGCTCACGGCGCCGAGCTCGGCCAGCATGGCGAGCACGGCTTCACGCCGCCGGACGTTCAGCGGCTTGACCTTGACCACCTCTTCGGGGACCACCTCCTCCGGGACCACCTCCTCGGGAGGGGCGGTGTGGGCTTCGGCTTCGGCGGCGGCGACCTCGTCGGCGGCCGTCTCCTCCGGCGGGGCGTCCTCCTCGACGGCGGGCTCCAGCTGCTCCTCCGTCTCGTCGCCCAGCTCGGCCAGCCTGGCCAGCGCCGTACGGGCCAGCGACCAGCGCCGCCCCAGGTAACGCCGGGTGATCAGGCCGCGCTCCGGATGCCCGTGCAGCCACCCGGCGCCGGCCCTGATCAGCTTGTCGACCTCGTCGGGCGCGATCCAGTAGTGCTTGCCGTCGTCGAGCACCGGCAGCAACACGTACAGGTGGTTGAGCGCGTCGGCGAGGCGCACGGTCCCGCGCAGATCAAGCCGGACATATCGTGAATCGCCCCACTCGGGGAAGCCGTCGTCGAGCGGCAGCGCCTGCGCGCCGACCTCCCACCCCAGCGGCTCAAACAACCGCCGCGCCAGGTCGGGGCCACCCCGGCAGGGCAGCGCGGGCAGCCGGAGCTCCAGCGGCAGGGCCGCGCCGGCCAGCTCGGGACGGGCCGCGCAACGGCCCGCCCGCGCGGTGCGGAACACGCTGCCCAGCGCCACGGCCAGCAGCGACGAGGCCGCGTACGGCCGGTCGTTGACGTACTGCGACAGGCTGAAGTCGGGCGAGCCCTTGCCCCTGGACCTGACCAGCGCGATGGGATCGACCTCGAGCATGAGCGCCGCCGTGCAGCGCCGGTCGTCCGCCTCCGGGTAGAACACCGTGGCCGTGCCGAACGACTGGCTGAACTCCTGCACGCGCTCGGGATGCTTGTGCAGGAGAAAGCCCAGATCGGTGGCGGGATTCGCGGTGGTCGTGATCGTCAGCAGCACGCCCCAAGTCTGCCGTAACCCCGCAAAGCGCCGCCATTCGATTACTACACGTGCGGGAGGACCTCGGCGGCGATCAGCTCCAGGTGCTCGAGATCGGCCAGGTCGAGCACCTGCAGGTAGACCCGCTCGGCGCCCAGCTCGGCGAACTTCCCGAGCTTCGCCACCACCTCGGCCGGGGTGCCGGCCAGGCCGGCCTCGCGCAGCGCGACGGGGTCCTCCCCGATGGCGGCCGCACGCCGCTCGACCTCGGCCAGGTCGGCGCCGACGACGACGGTCTGCGCCGCCGAGAGGAGCACGTCGCGTCCCGTCGACTCGCACGCCGCACGCACCCTGGCGAACGCCTCTCCCGTCTCGGCCAGCGTGTGGAACGGCACGTTGTACTCGTCCGCGTACGTCGCCGCGAGCCGCGGCGTGCGCTTGGCCCCGACCCCGCCGATGATCAACGGCGGCCGTGGCCGCTGCGCCGGCTTGGGCAGCGCGGGCGAGTCGGCGAGCCGGTAGTACCTGCCCTCGAAGGAGTAGCCCTTCTCCGCCGTCCACAGACCGGTGATGATCTCCAGCTGCTCCTCGAACCGGCCGAACCGCTCCGCCACCGGCGGGAACGGGATGCCGTACGCCGCGTGCTCACCGTCGTACCAGCCGGTGCCGAAGCCGAGTTCGACCCGGCCGCCGCTCATCTGGTCGACCTGCGCGACGCTGATCGCCAGCGGCCCTGGCAGGCGGAACGTGGCCGGCGTCACCAGGGTGCCCAGCCGGATCCGCGAGGTCTCCCTGGCGAGGCCGGCCAGAGTGATCCAGGCGTCGGTGGAGCCGGGGCCGGGGTCGCCGGCACCGATGCGTTGATAGTGGTCAGACCGGAAGAAAGCATCAAATCCCAGGCGTTCGGTGGCCTGGGCGACCGCGAGCAGGTCGTCATATGTCGCGCCCTGCTGGGGCTCGGTGAAGATCCGCAGCTTCATGACGCCATTATCCGCACAAGGCGGGCGTGAACCGTAAAAGGCCCGCACCGCGGCGTGAATCCTTGCTAATGTTCTCGGTCGAGCGCTCTACGTAGTCGTCTGATCACTTGGAGTGATCCATGTCGCGACACAAGAAAGAACCGGGCATGCTCCCGCGTCCCCTCACCATCCTGGGGGCGCTCGCGCTCACCGCAGC
>NZ_JADOGI010000237.1 GCF_015645445.1 Nonomuraea cypriaca | reverse complement strand
TGCCTGCGTTGTGAGGGCCCGGCAGGCCGGGCCCTCACAACGCAGGCAGGGGGAGGAAGACCTACTCGGCGCCCAGCTGTTCGAGCACGGCGTCGCTGACGTCGAAGTTGGCGAAGACGTTCTGGACGTCGTCGCTGTCCTCCAGGGCGTCGATGAGCCGGAACACCTTCTTGGCGACATCCTCGTCGAGCGGCACGCTCATCGTCGGCAGGAAGCCCGACTCGGCCGAGTCGTAGTCGATGCCCGCCTCCTGCAGCGCCTTGCGCACCGGCACCAGGTCCCCGGCCTCGGACACGACCTCGAACGACTCTCCCAGGTCGTTGACCTCCTCGGCGCCCGCGTCGAGGACGGCCATGAGCACGGTGTCCTCGTCCAGCCCGTCCTTGGGCACGATGACGACGCCCTTGCGGTTGAACATGTAGGAGACCGACCCGGGGTCGGCCAGCGAGCCGCCGTTGCGGGTCAGCGCGACGCGCACTTCGGAGGCTGCGCGGTTGCGGTTGTCGGTGAGGCACTCGATGAGCACCGCGACGCCGCCGGGCGCGTAGCCCTCGTACATGATGGTCTGCCAGTCGGCGCCGCCGGCCTCGAGACCGCCGCCGCGCTTGCGCGCCCGCTCGATGTTGTCGTTGGGCACGGAGTTCTTCTTGGCCTTGAAGATGGCGTCGAAGAGAGTGGGGTTGGCGTCCGGGTCAGGGCCACCTGTCCGGGCCGCCACCTCGATGTTCTTGATGAGCTTCGCGAACAGCTTGCCGCGCTTGGCGTCGAGCGCGGCCTTCTTGTGCTTCGTCGTCGCCCATTTGGAGTGGCCGGACATTACCTAGAGCTCCCTCAGCATGTCTACGAAGTAACGATGCACGCGAGTGTCCCCGGTCAGCTCGGGGTGGAACGACGTCGCGAGCAGTGGACCTTGACGGACCGCCACGATCCTATCGCCAGGCTCGGCCCTGCCCAGCACTTCGACATCCGCGCCGACCGACTCGACCCAGGGCGCGCGGATGAACACGGCGTGCACCCGCTCCCCCGCGAAGTCGAGGTCCTCCTCGAAGGAGTCGACCTGGCGGCCGAAGGCGTTGCGCCTGACGACCATGTCGATGCCGCCGATCGTCTGCTGTCCTGCGACGCCGTCCTCGATCCTGTCGGCCAGCATGATCATGCCGGCGCACGAGCCGTAGGCGGGCATGCCCTCCTTGATCCGCATCCGCAGCGGCTGGAACATGTCGAAGGTCTCGGCGAGCTTCCACATGGTGGTGGACTCGCCGCCGGGGATGACGAGGCCGTCGACCGCGTCCAGCTCGGCGGGCCTGCGTACGGGCGCCGCCGCGGCGCCTGCCTCCTGGAGCATGCGCACGTGCTCGCGCACGTCCCCCTGGAGAGCGAGTACACCGATCGAGGGCACAGTCGATCCTTCCGTCCGGGTTCGGGTTCCGACCATTCAACACCAGAACGGCCCGGCATCTTCCTCCAGGGCACCGCGCTCGAAGGGCTACCTGCATGAAGACGGGAAAGGCGGACGACAGCGCGGCGGCCGGCGAGACACGGCCGTAGAGACAAGGCCACCCCGGCCGCGGTGCGGTCCGGGGTGGCGTGGAGAGCCGGGGGTTACGGGCGCTCGGTCTCGAGGCGTACCGTCTCCTCCACCGTCATCGGGTCCGGGCGGCGGAACGCCGGGTCCAGCGGCCGCAGGTACGTCTGACGTACCCCCGGCACCCGGTCCTCCACGACGAACGTGGCCCGCGTGTAGACCTCCGAGCCGGGCTCGCTGACCCTCGGCACCACCTTGAAGTCGGCCGTCATCTGCTCGCGCTCGATCGTCGTCAGCACGTAGCCGCGCTGGTTGTTGTAGAACTTCAGATGCGGATTGATCTGCAGGAACGGGTGCTGCGCCGGGTCGGAGTCGCTGCCGTCGCCGCCGGTGGAGATCGAGGTGGCCACCAGTTCGGCGCCGACCGACGGCCCGGTCGGGTCGTCGTAGTCGAGCTTGAGGTCGCTCGCCCAGTGCGCGTGGACGTCGCCCGTCAGCACGACCGGGTTGCGGACGTCGGCGTCGAGCCAGCCCTGCGTGATGCGCTGCCTGGAGGCGGCGTAGCCGTCCCAGGCGTCCTGGCTGGTGATCTTGGCAGGGCCGTCGTTGTTGTCGCGCTGGGCGAAGAAGACCTGCTGGCCCAGGACGTCCCACTGCGCGCGCGAGTGCCGGAATCCGTCCAGGAGCCACGCCTCCTGCTCGGCGCCGGTGATCGAGCGGGCCGGGTCGACGGCGGCCGGGCAGTCCTTGTAGCCGTCGCCGCACCCCTGGTCGTCGCGGTACTGCCGGGTGTCGAGCATGTGGAACGTGGCCATGCGGCCCCACCGGACGCGGCGGTAGAGCTGCATGTCGATGCCGCGCGGGATGGAGGTGCGGCGCAGCGGCATGTTCTCGTAGTACGCGCGGAAGGCGGCCTCGCGCCTGGCGAGGAAGTTCGGCTGGGGGTTCTCGGGCCGCTCGGCGACCTCGTCGGCCCAGTTGTTGTCCAGTTCGTGGTCGTCCCACACGACCAGCCACGGCGCGGCGGCGTGCGCGGCCTGGAGGTCGGGGTCGGCCTTGTACTGGGCGTGGCGCTGGCGGTAGTTGGCGAGCGTCTCGGTCTCGGGGCCCTCGTGGTGGCGGATGTTGCCGCCGGGGATGGTGTAGGAGTTCTTGGTGTACTCGTACTGGTAGTCGCCCAGGTGCAGGATGATGTCCGGGTTCTCCTCGGCCAGCCTGCGGTAGGACGTGAAGAAGCCGTGCTCGTACTGGGCGCACGAGACGAACGCCATGGCCAGCGCGCCGCCGTACGACAGGGGGTGCGGGGCGGTGCGGGTGCGGCCGACCGGCGAGACGTACGGGCCCACGCGGAAGCGGTACCAGAACTCGCGGTCGGAGCCCAGGCCCTTTACCTCGACGTGGATGCTGTGGCCCCACTCGGGCGCGGCCACGGCGACCCCGGTGCGGACGACCCGGCGGCAGCGCTCGTCGGCGTAGACCTGCCACTGCACCGGGAACGGCCGCTGCGGCATGCCGGCGAGCCCGTCCTCGGCCATGGGCTGCTGGGCGAGCCTGGTCCACAGGACGAAGCCCTCGTGGTCGGGGTCGCCGGAGGCGACGCCGAGCGTGAAGGGGTCGGTACGCAGCCCGCGCGAGGCGAGGCTCTGGGCGGTCTCGGCGGCGGGATCGGGCTCGGCGTGCGCGGCGGCGGCGGGGATCGCGGCGGCGGCCCCGGCGGCTAACCCTGTGACGAGGAAGTGCCTGCGGTTCAGCTTGGACACGTGTCGCTCCTGAGACGATCAAGGGTCAGGGACGCCCCGTAGCCTGACTGAGAATCATGACTACGTGGTGAACACCACACAACACGAAAAAGGCGACATCCTTCGCGGATGTCGCCTATTTCGGCAATTATCGCCGTCGCATGCGTGGCGCCCCCGCCAGGCGGGATCCGGCACCCCGGCCTGTCAGTACGCGATCATGTCACGCGCCCGGGCCGGTGACCTGCAACGACGCGCCGCTTCACCAGCCGCGCTCGGCCAGGCGGTGCGGCTGCGGGATCTCGTCGACGTTGATGCCGACCATCGCCTCGCCCAGTCCGCGCGAGACCTTGGCGATGACGTCGGGGTCGTCGTAGAACGTGGTGGCCTTCACGATGGCCGCCGCGCGCTTGGCCGGGTCTCCGGACTTGAAGATGCCCGAGCCGACGAACACGCCCTCGGCGCCGAGCTGCATCATCATCGCGGCGTCCGCCGGGGTGGCGATGCCGCCCGCGGTGAACAGCACGACCGGCAGCTTGCCGAGCCTGGCCACCTCGGCGACCAGCTCGTACGGCGCCTGCAGCTCCTTGGCTGCGACGTACAGCTCGTCCTCGGGCAGCGAGGTGAGACGCTTGATCTCGGCGCGGATGGTGCGCATGTGGGTCACGGCGTTGGAGACGTCGCCGGTGCCCGCCTCGCCCTTGGAGCGGATCATGGCCGCGCCCTCGGTGATGCGGCGCAGGGCCTCGCCCAGGTTGGTCGCCCCGCACACGAACGGCACGGTGAACTGCCACTTGTCGATGTGGTTGGCGTAGTCGGCCGGGGTGAGCACCTCCGACTCGTCCACATAGTCGACTCCGAGCGCCTGCAGCACCCTGGCCTCGACGAAGTGTCCGATGCGGGCCTTGGCCATGACCGGGATCGACACGGCGGCGATGATGCCGTCGATCATGTCGGGGTCGCTCATCCTGGACACGCCACCCTGCGCCCGGATGTCGGCGGGCACGCGCTCGAGGGCCATGACGGCGACCGCCCCGGCGTCCTCAGCGATCTTGGCCTGCTCCGGGGTGACGACGTCCATGATGACGCCGCCCTTGAGCATCTCGGCCATGCCGCGCTTGACGCGGGCGGTTCCGGTGACGGGGGCGCTTTCTGGCGTGCTGCTGGACACGGTCTTCCTCACGGGCTCTCACGGCGAATTCGGTATCAAGCCCATCGTAGGTCCTGGGCGACCCATCCCCCGACATGCCAAGATGTCAGGATTTGCCGCCCAGCCTATACAAACAGGCGTCTACGGGATGACGGGCTTACGGCTGGCGAGTGCCACCCAGACCTGCCCGGGCGCGAAGTTCATCGGCTCGCCGCTCTGCGTGGTGAACGTCGTGCCGTCCTCCTCCGATTCCCGTTCCCAGTTCGCCTTGAAGGCTTTGCCGTCGCGCAGCACCATCGCCGTGCCCTTGCCGGTGGTGTTCACGAGCGGCGTGTAGCTGTCGTTCGAGTCGTGGAACTCCGAGCGCTCGGTCTTGGTGTACTGCACCACGATCGTGGGCGCGCTCAGCTGCCCGCCCTCGGCGGCCATGTCCTTCTTGCCGTCCTGCCAGATCATCCACTGCTTCTTCGCCGCCGACCAGGTGAAGGTGAAGCGCGCCGCGGGCCACTTGACGGTGTACGACTTCCGATCCACGCCGCCCTCGGCCGGTGCGTCGCCGAAGGTGAAGCCGATGTCCTTGGCCTTGCTCGCCTTGGGCGCCGCGCTCAGGAGCTGCTTGGTGTTGGCGAACAGGTTGTAGGGGGCGAAACGGCCGGGCTGGCGGAAGTACGCGCCGGGGTTGCGCGTGTCGCCCACGTCGTACAGCGACGCCTCGGCGATGAACGGCAGCATCTTGGACTGCGCGCCCGAGTACGAGAACGCCGGCTTGCCGAACTGCGGCGCGATGTGCAGGTCGGAGATCCGCGCGCTGCGGACCGGGCCCACCTTGGCGGGCACCTTGGAGGAGAAGACGGCCATGAGCCGGGTCAGACCGGCCTCGACCTGCTCGACGTAGACGACGTCAGCGCTCTTCAGCCCGAGCTGCGGCTTGCCCGCGGCGGTGTTCTCGATCTTCACCGCGAGCACCGGCTTGAGCTTCCCGTACGGCTTGCCGGTGAAGGGGTGCGCGTTCACCTCCTCCGGCTCCTCGCTGGGAGCCACGGTGGCCGCCTGCGGCGCGCGGCCGGGCGCCGGCTCGTCCGAGGAACAGGCCGCGACGGGCAGGAGCACAGCCGCTCCGGCCAGCCAGATCATGATCGTCCGGGGTAGCCGCACCAGTAACACTCCTCGCTTCAGCCCGTAAAACGGGATGAAGCTTACTGGCTTCCCCAAATCAGGTCATTCAGTTGCCATAGTCGCCGGTGGATTGTCATCAATCTCGAAGAATCTAGGAAATTCCGTGTGCCCCGCCAGGCGCAGGGTTCTGGCGAGCCAACGGCGCTGCGCCGTACGTGTGACCGCCACGGCGTTGTTGTAGAAGCGGCGCGAGTAGACCACCTTGGCCACGGCCGTGTCGAGCTCGTCCAGCAGGTCACGCCCGCCCGGCGCCTCCGACAGCTTCTCCCTGAACCGCTCCTGGTCCACGGCCGCGCGCAGGGCGCGGGACAGGTCGCTCTCCGCGTGCTCGTGCTCCTCGGGACCGGCGATCCTGGCCTCGTGGGCGGCCGCGGCCAGCACCAGGGACGTGGCTGGGTCGAGCAGGCGCGAGCCGGCCAGCTCGAGCACGACCGCCCTGCGCCGCATCAGCGCGGCCTCCAGCGACTCGTGGGCCAGCTCCAGCCGGATGTGCATGCGGTCGAGCCGGCCCGCGCGCCAGGAGATGTAGACGGCCGTGAGCACCACGACGATGCCCACGATCAGCACGATCATGGTGGATGTCACAAGGGCCTCACAGGTCTTCTTCGACGCGCCCCGCGCCGCCGGTCGTGACCGTCTCGTAAACGCGCACGACGTCCCTGGCGACCGTGGACCAGTCGTACTTCATGACCGCGACCAGCGCCTCCGCGGCCAGTTTCGCGCGGCGCTCCGGCGCGTCCAGCAGCGCGGCGGCCTCGGCGGCCAGCGAGGCGGGGTCGCCGTTGGCGAACAGCGCGCCCGCCTGGCCCTCGCCGAGCACCTTGCGGAAGGCGGGGATGTCGCTGGCCAGCACGGTGGCGCCGCAGGCCATGGCCTCGGCCAGGACGATGCCGAAGCTCTCGCCACGCGTGTTGGGCGCGCAGAACACGTCGACCGAGTGGTACGCGCGGATCTTGTCGGCCTCGCTCACCATGCCGAGCACCGTCACCTGGGCGTGGAACCGCTTCGGCACGCGTTCGTAGACGTCCTTGGCGTCGCCAGGCCCGGCGACGAGCAGCTTCAGACCCGGCCGCTCCGCGGCGAGGATCGCGAACGCGTCGAGCAGGATCGGCAGGCCCTTGCGCTCCTCGTCCATCCGCCCCAGGAAGCCCAGCGTGGATCCGTCGGGCCCCCACCCGTCGAGGGGCTCGGCGTGGGTGTAGCGGGCGACGGTGACGCCGTTCGGGATGAGCACCGTGTCACCGCCGAACTGCTCGACCAGGCTCTTGCGGGCCGCGTCGGAGACCGCGATGCGGCCGCTGAGCTTCTCCAGCGCGCTGCGCAGCAGCGGCTCGGCCACCGCGATCGCCCGCGAGCGCGAGAACGACGCGTGGAACGTCGCCACGATCGGCCCCTTGGCCGCCCAGCAGGCCAGCACGCCGAGGCTCGGGATCAGCGGCTCGTGGATGTGCAGCACGTCGAAGCCGCCTGTACGCACCCACCGCCGCACCCGCGCCGCCGACAGGAACCCGAACGACATCCTGGCCACCGACCCGTTGTACGGCACCGGCACCGCCCGCCCGGCCCCCGTCACATAGGGCGGCAGCTCGTCGTCGTCGGCCGCCGGCGCGATCACGGACACGTCGTGCCCCTGCGCCATCAGCGCCTGGGCCAGATCGTCGATGTGCTGCCTGACTCCACCCGGCATGTCCCACGAATAAGGGCAGACGATCCCGACCCTCACGGATCCACCTGCGCGGGTGGAAGATCGTCGAGCCACAGCCGCTGCAGCATGTGCCAGTCCTCGGGGTGCTCGGAGATGCCCTTCTCGAAGACGTCCGTCATGCGCTGCGCCACCACGGCGACCTTCTCCTTGCGGGTGCCCTCGGCGGGGACCGGCACTTCCTCGTGGATGTGGATGCCCCAGTCGTCGCCGACGAAGTAGACGACGGCCGGCAGCAGCGCGGCCCCCGTCTGCACGGCCAGCAGCGGCGGGCCCGCGGGCACCTTGGTGGTCGCGCCGAAGAAGCGCACCTCGATCCCGCTCTTGGTCAGGTCGCGCTCTGCGGGCAGGCACACGACGCCGCCCTTGCGCACCCGGGTGGCCAGGCTGCCGAAGTTGTGCCCGTCGCCGCCCGTCAGCGGCAGCACCTCCATGCCGAGCCCTTCGCGGAAGGCGACGTAACGGCGGAACAGCGACTCCGGCTTGAGCCGCTCCGCCACGGTCGTGAACGGGTGACCCACGCCCACCAGCCAGGCGCCCGCCTGGTCCCAGTTGCCCATGTGCGGCAGCGCCAGCACCACGCCCCGGCCGGCCGCCACGTTGTCGTGCACGTGCTCGGCGCCGATCACGTGGGTGCGGCGCACGATCTCCTCGGTCCTCATGGACGGCAGCACGAAGACCTCGTGGAAGTAACGGAAGTAGGAGCGCATGCCGGCCCGGCTGAGCTCGCGGATCTCGCGGCTGTCCGCGTCGATGCCGGTCACCCTGGCCAGGTTGGACTCCAGCCGGCGTACGGACTTGCCGCGCCTGCTCCAGACCCGGTCGGCCGCGAAGCGGAAGACCGCCGTCACCGGACGCCGCGGCAGCAGCGGCACGAGCTTCCAGCCGGCCGCGAACCCCGCGGCCACGACGCGATCGCCGAAGGACGCCTTCTCGCTCATTTCTCCCTCGTCTGCTGGTAGACGGCCACGACCCGCTGCACCACGGTGATCAGGCTGGCCACCGCGAGCAGCCACATCCCCACAGGCAGGATGTACGGGACGCCGAGCCCCGAGAAGCAGGCCGCGACCAGCGCCACGACCAGGCGCTCCGGCCGCTCGGCCAGCCCCACGTCGGCCGTCAGCCCGAGCCCCTCGGCCCTGGCCTTGGCGTAGGAGACCAGAGTGCCCGCGATCAGGCAGACGAGCGTCACCGCGGCCATCAGCGTGTCGTCTATGGAGACGAAATACAAGATCAGGCCGGCGAAGATGGCGGAGTCGGCGACCCGGTCGAGCGTCGAGTCGAGAAACGCCCCCCAGGTGCTGCCCCCCTTCCCGCCGAGCCGGGCGACGACACCGTCGAGCAGGTCGAACAGCACGAAGACGGTGATCGCGAGAGCACCCCAGGTCAGATGTCCCAGGGGGAAGAAGAGCAGGGCCGACACGACCGTGCCGAGGGTGCCGATCGCCGTGACGGCGTCCGGGCCGATCCCGCGGCCGGCGAGAGCCCTGCCCAGCGGGGTGAGTATCCGGGTCATGGCCGGGCGCAGGAGTTTGAGCATCGCCGTCCGATCGTAGGCCATCAAAAGCCTGACGACTTTCTTTGCCCCACCCCCCTTGTGATATCCGCCACAGGGGTATTTGGTGAACAGACCGCGTCCATGCGGTTTCTAGTCACCCTCCGCGCGGGCGCGGTCGTTGGAAGAAGAACCGACGACGCGGGAGGCCGATGTGGCGGAAAAGAACGTGGGCGGTGTAGGAGCCGCGGGCAGGGCACCCGCGGCCGACCGGGCTGATGCGATACGCAATGTCGTGCTGGTCGGCCACTCAGGGGCGGGTAAGACGACCCTCGTCGAGCAGCTGCTGGCTGCTTCCGGCACCATCCAGCGCGCGGGCCGGGTGGAGGACGGCAACACGGTCAGCGACTTCGACGAGGTCGAGGTCCGGCAGCAGCGGTCGGTCAACCTCGCCGTGGCGCCGCTCGTACACAACGGTATCAAGATCAACTTTCTCGACACCCCCGGTTACGCCGACTTCGTGGGCGACCTGCGCGCGGGTCTGCGCGCCGCGGACGCGGCCCTGTTCGTGGTGTCGGCGGCCGAAGGCGTCGACGGGCTCACCCAGATGTTGTGGGACGAGTGCGCCCAGGTCGGCATGCCGCGGGCGGTGGTGATCACCAAGATCGACCATCAGCGGGCCGACTTCGACGGGGTGCTGACCGCGTGCCAGGAGGTCTTCGGCGACGGCGTCGCCCCTCTCTACCTGCCCGTGATCACCAACGGGCACGTCAACGGGCTGATCGGGCTGCTCTCGCAGAAGTTCTACAACTACGCCACCGGCACCCGCACGGAGAAGGAACCGGGCGCCGAGTACGCGGCGCAGCTCGAGGAGCACCGCGGGGTCCTGATCGAGGGCATCATCCAGGAGAGCGAGGACGAGTCGCTCATGGAGAGATACCTCGAAGGCGAGCCCATCGACACCAAGGTCCTCATCGACGACCTGGAGAAGGCGGTCGCGCGCGGCAGCTTCTACCCGGTGCTGTGCAGCGGGCTCGGCGTCGGCGCGCAGGAGGTGCTCGAGCTCATCACGCAGGGGTTCCCGTCGCCCTTCGAGCACCCCACGCCCGAGATCACCGACCTGTCGGGCAAGCCGGTCAAGGTCACCGCATGCGACCCAGACGGGCCGCTGGTCGCCGAGGTCGTCAAGACCACCAGCGACCCGTACGTCGGCCGCATCAGCCTCGTACGCGTCTTCTGCGGCACGCTGCGCCCCGACATGACCGTGCACGTGTCCGGTCACGGCATGGCCGAGCGCGGGCACGAGGACCACGACGTGGACGAGCGCATCGGCACGCTGACCAGCCCGCTGGGCAAGCAGCAGCGGGCCGCGGCCAAGGGGATCGCGGGTGACATCGTGGCCGTGGCCAAGCTGTCGCGGGCCGAGACCGGCGACACGCTCTCGGACGTCGAGCGGCCGCTGCTGATGACTCCCTGGGCCATGCCGGACCCGTTGCTGCCGGTGGCGATCAGGGCCAAGTCCAAGGCCGACGAGGACAAGCTGTCGCAGGCCCTCGGCAGGCTGGTGGCCGAGGACCCGACACTGCGACTGGAGAACAACGCCGAGACCCGCCAGCTCGTCCTGTGGTGCATGGGCGAGGCGCACACCGACGTGCTGCTCGACCGCCTGTCCAAGCGCCACGGCGTCGAGGTGGAGCGGGTGGGGCTGCGGGTGCCGCTGCGCGAGACGTTCGGCGGCAAGTGCCAGGCGATGGGCCGCAACGTCAAGCAGACCGGCGGCCACGGCCAGTACGCCGTCTGCCACCTCGAGGTCGAGCCGCTGCCGTCCGGCGGCGGGTTCGAGTTCGTGGACAAGATCGTGGGTGGCGTGGTGCCGCGGCAGTTCATCCCGTCGGTGGAGAAGGGGGTACGGGCCCAGATGGAGCGGGGCGTCGTCGCCGGCTACCCGATGGTCGACGTGCGCGTCACCCTGTACGACGGCAAGGCCCACTCGGTCGACTCCTCCGACATGGCCTTTCAGATCGCGGGCCAGCTCGCGCTGAAGGAGGCGGCATCGAAGGTGCCGACGCTGCTGCTCGAGCCGGTGGACGAGCTGTCGGTGCTGGTCGCCGACGACCACGTGGGGTCGGTGATGTCAGATCTGTCCTCGCGGCGCGGGCGGGTGCTCGGCACCGAACCCGTGGGCACGGGACGCACGCTGGTCAAGGCGGAGGTGCCGGAGCTGGAGATCACCCGGTACGCCATCGACCTGCGATCCATGTCGCACGGCACCGGGACGTTCCACCGTTCGTTCCTGCGCTACGAGCCGCTGCCGCCGAATCTCGCGCACAAGGTGGCGGCCACGGAATAACCGCCCGATATCACCATGAATGAGCCGGGAGAAACTCATTTCACTCCCGGCTCATTCATGCTTTTCCATATCAACACGGTCACAGCCTGATTTCTGTTTTGTACGAACCCATGCCTGAGGAGATGACACACTGGCAGGACTATGCGAACTGGACGCCCACTACTAGCTGTCGCCGTCCTCGCGGCCGCCACCACCGGCGCCGCATACGCCTTCGGCCCCGCGGGAGAAGCCCCGGCGGCGAGCGAGCAGCAGACGGCCATAGCCACCTCCGCCCCGGCGGCCTGCAAGGCCGACCCCCGCCACCCGAAGCGGGAGCTGCGCGGCGTGTGGATCGCCACGACCACGAACATCGACTGGCCCTCCCGCCCCGGCCTGAGCCCCGCCCGGCAGCGGACCGAATACACGAAGATCCTCGACAGCGCCGCCAAGCGCAATCTCAACGCGGTCTTCCTGCAGGTGCGGCCCGCCTCGGACGCGCTCTACAAGTCGTCGCTGGAGCCCTGGTCGCAATACCTGACAGGCACCGAGGGCAAGGACCCCGGCTGGGACCCGCTGCCGTTCCTCATCGGTGAGGCGCACAAGCGCGGCATGGAGTTCCACGCCTGGTTCAACCCCTACCGCGCCTCCTACCGCGACAGCACCGCCAAGCTGCCAGCCGCCCACCCCGCGCGCCGGCACCCCAACTGGACGATCAAGTACGGCGGCCGTCTCTACTACAACCCGGGCCTGCCGGCCGTGCGCGAGCACGTCACCAAGGTCATCACCGACGTGGTCAGCCGCTACGACGTGGACGGCGTGCACTTCGACGACTACTTCTACCCGTACCCGGTGGCGGGCGCGAAGTTCGACGACTCGGCCGCGTTCAAGCGCTACGGCAAGGGCGAGCGGCTCGCCGAGTGGCGCCGCGACAACGTCAACACGCTCGTCGCCCAGGTGGACGAGGCCGTGCACGCGGCGAAGAACCACGTGAAGTTCGGCATCAGCCCGTTCGGCATCTGGCGTAACAAGTCCAACGACCCGTCGGGCTCCAGCACGTCGGGCATGTCCGCGTACGACTCGATCTACGCCGACGCGCGGGCCTGGATCAAGGCCGGCACGGTCGACTACGTGCTGCCGCAGCTCTACTGGCCGCGCGGGCACCGGCTGGCCGACTACGACACGCTGCTGCGCTGGTGGGCCGGCGAGGTCAAGGGCACCGGCGTGCAGCTGTACATCGGCCAGGGCCTCTACCGGGTCGGCGCGACGGACGACCGGGCCTGGACCAGGCCGGGCGAGCTGGCCGCCGAGGTGACCGCCAACCGCGCGCGCAAGCAGGTGGACGGCGAGGTCTTCTTCAGCGCCAAGAATCTCGTGGCCAACCCGCTCGGCGCGGTGGACCGCCTCGCCAGGACGCACTACGAGCGCCCGGCCCTCGTTCCGCTCATGGAGGAGCGCGGCGGGCGAGCCCCTGACGCGCCCTCCGGCCTCAGGGCGGCCGGCAACAGGCTGTCGTGGACGCCTTCCGCGGGCGCGCGGGCCTACGCGGTCTACCGGGTGCCTAAGTCGGGCAAGGACTGCCACACCACCGACGCCCGCGATCTGATGGCCGTCGTCACCGGGCCGTCGTACACCGCGAAGTCGGCGGGCACCTACCTGGTCACCGCGCTCGACCGGCTGCACAACGAGAGCCCGCCGGCGAAGGTGCGGGCGGGCGAGAGCTGACGGCCGCGCCTTTGATCGCGTAAGCGGCCATTCGATACTCCGGGTCGTGAGAGGGTAGTCGCGTCCAGTGGCACGTGCCCTGTGCCGTGCCGCGGAACTCATCGATCGCGGGAGGTCATCGGGGTGAGGCGCGCGCTGGTCGTGCTGGCCGTGCTGCTCGGTCAGCTGCTGGTCGGTCAAGGGTGGTCCGCGTCCGCCGCGCGGGCGGCGGACGACGCCGCGCGAATGGCCGACGCCGCGGGGCGGGTGGCCCTCATCGGTGTGCCCGGTCTGCACTGGAACGACCTCACCCGGTCCGACACGCCCAACCTCTGGGCGCTGGCCGAGGCGAGCGCGGCCGGCTCGCTCTCGGTCCGTACGGTCGGCAACGTGACCTGCCCCTACGACGGCTGGCTGACCGTCTCAGCCGGCACCAGATCGGCCGTCGGCTACGGTTGCGGCGCGCCCCCGGCACCGCGGACGCAGGGCACGGGCGCGGTCATCCCGGACTACCGCTACCTCATCGACGTGGCCGGGCAGCGCAACGCCGGCACCCTGGGCGAGTCGCTGAAGGCGGCAGGCCAGTGCTCGATCGCGATCGGCCCGGGCGCCGCACTGGCGCTGGCCGACCGTCAGGGCGCGGTGAGCCGCTACCACGCCTCGCCGCTCCAGGTCAGGACCACCGACCTGGAGCAGTGCCGGATGATCGCCATGGACGTGGACGACCTCATCCGCCCCTACCTGACCGGCGACCGGCTGCCGAAGACGCCCGAGCAGCTCACCGCCGCCCAGCGGCGCGAGGCGCTGCGACTGGCCGACGCCAAGGCTGGGGCGCTGCTGTCGGTCCTGCCCGCCGGCACGACGGTGCTGCTCGCGGGGCTGTCCGACCACGGCTCCGTACCGCATCTGCGGGTGGCCGCGCTGCGCGAGCCGGGTGCGGAGGGCCACCTGCTCGGCGCGGCCTCCACCCGCCGGGAGGACATCTCGATCCTGCCCGACCTCACCGCCACCACGCTGAACAGGCTCGGCGTCCCGGTGCCCGCCTCGGTCGTGGGCGTGCCGATGCGGATCGGCGGGGAGGCCGGGTCGTTCGAGCAGCTTGAGCGGGCCGACGCCACCGCGCAGACCATGCGTTCGGCGAAGGGCCAGTACTTCACCGCCCTGGCGGTCCTCCAGGTCCTGTTCTACGTGCTGGCCTTCCTGCTGCTGCGCCGCCACAAGGCCCTGCCGTGGGTGCGGCTGGCCGCCGTGGCCCTGGCCGCCCTGCCCGTCACCTCGCTCCTGGTCAATCTGCTGCCCTGGACCGACCACCTGCAGTTGTTCGGCGGCATGCTGGCCTGGTGGGCCGCGATCACCGTGCTGGCGCTGGCCGGGCCATGGCGGCGCCGGCCGCTCGGCCCGCTGGCCGTGGTCGCCGGCGTCACCGCGCTCACGCTCGCCGGTGACCTGCTGACAGGCACCACGCTCCAGCTCAACAGCTTCATGGGCTACAGCGCCGAGCAGGGGGCCCGCTACTTCGGCCTGGGCAACATCCCGTTCGCGCTGCTGGCCACCGGCACGCTGCTGACCGCCACGGTCATCGCACACCGCTATCCAGGCCGGATCGGCGTGGCCGCGATCGTGGTGCTGGGCCTGTTCGCCATGGTGCTCGGCGGGTCGGGGATGGGCAGCGACTTCGGCGGCGTGATCGCGTTCGTGCCGGGCATCGCGGTGACCGCGCTGCTGGTCGCGGGCAAGCGGGTCTCGCTGGTCAAGCTGGGCGCGTTCGCCGTGGCGGGCGGTGTGATCGTGATGGCCTTCTCCTACTACAACTACCTGCAACCGCCGGACAAGCAGACCCATCTGGGCAGGTTCGTCGGCCAGGTGCTGAGCGGCGAGGCGATCGACGTCATCCTGCGCAAGCTCGACGCCATGCTCGCCACGCTGCTCAGCCCGAACCTCATGCCGATCGTGATCGTGGCCGTGGCGTTCCTGATCTACGCGATCCTGCGGCCGGAGCAGGCGTCGGCGGGAGTGGTGCCCGCCGCGTTCGCGCACTCTCCCGCGTTGCGTGCCGGGATCATCGGCACGCTGGTCAGCGGGGTGCTCGGGATGCTGGTCAACGACTCGGGCGCGGCGGTGCTGTCCATGGCGCTGGCCCTGGCCGTGCCGCTCCTGCTGGCCACCGGCATCGGTGTGATCTACCGCCGCACGGGCTCAGCCCCAAGCGTCGGCGAGAAGCTGGCGGGTGTCGCGAAGTAGCTGCGGCAGGACCTTGGTCTGGGCGACGACCGGCATGAAGTTCGTGTCGCCGCCCCACCTGGGCACCACGTGCTGGTGCAGGTGGGCGGCGATGCCCGCGCCGGCCACGTGGCCGAGGTTCATGCCGACGTTGAAACCCTGCGCGCCACTGGCCTTGCGCAGCGCCAGCAGCGCCCGCTGGGTGAACTCGCCCAGCTCGACCAGCTCGGCCGCCTCCAGCTCGGCGTAGTCGGACACGTGCCGGTAGGGCACCACCATCAGATGGCCGGAGTTGTACGGGTAGAGGTTCAGCACGGCGTAGACCGTGTTCCCCCTGGCGACGATCAGGCCCTCCTCGTCGGTCATCTTGGGGATCGCGTCGAACGGGCACCCGTCCTCTGGGCCCGTGCCCGTCGGCTTGTTCTCGCCCTTGATGTAGGCCATGCGATGCGGGGTCCACAGACGCTGGAAGTTGTCGGGATCGCCTGCCCCTGCCTGATCGTGCATAACTAGCAGCATAGGACCCCGGACAAACAGGGTGCTCTTCCGGCACAATCCCTAAGCACCTTGCCTGAAGGAGGCCCGCCATGAGTGAAGCTCTCGCCGAACACCCCGCCCCGCCAGCCGACCATTCCGACCCTGAGTCCGACTCTGGAGCTCACCCTGGGTCCTCGCACACCGAGCAGCCCTCTTCCGGTGCCGGTGTGAAGGGCCGGATCAAGGTCGCCGACGAGGTGATCGAGAAGATCGCCTCCCTGGCGGCCCTCGAGGTGGAGGGGGTCGCCGACATGGGGGGCGACCTGGCTCGGGCGTTCGAGTCCGTACGCGACCGCATCGGCATAGGCTCGCGGCGCGGCAACCAGGGGGTCAGCGCGCAGATCCATGATCGTCAGGTGACGGTCAACCTGACGATCGTGATCGAGTACGGCCACATCGTGATGGAGGTGGCCGCCGAGGTCAAGACGAACGTGGCGAGGACCGTCAGTCACATGCTCGGCATGCGCGTCACGGAGGTCAACGTGACGGTCGACGAC
>NZ_JADOGI010000236.1 GCF_015645445.1 Nonomuraea cypriaca | reverse complement strand
CGCCCGGACCCCTTTCCTGTAGGAGGTCCTTCCGGTGCTCAGGGGTTTCTCGTGCCTGCTGCTCTTCGCGGTCCTGCTGGGCTGCTCCGCCCCCGGGGAGCCGCCTGCGCCGCGTTCGACCGACGTGCGCTTCACGACGACCGACGTGGCCTGGCTGCAACTCGCCGACGCCCTGCACACCCGGGCGCTGCCCGTCCTGGAGCTGGCCGAGGACCGCGCGGCCGACCGGCCGCTCGCCGGCCTGGCCGCCCGGCTCGGTGACCGGCACGAGCGCGAACGAGCCCGGCTCCGCGACCTCCTCGCCCAGGCCCGCGTCACCGGCGAGAACCCGCACGCCGCCCATGACATGCCGGGCATGCCCACCTCCGACGACCTGCGAACGCTGACCGGCTCCGACGGCGACGCGTTCGACCGGCGGTTCGCCGGGTTGCTGCGGGCGTACCTGGATCAGTCGGTGCTGATGGCGAAGGGGGAGCAGAGCGCGGGCGGCGACCGGGAAGTGCGGGAGCTGGCGGCCGTCATGGAGCGGGAGCACGCCGCCGATCTGGCCGATCTGGAGCGGATCGCCCCGACGTAGGGTGTTCGAATGGAGATCGGTGAGTTGCTGGGGAAAGGGCGCAGCGCCGACGTGTACGCGCTCGACGACGAGCGGGTGCTGCGCCGCTACCGGCTCCCCTTGGACGCGCGCCGCGAGTCGGCCGTCATGGAGTACGTCGCCCAGCACGGCTTCCCGGTGCCCCGGGTCCACCCCGCCGAGAGGCCGGCCACCGACCTCGTGATGGAGCGGCTGACCGGGCCGACGATGCTGCGGGCGCTGATCGACGGCGAGATCACCATCGAGGAGGCGGGCCGGACGCTCGGGCGGCTGCTGCGGCGGCTGCACGAGATCCCGGCCAGGTTGTCCGCCGACCCCGCCGACCGGATCCTGCACCTGGACCTGCATCCCGACAACGTGCTGCTCACCCCGCGCGGGCCGGTCGTGATCGACTGGTGCAACACAGAGGAGGGGCCACCGGCGCTGGACCACGCCCTGTCGGCGGTGATCCTCGCGCAGGAGGCCGTGCACCCGGAGAACGAGCTGGCGGCGCCGGCGCGGTCGGTGCTGGCCGCGCTGCTCGCGGAGCTCGGTGACACGGTGGACACGGGCGAGCCCATGGACCGGGCGGCCGCCAGGCGCGCCGCCAACGCGACGCTCACCAAGCGGGAGATCGACCTCCTGGACGACGCCGTGGCCCTGATACGTCGGCTAGGGGCGAACTGAGGTCACTCCTGCCAGGCGCCCGCGGCGGCGGCTTCGGCGGCGTACGTCTCGAAGGGCTTCGGGGCGCGGCCGGCGACTTCGAGCACGGCGTCCGAGACCGGCTGGTCGCCGTGCTCGCGCAGCGCGGCGAACGTCTTTGCGTCGCGCATCGCCTGTCCTGAGAAGTTCTGCGCGGCGAGGTAGTCCTCGTCCGTCCCCAGGTAGGCGACCTCGCGCCCGGCCGCCCGGCCGACGATCTCCACTGCCTCGCCGAACGTCAGCGACTGCGGCCCGGTCACTTCGTAGACCCGCCCCGCGTGGCCGTCCTCCGTGAGGGCGGCGACGGCGACGGCGGCGATGTCACCGGCGTCCACGAACGCCTGGCGTACGTCCCCGAGCGGAATCACCACCTCGCCCGCCATGACCGCCGGCCGGAGGAAGCCCTCGTCGAAATTCTGGTCGAACCAGCTCGGCCGCAGGATGGTCCACGCGGCGCCGCAGTCGCGGACGGTGCGCTCGGCGGTCAGCAGGCGCTCGTCGCCCATGGTCTCGATGCCCGAGCTGGACAGCAGCACGACGCGCTCGACGCCGCGCTCCACCGCGAGGGACACGAACGCCGGGTCCACCGGCGTGCCGTCGGGGGCCATGAGATACATGCCGGACACGCCGGAGACGGCCGCCTCCCAAGTGCCGGGCTCTGACCAGTCGAACCTGGTCCCGCCGTTCCTGGAGGCCGCGCGGACGGTGTGGCCGGCGGCACGCAACCGGCCGGTCACGCGCCGGCCGGTGGAGCCCGTCGCTCCGAGTACGAGAATCACGCCGTCCGTCATGCCCCGAGATGGGCAAAGGCCACCGACAGAACCGTCAAAGGCCCTCGGTCCACGCCTCGGTGACGGCGAGGCGTTCGTGCCACGACTTCTCGCCGTCACCGCCGGGCTCCCAGCGGACGCAGAAGTCGAGCAGGTCGCGGCAGCGCGCGACCATCGCCTCGTGGCGCTCGGCCCAGGCGGGGACGGGACCGTCGTAGGAGTCGAAGAAGTGCGGGAGCAGCGGCACGTGCTCGGGGTGGTGGGTGCGGACGATCCACTCGCACCACGCGAGGTCCTCGACCGGCCGGCCCGGGTGGGCCCACTCCCAGTCGAGGATCGCGGCCGTCTCGAACGTGGCCGGGTCGAACAGCAGGTTCTGCGGGCCGAAGTCCCCGTGGACGATGCCCAGCCGGTGGATGCGGCTCAGGATCCGCCCGCACTCGGTGAACACCTCCGTCACGCGGCCCTCGTCCAGGAGATCCTGGCCGTGCGCGCCGGAGACGAAGCGGGTGCTCAGGCTCGTCGAGGTGATCTGGTGAACGCGCGGGACCGGGAGCCGCCCGCGCAGGCGGCGCAGGTATCTGCTCTCCGTGCCGAGCCTGAACGCCGCGTCCGGGCCCTGGTAACACTTCACCACCAGGGCGCCGTCGCCGACCGTGCTGTTGGTGTACCCGTGCTTCACAAGGGTCGATTCTGGCCTACTCGCACCCCTGCCGGAGCCGTGCGGCCGCTATCGGGTCCGCCTCCGATACACGATGTAAGGACGGAACAAATAACCCAACGGGGCTGAAAGGGCGTGGACCAGGCGGCTGACCGGGAAGAGTACGAACAGCGCCATCCCGACCAACGTGTGCAGCTTGTAAAGACCGCTCGCGTTCCCCATCGCCACGGTGTCCGGCTGGAGTGTGAGCACCCCGCGGAACCACGGCCCGACCGTGGTCCGGTAGCTCACCACGCTCGGGTCGAACCCGGCCACCGTGGTCACCACACCCGTGACGATCGCCGCCGCCAGCACCAGATACATGATCTTGTCATTGACCGTGGTGGCCGTGAAGACCGGGCCGTTGACGCGGCGGCGGTACACCAGCAGGCCCAGCGCCACCAGGGTGACCACGCCGGCCACCCCGCCCCAGAGCAGCGCGTTCACGTGGTAGGCGTCGTTGGACACGCCGATGGCGTTGGTCCAGCGCACCGGGACGAGCAGGCCGATCACGTGCCCGACGATCACGAACAGCAGCCCGTAGTGGAACAGCGGGCTTGCCACGCGCAGCAGCGGGCTCTCGTAGAGCTGGGAGGAGCGGGTGGTCCAGCCGAACCTGTCGTACTTGTAGCGCCAGATCAGCCCGCCGATGAATATCACCAGGGTGACGTACGGTGCGATCACCCAGAGCGCGCTCTCACCCCAGGTCACAGGTAGCCTCCCACGGTCTCGGCCGGCGGGCCGCCCCTGGCCAGGCGGGCGGCCTGGGCCCGTTGCGCGGCGGTGATCGGCGGCAGGGCCGCGCAGACCGTCCCGATCACGTGCGCGTACGGCGAGTCGCGCTCGGTCAGGGCGGTCAGCAGGAGCTCCAGGCCCGCCCGGTGCTCCGCCAGCACGCCCGCCCCCGAGGGATCGACCGCGGCGAACTCCAGCATCACCGGCAGGAAGTCGGGCAGTTCGTCGTCCATCAGCTCCCATCCGGCCGTGCGGTAGCGCCGTTTCAGCGCGGCCAGTGACTCGCCGCGGCGGCGGGTGTCGCCGTCGGCGTAGTAGGTCAGGTAGAGGCAGCAGCGGCGCTGCAGGTCGAACGTCTCCACGTAGTGCGCGGCCAGCTCGCCGTGACCGAGGTCGGCGGCGCGCGTGAGGAACGCGGCGAAGTGCGGCTCCGCCGCCTCCCTGATCAGCGGCAGGCGCCGCCAGAAGCGTTCGTCGGGATAGGCGAGCAGGTGCGCGGCGGCCTGCCAGACAACGGTCCTGTTGATCATGACTTCCCCTTTTTCGGTGGGAAGAGGCCGGCTGGGGTGCCCCGGCCGTCCCAGTTGAGGAGGTTCACCCGGTCGTGGCTGATCTCGTCGCTGGTCTGGCGCTGTTTCAGGCCGTGGAAGCTCTCGATCGAGACCGGGACCGGGCGGCCCGACGCCTCGCCGAACGGCGGCTGCATGCCGGGGCCCCCGTCGTAGTCGAGGCTGCAGCCGGCCTCCTCCACGACGCCGGGCGCGTTGCCGTAGGCGGTCGGGATGACGTAGCGCTCCTCGTACTTGGCCAGGGCCAGCAGCCGGTACATCGCGAGGAGGTCGTCCTCGCTCAGGCCCACGTCGGCGAGGACCGGCTGCTCGCCGAGGTTGACCGCCCGCATGTACGACCGCATCGCGGCCAGGCGGCGCAGCGCGGCGGTCACGGGAACCGGGTCGCCGGCGGTGAACAGCTCGGCCAGGTAGTCGACGGGGATCCGCATGGACTCGATGGCGGCGAACAGGTTGTCCGCGTCCTCGCCGTCGTGGCCGGTCCCGGACAGCGCGTCCACGACGGGGGAGAGCGGGGGGACGTACCAGACCATCGGCAGGGTGCGGTACTCAGGGTGCAGGGGGAGGGCTATCCGATATTTCGTGATCAGGTCATAGACGGGTGACCTGCGGGCGGCCTCCACCCACTCGGCCGGCAGCCCGGCGTCGTCGACCGCCGGATCGTACGGGTCGACGAAGACGCCGAGCTGGGCCTCGTACAGGTCCCGCTCGTCGGCGACCGAGGCGGCCTCGGTGACGCGGTCGGCGTCGTACAGCAGGACGCCGAGGTAGCGCAGGCGGCCGACGCACGTCTCGGAGCAGACCGTGGGCAGCCCGACCTCCACCCGGGGGTAGCAGAACGTGCACTTCTCGGCCTTGCCGGTCTTGTGGTTGAAGTACACCTTCTTGTACGGGCACCCCGTCACGCACATGCGCCAGCCGCGGCAGCGGTCCTGGTCGACCAGGACGATGCCGTCCTCCTCCCGCTTGTACATGGCGCCCGACGGGCAGGAGGCCACGCACGACGGGTTGAGGCAGTGCTCGCAGATGCGCGGCAGGTAGAACATGTACGCCTGCTCGAACTCCATCCTGACCTGCTCCGACACCTTGGCCAGCACCGGATCGGGGCTCGGGTCGCCGCCGAGGTTGTCGTCCCAGTTGGCGCTCCAGCTGATCTTCTCCGGCTGGTTGCTGATCAGGGATCTGGGCGGGGCCACGGGGACGTCGCCGGTGAGAGGGGCGTTGGTGAGGTTCTCGTAGTCGTAGGTCCAGGGCTCGTAGTAGTCCTGGATGGAGGGCATGCGGGGGTTGGCGAAGATGCTCAGCAGCTTGCGGAGGCGGCCGCCCGCCCGGAGTCTGAGCCGGCCCCTGCCGTCGCGCACCCAGCCGCCCCGCCAGCGGTCCTGGTCCTCGTAGCGCCTGGGGTAGCCCTGGCCAGGGCGGGTCTCGACGTTGTTGAACCAGACGTACTCCATGCCTGGCCGGTTGGTCCAGACCTGCTTGCAGGTGACCGAGCAGGTGTGGCACCCGATGCACTTGTCCAGGTTCATCACCATGGCGACCTGAGCCATGACGCGCGGGCTCATTGGTCGCTCACCGCGTCGGGTTCGCGCGGGCTCATTGGTCGCTCACCGCTCCTCGTTCGCTTCGCGGGCGCTCCTTCGTCGCGACCACTCCGCTCACTGCGTCGGGTTCGCGCGGGCTCATTGGTCGCTCACCGCTCCTCGTTCGCTTCGCGGGCGCTCCTTCGTCGCGACCACTCCGCTCACTGCGTCGGGTTCGCTCATCAGTACTCCGCTTCCTGGGCCCGGCGGCGGATGGTGGTGATCTCGTCGCGCTGGTTGCCGGTGGGGCCCAGGTAGTTGAAGGCGTACGAGAGCTGGGCGTAGGCGCCGATCATGTGCGTCGGCTTGATGAGGATCTGCGTGAGCGCGTTGTGGATGCCGCCGCGCCGCCCGGTCGCCTCCGACTTCGGCACGTCGATGAGCCGGTCCTGGGCGTGGTGCATGTAGACCGTGCCCGGCGGCATGCGGTGGGAGACCACCGCCCTGGCCACGACCACGCCGTTGCGGTTGACCGCCTCCACCCAGTCGTTGTCCGATACGCCCAGCTCGGCGGCGTCCTGCGTCGACATCCAGATCGTCGGGCCGCCGCGCGACAGGGACAGCATGAGCAGGTTGTCGTGGTATTCGGAGTGGAGCGACCACTTGTTGTGCGGGGTCAGGTAGCGCAGGGTGCCCGTCTCGCCGCACAGGGCGGCCAGGTCGAGCGGCGGGCGGTAGACGGGGAGCGCCTCGCCGTACTCGTGGATCCAGTCGTGGTCGAGGAAGAAGTGCATGCGGCCGGTGAGCGTGTGCCAGGGTTTGCCGTGCTCGACGTTGATCGTGAACGGCGAGTAGCGGCGGTCGTGCGACTCCTTGCCCGACCACTCGGGGCTGGCGGCGACCTGGGTCGGCCCGGCCTGGGTGTCGGAGAAGACGATGCGGTGCCGCTCCTGGGCCACGCCGGCGAAGCTCACGCCCGTCCGGTCGGCGAGCTGCCTGAAGCCCTGGGCGGCCAGCCTGCCGTTGCTCACCCCCGACAGGGCGAGGATCGTCTCGCACGCCTTGACGTCGGTGTCGAGCTCCGGCCTGCCCTTGGCCACACCCCTGGGTACGAGGCCACAGCGCCGGCCCAGCCAGTCGACCTCCCGGTCCGGCATGAACGTGACGCCCTTGACCTGGATGCCGAGCCGCTCGGTCAGCGGGCCGAGCGCGGCCAGCTTCTCCGCGGTCGCGCCGTAGTCGCGTTCGACCAGCTGGAGTTCGGGTGTGTCCGGCCCTGGATGGGCGATCTCGCCTGGGGTGTCGTGCTGGTACGCGACCGCCACCACGTCCCTGCGGACCCCGAGCCGGTCTCTCGCCAGGTCGCTGAAGGTCCGCGCGATGGCGTGAAAGGCGGAAAAATCCGTCTTCGTCTGCCAGGGCGGGCTGATCGCCGGATTGAACGCGTGCACGAACGGGTGCATGTCCGTGGAGGACAGATCGTGCTTCTCGTACCAGGTGGCGGCGGGCAGCACGACGTCGGAGAAGATCGTGGAGGACGTCATACGGAAGTCGAGAGTCACGAGCAGATCCAGCTTGCCCTTCGGCGCCTCCTCGTCGGGGTGGTCCAGGTTGGAGGCGGTGCCGAGGAGGTGGTGCAGGAAGTACTCGTCGCCCTTGGCGGACGCGCCGAGCAGGTTGGAGCGCCACAGGGTGAGGACGCGGGGCCAGTTGCGCGGGTCGTCCGGATCCTCGGCGGCGAGCCTGAGCCGGCCCGAGCGCAGCTCCTCGCGCGTGTAGGCGATGGGATCGTCGGCGTCGCCCAAGTCCAGCGGGTTGCGGTCGAAGGCCGGGGACATCGGCATCCAGCCGTTCGCGACCGCCTCCGTCACGAGGTCGGCGGCGTGCTTGCCGCGGAAGGCGCCAGGGGCCAGGGGCGAGGCCAGCTCGCCGGCGTGGAAGCGTTCGTAGCGCCACTGATCGGTGTGCAGGTACCAGAACGGCGTGCCCGGCACCTGCCGCGGCGGCCTCGACCAGTCCAGCGCCCCGGCCAGCAGCGCCCAGCCGCTCTGCGGGCGGCACTTCTCCTGCCCCACGTAGTGCGCCCAGCCGCCGCCGTTGCGGCCCTGGCAGCCGGTCAGCAGGAGCAGGGACAGGAACGCGCGGTACATCGTGTCGCCGTGGAACCACTGCGTGGTGCCCGCGCCCAGGATGATCATGCATCTCCCGCCGGTCGACTCCGCCGTCCTGGCGAACTCTCTGGCGATCTTCACCGCTCGCCGCGCCGGTACGCCGGTGATCGGCTCCTGCCAGGCCGGCGTGTACGGCTCCGCGTCGTCGTCGTAACCGGTGGGCCAGCTCCCTGGCAGCCCGGGGCGGCCCACCCCGTAGTGGGCCAGGAGCAGGTCGAACACCGTGGTGACCAGGTGCTCGCCCACGCGCATGACCGGCACTCCCCGGTGGGCCGAGTGGCCGCCGTCGAAGCGGGGGAGCAGCACCTCGGCCGTCTCGCCGCCGTACAACGTGAGCTTGGGGGTCGTGTCGAGGTTCAGGTTCCAGCGGCCCGCGCCCGAGCCGGTCCAGCGGAAGCCGACCGAGCCGTTCGGCACCACGGGCTCGCCGGTCTGCTCCGAGACGAAGACCGTCTTCCACTCGGCCGCCTCCTCCTGCGAGCCCAGGTCCTTGGCGGTGAGGAACTTGCCGGGGACGTACGAGCCCATGTGGCTGCGCAGCGTCACGAGGAAGGGCAGATCGGTGAAGCGCCTGACATAGTCGGTGAAGTACGGCCGGGCGCGCTCGACGAAGAACTCCTTGAGCAGCACGTGCCCCATGGCCATGGCCAGCGCGCCGTCGGTGCCGGGCCGCACGCTGAGGAACTCGTCGGCGAACTTGGCCGCGTCGCTGTAGTCGGGCGCGACCACGACGACCTTCTGGCCCCGGTAGCGGGCCTCGGCCATCCAGTGGGCGTCCGGGGTGCGGGTGACGGGGACGTTCGACCCCCACATGATCAGGTACGCGGCGTCCCACCAGTCCGCGGACTCCGGCACGTCCGTCTGGTCGCCGAACACCTGCGGGGAGGCCACGGGCAGGTCGGCGTACCAGTCGTAGTAGGAGAGCATGGTGCCGCCGATCAGCGACACGAACCGGGCGCCGATGGCCTGGGAGACCATCGACATGGCGGGGACGGGGGAGAAGCCGGCGACGCGGTCGGGGCCGTACGTCTTGATGGTGTGGACGTGGGCCGCGGCGATCAGCTCGGTGGCCAGGTCCCAGCTGATCCTGACGAGGCCGCCGTGGCCGCGGGCCTGCTGGTACTTCTCCCTTTTTTCGGGATTTGTCGTGATTTCGGCCCAGGCGGCTACCGGGTCGCTCAGGCGGCGCCTCGCTTCTGCGTACATCTCGACCAGGACGCCCCTGGCGTACGGGTAGCGGATCCGGGTCGGCGAGTAGGTGTACCAGGAGAAGGCGGCGCCGCGCGGGCAGCCGCGCGGCTCGTACTCCGGGCTGTCGGGGCCCACGCTCGGGTAGTCGGTCTCCTGCGACTCCCAGGTGATGATGCCGTCCTTGACGAACACCTTCCACGAGCACGAGCCCGTGCAGTTGACGCCGTGGGTCGACCTGACCACCTTGTCGTGGCTCCACCGGTCGCGGTAGAAGGTGTCGCCCTCGGTGCCGCCGGTCAGGTAGAGGGTGTGCAGGTCGCCGCTCGTGACCGACCTGCGCAGGAACCGGCCGGTCTTGAGAAGGAGATCTTCGGCGCTCACACCCCCACTTCATCACACATGGTCACGCTCTGTTACACAGGGTGCATGTCCGAGCTTCGTAAAGGTCAGGTGCGGAACCTGGCTCTGGCGCGTCCGGGAGCGAGGGACCCGGCGCGCGTCCCGGAGGATCCGGCGGCGCTTTTGGGCGGGGCCGGCACACGTGGAAAACCGATTGCCGAGTCAGGGGGCGGCAAGCCAATCTTGTCAGGCTATGCGCTCCCTTCCTGACGCCGATCCTGGCGTGCCCGACATACGCAGCCCGTTCCGCTTTCTGTGGTGGAACGCGCGGCGTCAGTCGGCTGCTCTGCTCGCCGGCATCGGGTACGCGACCCTGTGGTGGCTGGTGCAGGCGTTGATGCCGGCCGTGCTCGGCAAGGGGATCGAGGCCGTCACCGCCAAGGACACAGAAGGGTTGCTGGTCTGGGCGGCCATCCTGCTCGCACTCGGGTTGCTGCAGGCGTTCACCGGGATCATGCGGCATCGGATGGCCGTCTTCAACTGGCTGGCCGCCGCCTACCGCACCGTACAGCTGACCACCAGGCAGGCCGCCGGGCTCGGCGCCACGCTGCCGAAGCGCCTCTCCACGGGGGAGGTCGTCGCCGTCGGCAACTCCGACATCGCCCACATCGGCAGCTCCATGGACATCCTGCTGCGCGGCATCGGCTCCATCGTGGCGATCGTCACCGTGACCGTGATCCTCATCACGACGTCGTTGCCGCTCGGGCTGCTCGTGCTGTTCGGCGTGCCGCTCATGGCCGTAGCCGTGGGGCCGTTGCTGAGGCCCCTGCACAAGCGGCAGGCCAGTCACCGCGAGCTGACCGGCGACCTGTCCACCCGGGCCGCCGACATCGTGGCCGGGCTGCGGGTGCTGCGCGGGATCGGCGGGGAGCAGGTGTTCGCCGAGCGCTACCGCGAGGAGTCACAGCGCGTACGCCATGCCGGGGTGCGCGTGGCCGGGGTCGAGTCGGTGCTCGAAGCGGCCCAGATCGTGCTGCCCGGCATTCTCATCGCGGTCGTCACCGGGATCGGCGCCTCCTTCGCCGTCGCGGGCGAGATCCCCGTCGGCCAGCTCGTGGCGTTCTACCTGTACGCGGTGTTCCTGATCGGCCCCATGCGCACCCTCACCGAGGCCGCGGACAAGCTCACCAAGGGCCACGTCGCGGCCGGCCGCGTCATCCGGATCCTGTCGATCGAGCCCGAGGTCACCGGCGGCACCGGGAGCAGCGTGGGCGGCGTGCTGCGCGACTCGTACAGCGGGGTCACCATCCAGCCCGGCTCGCTCACCGCCGTCGCCGCGAACGCGCCCGAGGACGCCATCGCCATCGCCGACCGGCTGGGCCGCTACGCCCACGGCGACGTCACCTTCGGCGCGGCCGACCTGGCCACGCTGCCCATGGACGAGGTTCACGCCCGGATCCTGGTCGCCGACAACGGCGCCCGGTTGTTCACCGGGAAGCTCCGCGACGAGCTGGACGTTCGCGGTGACGCCTCCGACGAGCAACTGCGCCAGGCCCTCGAGGCGGCCTGCGCCACCGACATCGTGGAGGCCCTGCCCGAGGGGCTCGACGCGCTGGTGGCCGAGGCGGGGCGGGAGTTCTCCGGCGGGCAGCAGCAGCGGCTGCGGCTGGTCAGGGCGTTGCTGGCCGACCCCGAGGTGCTCATCCTCGTGGAGCCCACCAGCGCCGTCGACGCGCACAGCGAGGCCCGCATCGCCGAACGGCTGGCCAAGGCCCGTGCCGGTAAGACCACGCTGGTCTGCACCACCAGCCCGCTCGTGCTCGACCGCACCGACCACGTGATCTACGTGGAGGACGGCCGCGTGCTCGCCGAGGGCGCGCACCGCCACCTCCTGGACAACTCACCCGAATACGCCGCGACCGTCACCCGAGGGGAAGACTGACATGGCCCGCGAGATCCTGCCGGTCGCCGACCGGAAACAGGTGCGTGCCTACGCCAGGCGCCTGACCCTGAAATACCCGCGCCGGCTCGCCGTGGCCCTGCTCCTGCACGGCCTGGCCGCCGGCGCAGGGCTGGTCGTCCCGTGGCAGCTCGGCGGCCTGGTGGAGCAGGTCGAGTACGGCGCCGAGGTGAACGTCCTCCTCGTGGCCACCGTCATCGGCGCGTTCCTGCTGCTGCAGGGCCTGCTCATGCGGTACGCCGTGCTGGCCTCCGCCAGGCTCGGCGAGAAGGTGCTGGCCGAGTTGCGCGAGGAGTTCGTGGACCAGGTCCTCGCGCTGCCGCTGTCCACCGTCGAACGGGCCGGGGCCGGTGACCTGATCACCAGGACCTCGCGGGACGTGGACTCGCTGTCGCGCACCGTACGCCACGCCGTACCCGAGACCCTGATCGCCCTGGTCACCTTCGTGATCACCATTGGCGCGCTGCTGCTGGTCAGCCCGTTGCTCATGCTGCCCATGCTGCTCGCCGGGCCGCTGCTCTGGGCCTCCACCCGCTGGTATCTGAAGCGGGCGCGCGACGGCTACCTCCGCGAGAACGCCGCCTACGCCGACATGACCGAAGGGCTGGCCGAGACCGTCGAAGGCGCCCGCGCCGTGGAGGCGCTGGGGCTGCAGGACCGTCGCCGGGCGCGTGCCGACGACGACATCCGGCGCTCGTACGGGGCCGAGCGGTACACCCTCGGGCTGCGCGTCGTGTGGTATCCCATCGTCGAGCTGGGCTACGTCATCCCCGTGGTGAGCGCGTTGCTGGTCGGCGGGCTGTTCTACACCAACGACTGGGTCACGCTCGCCCAGGTGACCTCCGCCGCGCTCTACGCGCAGCAGCTCATCGATCCGCTCGACAGGTTCCTGATGTGGATCGACGAGCTGCAGGTGGGCGGCGCCGCCATGGCGCGGCTGCTCGGCGTGGCCAACGTCCCGGACGACCGCGCGACCTCCTCCTCGCAGCCCTCTGGTGAGCTGCTGGAGGCCGACGACGTCCGCTATGCGTACCGCGAGGGGCGCGACGTGCTGCACGGCGTGTCGCTGACCGTCCAGCCCGGCGAACGGCTGGCCATGGTGGGCCCGTCCGGGGCGGGCAAGTCCACCCTGGGGCGGTTGCTGGCGGGCATCCACGGGCCGCGCACCGGGGCCGTGACCGTGGGCGGCGTGCCGCTGGTCGACCTGCCGCTGGACGATCTGCGGGGGCACGTCGCGCTGGTCACCCAGGAGCACCACGTGTTCAAGGGCACCGTACGCGACAACCTGCTGATCGCCCGGCCCTCCTCCTCCGAGGCGCAGGTACGCGACGCGCTGGCGGCGGTGGACGCGCTGGACTGGGTGCTGGCGCTGCCTTCAGGACTGGAGACCGTGGTGGGATCCGGTGGACTGGCCGTCTCGCCCGCGCAGGCACAGCAGCTCGCGCTGGCCCGGCTGGTGCTCGCCGACCCGCACACCCTGGTTCTCGACGAGGCCACCTCCCTCATCGACCCCCGGGCCGCCCGGCATCTGGAACGCTCCCTGGCCGCCGTACTGGACGGGCGCACGGTGATCGCCATCGCGCACCGCCTCTACACGGCGCACGACGCCGACCGGGTGGCCGTGGTGGAGGATGGACGGATCAGCGAACTGGGCTCACACGACGAACTGGTCGCCGAGGGCGGCTCGTACGCGGCCCTGTGGAGCAGCTGGCACGGCACCCCAACAACTACCCGCTCCTAACTCCCCGCCGGTTCATCCGGGCGGCGGACTTGGACCGGGGGAGTGCATCGCGTCCCCAAAGGCGATCAGCCATGGCCATGCCGTATTTGGTAGGTGGTTCAAGCTTCTGGCCACTGCTCCGCTGGCTTCACGTACGTGCCCTTCGCCGGCAGCGTCACCACGTACCCACGGTTGCGGAGCTCCTCGATGGCTCGGCGAGCAGTTCCCAGCGCCACGCCGTACTCCTCAGCGAGCGCACGTTCCCCTGACAGGCGGGCGCCGGGCGGCATCTGCCCGGCCTTGATGCGGGCCTCGATGTGCTCGGCCATCGCTGCGTAGACGTACGTCGCGACGACCGCCTCGGGGTCGAACTCGGGAATGTCCTGCTCACCTGCCATACACATCACCCTAGAGGGGTACTCACCTGCCTATACGTGGAGGTAGCGGCCTAGCGCTTTACGCCGCTCTATGCCGCGTCATGTGATCCACGCATGGCCATCAAGCCCGTCCCTGAGATCCCGGAATGCACGGTCACGCGCGACGACGTCGGCGTGCTACACCTCACCCACGAGAGCGGCAGGACAGCCACCGCCCACACCGAGCGCGGCGCGATGCTCGTCGGGATGGCGTTGCGGATCCTCGCCGAGCACGCGGAACCCCAGCCTTCGGGTATGCGGCCCATTCACATTGATTGGCGCTTCGAAGACGACGCCATCCCGTTCAACGTTCAGGACGGGTTCATGGGCAATCGGTTGTGTCTCGACTGCGGGGCCGGACTGGACCTCACTCTGGGCGGGTGGGCGAGCGGGAACGGCACCGAGTGTCCCCGCCGTGGCGTTGGTCATCGAGTGGAGCGGGTCGTCGTGTTGGGTCCGCCGCCGGACGGGTCGAGGCCGGGGCTGGAGATCTGGACGGGAGGGCCCGGCTCGCACGAAGTGGGGCAGGTCCTTCCGGAGCCCGATGACTGCTCGTGAAGGGCGCCGTCATCGCCGTGTGGATGGATAGGGAAGGCCGGCTGTGGATGGACGCCGGTGAGGTGCATCCGCAGACCCGCGACCCGATCATCGAGTTGTTGAACGGCGCGGACAAGGGCGCGCTCCGCCGGGTCGACAAGGAGTTCGGCCCGCTCGAACGGCTCGGCGTGCGGAGAGGCCGCAGTCCTCGGTGCCAGAGCGCACCTGCTGAACCGGCCGGGCCGCTCACTTGAGCCCTCTGGTGTTGCTGCGGCTCCAGGGGGTGGGTTGCCCCGGCTGGGACATGCGGCCTGTGCGCCCAGCGGGACTAGCCTGTCGCGCGGTTGAGCAGGTCTTGGAGGGTGGACTGTTCCTGGGGCGTGAACACGGCCATGGGCGAGCCCTCGGTGAGCAGCTCGATGAGTCGCTCGCGGAGGGCGGTTCCCTCGGGGGTCAGGACGAGCTGTTTGGCGCGGCGGTCGCTCGGATGGGGACGGCGTTCGACGATGCCCTGCTGCTCCAACCGGTCGACGACGAAGGTGGCGTTGGACGGCTCGCAGCACATTCGTTCGGCCAGCTCCCGCATGGTCATCGGGCCGGTGAGCTCGCGCAGGGCGGTCGCCTGAGCCGTGGTGAGGTCGAGCGCCGTCGCCCGCTCCCGCACGTGTGCCTCGATCTGCCTGGCCAGGGCGTTGACGAGGCCGCAAAGGTTCCGCTCGGCGATGGCGCGGGCTTCGGCGGCCTTGTCGGCGCCGGCGCGGGGCTCGGCGGCCTCAGACGTCGTCATGTCAGCCAGGTTATCTCAAGTCTGCATATTTGCAGCTTTAATAGTTCTAGTTGTAAGTTTTTTCGGCATGAAGATCCACGAAGAGCGCTTGCGCCGACCGTCTTCCATCCGTTCATTGCAGCTCGGCGACCTCAAGCTCAGCTATGTGTCAGACGGGGTGGTGCAGCTCAAGCCGTATGGATGGCTGCCCGGCACCACGAAACAGGACTGGGACGACCACGCCGCTTTCCTCGACGACACGGGCAACCTGGCGGGCAGCATCGGCGGACTGCTGGTCGAGCTCGGTGAGAGGGCCCTGCTGATCGACGCCGGGGTGGGGCCGTTGTCGTCACCCGACGACCCGGACAATCGGCGGATCGGGTCGATCCGTGGCGGTGACCTGCTGGACAGCCTCGCCAAGCTGGGCCGCCGACCGGCGGACATCAAGGCGGTGGCCTTCACCCACCTGCATCTCGACCACCTGGGCTGGGCATGGCACCCCGCCCCGGACAGCGACATGACCGCGTTCACCGGCGCGGACTTCCTGATCTCCGAGCCGGAGTGGACGCAGCGTCGCCTGAGCATCGAGCAGGGCACCACCGATGAGATGCTCGCCCGGCTGGCTCCCCGAGTGCGCACGATCGGCGACGGCGAGGAGATCTTCCCGGGCGTCCGGATGTCGCTGACCCCTGGGCACACGATCGGGCACGCCGCCTACACGATCACGTCCGGCGGGCGACGGCTGATCGCCTTCGGGGACGCGCTGCACTCGCCGGTCCAGGTCGGCCGCCCGGACTGGTCGGCCGTGTCCGACCTGGACTCGGCGGAGTCGACCGCGCACCGGCGCCGGATCGTCGAAGAACTGCTGCACCCGGACACGATCGGCTTCGGAATCCACTTCGCCGACGTGCCATTCGGCCGCGTCGGCACCACCGCCGACGGCCGCCCGACCTGGCACCCGGTGGCGTGACCATCGACCCACTCACAGCTGGCAGGCCCTCCAGTGCGTTGCGAGACCGTCGGCAGCCGTGGCACTCCGCCCACGTTCGAGATCATTTCCTTGAACGATCTTCCGTCCGTTCAAGGAAGAGGCTCTTGTCGCCGCCTCTGGCTCTTCCGCTGCCGGCGAGATGTGCCTTGACCGGTTTCGGCGGCAGCCAGGGGTGACTGGGGGCGGCCGATCAGCCATGGGTTCGACGGGAGCCGGGGTGGTCGGGGCTGGTCAGCAGTTTGTGGTCTGGGGTGGCAGGGTGCCGTAGGTGAAGTAGCGGTTGATGTGGTCGCGGGCGCAGGCGTTGTTGCCGTAGAGGGTGTGGCCGGGGCCGTCGTGGTGGATGGTGGCGCTCCCGGGGACCTGGGACAGGACTCGTTTGACGGCGTCCGACTCGCCCCAGGCGCCGGCGCCCAGCATCGGTGG
>NZ_JADOGI010000235.1 GCF_015645445.1 Nonomuraea cypriaca | reverse complement strand
GGACCGCGTCGATCACCACAGACGCCGACGCCCGGCTGCGCCTGCCCGCGGGCTGGACCGCCGAGCGGGTCACCGAGACCGGCTGGGCCGTCCGCCCCGGACCAGGGCTGCACCCCGGGCAACTCGGTGTCGTGACGGTCGAGCGGGACGCCGACGGCACGGACGACACCGTCCCCGTCGTCGCGCACGCGCGCGTCGTGCACCCTCTGACGCCCGGCGAGTACGCGCTGTCGGAACTGCCGATGATCACGTTCGCCAACGAGGACGGCCCCGTCGAGCGCGACCAGTCGAACGGCGCGGGCAATCCCGGCGACGGAGGACCGATGCGGGTGGCCGGGCAGGAGTTCGAGCGCGGCCTCGGCACCGCACCGTACTCCGAGGCCCGCTTCCATCTGGGCGGACGCGCCGAGCTGTGCACCGGCGCCGTCGGCGTCGACGACGAGTCCACCGGCACCGCCAGGGTCAGCGTGCTTGCGGACGACCGCGAGATCTTCGCCGCCGTCGTCGCGGCGGGCAAGCCCGTCACCACCTTCAACCTGGACATCCAGGGGGTCCGTACGCTGTGCCTGCGCAGCGAGGCCGCCGGTCCCGACGACGTCGGCGTGCACGTCGACTGGGTCGACACCACCGTCCACGTCACATCCGTCAACCGCTAACTCCCCCGGCCGGCGACGACCGGCGCACGAAGTACGAGGAACATCATGAAGCACAACTGGACGGCCGCCATGGCCATGGCCGTGGCAGCGACACTCCTCACCGCCTGCTCCGGCGGATCCGGCAGCACGTCGGACGAGAAGGTCACCCTCACCTACGCGAACTGGAGCGAGGACCAGGCTCCCGCGATGGAGCAGATCGCCGCCGAGTTCCAGAAGCAGAATCCGAACATCACCGTCAAGATCCAGACGCTGCCGTGGACCGAGTACTGGTCGACGCTCCAGGTGGGCGCCGCCGGCGGCACCGCGCCGGACGCGTTCTGGATGCTCGCCGACCACTTCCGCGAGTACGCGAAGGGCGGTGCGCTGGTCGACCTGTCCGACACGGTGAAGTCCTCGGGGATCGACATGGGCGCCTACCCCAAGGCCGTCTCCGACTCCTACACCTACGAGGGCAAGATCTTCGCGCTGCCGAAGGACTTCGACACCAACGCCATCTGGTACAACAAGGCGCTCTTCGACGCCGCGGGCGTCAAGTACCCGGATGACACGTGGGGCTGGAAGGAGGCGCAGGACGCGGCCAAGAAGCTGACGGACAAGGCCAAGGGCGTCTGGGGAATCGCCGCCCCGATCGACCCGCAGGGAGGCTACTACAACACGATCCTGCAGGCCGGCGGCACCATCATCAAGCCGGGCGGCACGGCCTCCGACTTCGCGGGACCGGCCGGGGTGGCCGGCCTCAAGTTCTGGGCCGACCTCCAGGCGGCGGGCTCGTCGCCGACACTGAAGCAGTTGTCGGACACCGAGGCGGTCTCGATGTTCGAGAATCAGAAGGTCGCCATGTACTTCTCCGGCGCGTACTGGGCGCTGCGGTTCCACAAGAACGCCGACCTGAAGGGCAAGGTCGACGTCGCCCCGCTGCCGAAGGGCGTCAAGCGCGCCACCGTCACCAGCGGCATCGGCAACGCCGGGTACGCCGGCAGCAAGCACCCGGAGGAGCTCAAGAAGTTCCTCGCCTTCCTCGGCGGTACCAAGGCGGCCGAGATCCAGGCGGCCACCGGGACGGTGCTGCCCGCGTACAAGGGGACGCAGCAGCCGTGGCTCGACTCGATGCCGGAATTCAAGCTCCAGGTCTTCATCGACGCCATCGAGTACGGCGTTCCGCTCCCGATCGCGGGGAACACGGCCGAATGGCAGGGTCTCTCGGCGCAGTATCTGACGCCGGCCTGGGAGGGCGCCAAGCCCGTTGAGGCCGCGGCGAAGGAGTATCAGGACGCCGTCGACCAGGTGCTCGCCGAGAAATGACGAACGTGGCAACCAAGCCCGTGCGGCGGACGGCCGGCCGCCGCACGGACGGTAATCAGCCCAGCGTGTGGTGGGCGCTCGCGTTCATCGCCCCGGCCACGATCGGCCTGGTCGCCCTGTATCTGTGGCCGTTCCTATCCACGCTGGTCAAGAGCTTCCAAGACGTCCCCGCGTTCGGGCCCGCCGGCTTCGTGGGGATCGACAACTATGCGACTCTGCTCGGCGACGGCGAGGTCTGGGAGGCGTTCGGGAACTCCGCCCTCTACACCGCTATCGTCCTGCTCGGCATCCCGCTGTCGGTCGTGCTGGCCGCGCTGATCGAGCAGGTCGGCCGGGGACGCACGATCTACCGGGTGCTCTTCTTCCTGCCGGTCGTCACCCTGCCCGTCGCCATCGGCATGGTCTGGCGGTTCATCTACAACGGCGACTTCGGGCTGCTCAACTATGTGCTGTCGTGGTTCGGCATCGACGGCCAGTACTGGGTGGCCGACCCCCGGTTCACGATCTACGCGTTCGGCGTCGTCGGCATCTGGATGGGCCTCGGCATCAACCTGATCATCCTCGGCGCCGGTCTGCAGGCGATCCCGAAGGCCGTCTACGAGGCGTCCGCCCTCGACGGCGCCGGCCGCGTCCGGCAGTTCTTCCACTTCACCGTGCCGCTGCTCAGCCCGAGCATCTTCTTCGTCACGATCCTCACCGTGATCGCCGCCCTGCAGATGTTCGACCTGATCTTCATCATGCTGCGCAGCGTGAACAACACCGCCCTCGCCGACTCCAAGACGATCGTCTACCTGTTCTACGAGAAGGCGTTCGTACAGTTCGACCAGGGCTACGGCGCCGCGATCGCGATCGTGCTGCTCATCGTGATCATGATCGCCACGGCTCTGCAGTTCCGTCTTCAGAAATCCTGGGTCTTCTATGGCTGAGCCTGTCGTCCGCCGCCGCCCGCCGCGGCGTGCGAAACCGGTCTCCACCTGGCCGATCCACGTGGTCCTGAGCATCGCGGCCACCATCATGATCGTGCCGTTCGTCTGGCAGATCCTCACCGTCTTCAAGACGAACTCCGAAGTCAGCAGGGTCCCGCCGACGGTGCTGCCGGCCGAGTTCAGCCTGCACTCGTTCGAGACGTTCTTCTCGACCGTGCCGTTCTGGTCGATGTTCGCGGTTTCCGTGGGATCGCTGGTGCTGCGGGTCGCCGGGCAGGTCGCGGTCGCCACGCTGGCCGGCTACGCCTTCGCGCGCATGCCGTTCCGCGGCAGCGGCGCGCTGTTCGGCCTGTTCGTCGCCATGCTGATGGTGCCCAGCCAGCTTTTCCTGATCGGCCAGTACGGGCTGATCCGCGACCTGAATCTGCTGGACACCCTGCCGGCACTGGCGATCCCCGGCCTGTTCTCGGCGTTCGGCACCTTCCTGATGCGACAGGCCTTCCTCAACATGCCGAAGGACTACGAGGAGGCGGCCCGGCTCGACGGCGCCAACCCGTTCCAGGTGTTCTGGTACGTCATGCTCCCCATGGCCAGGCCGATGCTCGCCGCGCTGACCGTGCTGACCGGGCTCTACTCGTGGAATGACCTGCTCTGGCCGCTCATCGTCTCGCCCTCCGGGCAGAACCGGCCGCTGCCGGTGGGCCTGGCCGGACTGCAGGGACAGTTCGGCACGGACTACCCGACCCTGATGGCGGGCGCACTCGTGTGCTCGATACCTCTCGTGATCGTCTTCCTGCTGCTGCAACGCCAGTTCTTCGCGGGCATCGCGAACAGCGGGCTCAAGGGATGACGGGACACCCACGGAACAACGGAACGGCGAACGGCATGCACACACCGATCCACCTGCGCGCGGGAGGCACCAGCCTCGTCGTCGCCGTCGACGGCGGACGGCTTCCGCGCGTCCTGCACTGGGGGCCGGATCTCGGCGAGCTCGGTGCCGACGCCCTGGCCGGCCTCCAGCGGGCCGCACTGCCCGCCGTCGGCGACAGCCCGGTCACCTACCCGCAGCCGGTCCCGGTGCTTCCCCAGCTCACGGAGGGCTGGCTGGGGCGCCCGGGACTCGTCGGGGACAGCGACGGCCGCCGCTGGGCGCCGTACTTCCGCGAGGCGACGCACGAAGTCGTCGACGCGGCCGGTGGGCCCGTGCTCCACAGCGGGGCGCACGACCCCGACTACGGGCTCGCGATCGACGTCGAGATCCAGGTGCTCGCCGGCAGTGGACTCGTCCGCCAGCGGGCCCGGATCACGAACGACACGGCGACGCCGTACCGTGTCACCTCCCTCGAACTGGCTCTTCCCGTGCCGTCGGACGCCACGGAGATCCTCGACCTGACCGGTCGCTGGGCGCTCGAACGCGTGCCGCAGCGGAGCCCGTTCCAGGTGGGCGAGCGGGTGCGGGCCTCACGGGGCGGCAAACCGGGACTGGAGCACACCCTGCTGCTGGTCGCCGGTGAACGGGGATTCGGGTTCAGGGACGGGCTGGTGTGGGCCACCCACCTGGCGTGGAGCGGCAACCAGGTGCTCGCCGCCGAGCTGACCCCGGCGGGCACGCGGCACCTCGCCGCGGGAGAGCTGCTGCTGCCCGGCGAGTCGGTGCTCGGGCAGGGCGAGGTGTTCCAGAGCCGCTGGCAGTACGGGTCGTGGGGGGCAGGGCTGGACGAACTCGCCGCGCGCTTCCATCGGCACCTGAGGTCCCGGCCGCGGCGCCCTCGCTCTCCCCGGCCCGTGGTGCTGAACACGTGGGAGGCGGTCTACTTCCAGCACGACCTCGACACGCTGCTCAGACTCGCCGAACGAGGCGCGGAGCTGGGCGCCGAGCGGTTCGTGGTGGACGACGGCTGGTTCTTGGGCCGCCGGGACGACACCAGCTCGCTCGGCGACTGGACGGTCGACCCCGCCGTCTGGTCGAAGGGCCTCGAACCGCTCGCCGACCGGGTGCGCGAACTCGGGATGGACTTCGGGCTCTGGTTCGAACCGGAGATGGTCAACCTGGACTCCGAGCTGGCCCGCCGGCGCCCGGAGTGGATCTTCGACGCGGGGCACGGCCCCGGCCTGCCCTCCCGGTACCAGCATGTGCTCGACCTCGGCCATCCCGGCGCGTACTCCTACCTGTTCGACCGGATGAACGAACTCGTCGGCTCGCTCGGCATCGCCTACATCAAGTGGGACCACAACCGGTACCTGCTCGACGCCGGCCACGTTCCCGACGGCCGGCCGGGGGTGCGCACCCAGGTCGAGCAGGCGTACCGGTTGATGGAGCAGCTCAAAACCGCCCACCCGGGGCTGGAGATCGAGTCGTGCGCCAGCGGCGGGGGGCGCATCGACCTCGGCGTGCTGGAGTTCGCCGACCGGGTGTGGCCGAGTGACTGCAACGACCCGCACGAGCGGCTGGAGATCCAGCGCTGGACGGGGCTGCTGGTCCCGCCGGAGATGCAGGGCACGCACATCGGGGCCGAGGAGTCGCACACCACCCACCGGACCCATCCGCTCGACTATCGCGCGGAGAAGGCACTGTGGGGACACCTGGGAGTCGAGACGAATCTGCTCACCGCGGACGACGAGACCCGGGCGGCGCTGGCGCGGTGGATCGCGTTCCACAAGGAGCACCGGGGCCTGCTGCACTCGGGCGAGGTGGTCCACGCCGACCTCGCCGACGCGGCGTACCGGCTGGAGGGGGTCGTGTCGGACGACCGCGCCGAGGCGCTCTACGCGTTCAGCGTCGTCGAGCGCCCCGCCACCTGGCCGCCGGGACGGATCCGGTTCCCGGGGCTGGACGACACGCGTGACTACACGGTCGAAGCCGTCTACCCGGGAACCGCTCCCGCCCCCGGCACCGTGCCGCCGCCGTGGCTGCACGCCGGCGTCACCCTGCCCGGGCGGGCGCTACGGCTCGTCGGCGTCGAAGCGCCGTCCCTGGACGTCGACCGGTCGGTGCTGCTGCGGGTGGTGAGTACGCCGGCGGCGTCCTAGCCCTTCGCGCGGTCGCGGTACTCGGTGGGGCTGGCCTCATGCATCCGCCTGAAGTGACGGGAGAAGTAGAACGGGTCGGAATAGCCGACTTCGCGGGCGATGTCGGCGATGGTGGTGTCCGTGGTGTCGAGGAGGTTGCGCGCCTGCGCCATCCGGAGTGCCGTGTGGTGCGCGAGCACCCCGCCTCCGGTGGCGCGGCGGAACAGCGCGCTCAGATGGGAGGGCGAGACACCGACCAGCGAAGCCAGGTCGGCGACCCGTACGGTGGTGTCCAGTCGCTCGGTCAGGTAGGCCATCGCGCGCTGCAACGGGTCGCCCGGCGTGGGCATGGCGCGGTCGACCACGATCTGGGTGAGCAGCTTCCACGCCGCGCCCGCCGCGCCCATCAGGCCGGCCGGTGAATGATCCCGTTCCAGCATGGTCACGATCTCGTCGAGCAGGGCCACGGCTCGATCGAGACGCCGGATGGAGACCACCGGCCTGGACGCGCCGACGCCGATCGCCTCGATCAGCTCGGGTAGATCGGTGCCGCGCAGGTGGCACCACCAGATCGTCCAGGGACTGTCGGCGGACGCGCCGTACGCGTGCGGGATGCCGCGTGGGATCACCAGGGCCGCGTTCGATCCGACGCGGTATTGGGCTCCCCCGATGTTCGCCCATCCCATACCGGCCGTGCACAGGATGAGGATGGTCTCCTCGATGCCGTTGGGCCGGGTCATCAGGTGATCCGCGGCTGCCGGATAGTAGCCGGTGTCCGTGACCATGAGGCGCCGGGTCACCGGGCGGGAGTGCGCCTCGGCCACGACCCGGCGCGGCACGACGGTCAGCCGCTGGTTGCGGAAGCCTTCCTGGATGGGCATCGGGCCAGTATGCCATCTGCATCGGATCGTCCAGGCGATCTCACGCATCGGACATTCCTAGCGACCGGCGGGCACGTGTTGACTAGCGCCGATGCTTTGGGAAGTGCCGTCAGGCATCCCGCCGATCAGCGGCCGGTCCCAAGCGTGAACTTGATGACGTGAACTTGATGATGTGACTCGATGAAGCGACAAGGTGGAGACATTGGGACGAGGATTGTTGTCAGAGAAGGTCGCCGTGGTGACCGGCGCGGCCTCCGGCATCGGCGCCGCGGTGGTGGAGCGCTTTCTGCGCGAAGGCGCACGCGTGATCGCGGTGGACCTGACCGACCAGAGCCCCGACCGGCCGGACGTGCTGGCGGTCAAGGGTGACGTCTCCCAGGCCGAGATCTGGCGGCGCATCGCCGACACGGCGCGAGCCGAGTTCGGCCGGCTGGACGTGCTGCACAGCAACGCCAGCACGGTGGTGCGGGCTCCGGCGCACGAAATGCCGGAGGACGACTGGGACCGGCAGCTCTCGGTCAACCTGAAAGCCACCTATCTGGCGGTCAACGCGTGCGCCGGGCTGCTGAGGGAGAGCCGCGGCGCCGTCGTGCTGACCTCCTCCGTGCACGCACTGGTGGGCATCCCCGGGCACCCGGCGTACGCGGCCGCCAAGGGCGGGCTCGTGTCGCTCGGCCGCCAGCTCGCCGTGGAGTACGGCCCCGAGGTGCGGGTCAACACCGTGATCCCCGGGCCGATCCTCACCCCAGCCTGGGACGGCATCAGCGAGCAGGACCGTCGGCGCAGCGTGGCGGCCACCGCCGCCGCGAGGTTCGGCCGCCCTGACGAGGTGGCCGCCGCGGTGACCTTCCTGGCCTGTGCCGAGAGCTCGTACATCACCGGTGCCTCCCTCCTGGTCGACGGCGGCTGGACGGCGGTCAAGGACTCCGCATGACGGACGGGCACGGAATCGACATTCGGAGGCAATGGTGAAGATCACCAGGATCGAGACGTTCCTCGTGCCACCGCGCTGGCTGTTCTGCCGGGTGGAGACCGACGAAGGCGTGGTCGGCTGGGGGGAGCCGATCGTGGAGGGCCGCGCCGAGCCGGTGCGCGCCGCCGTACACGTGCTGGCGGAGTACCTGATCGGGCGGGACCCCCTGCGCATCGAAGATCACTGGCAGGTCATGGCGAACGGTGGGTTCTACCGGGGCGGCCCGGTGCTCTCCAGCGCCTTGGCAGGCATCGACCAGGCGCTGTGGGACATCGCGGGCAAGGCCTACGGCGCCCCGGTCCACGCGTTGCTCGGCGGGCCCGTACGGGATCGGGTCCGCGTGTATTCCTGGGTGGGCGGCGACGAGCCCGCCGAACTCGCCGAGGGCATCGGCGCCAGGCTCGAAGCCGGGTTCACCGCGGTCAAGATGAACGCCTCCGGTCGCATGCCCGCCCTCGCCACCCCCGCCGGCATCGCGAGTGTGGTGAAACGGGTGGCACTGGCCAGGGAGATCCTCGGCCCGGCCCGTGACCTGGCGGTGGACTTCCACGGCCGGGTCAGCGCCGCGGACGCCCGGCGGATCCTGCCGCTCATCGCGGAGTTCCAGCCGATGTTCGCCGAGGAGCCGGTGCTGCCCGACCGCCCGCACCTGTTACCCGGCGTGGTGGCCGCCAGCAGCGTCCCCGTCGCCACCGGGGAGCGGCTGTACTCGCGGTGGGACTTCAGGGCCGCGCTGGAGGCCGGAGTGTCCGTGGTGCAGCCCGACCTGTCCCACGCCGGCGGCATCTCGGAGACCCGGCGGATCGCCGCACTCGCCGAGGTGTGGGACGCCAAGCTCGCCCCGCACTGCCCGCTCGGCCCGCTCGCCCTCGCGGCCAGCCTCCAGGTAGCGTTCGCCACACCGAACTTCCTGATCCAGGAACAGTCCATCGGCCTGCACTACAACGACGGCGCGGACTTGCTCGACTACGTGGCCGACCCCGCCGTATTCCGCTTCACCGACGGGTACGTCTCCCGTCCGGAGGCACCCGGACTCGGGGTGGAGATCGACGAGGCCGCGGTCAGGCGCGCCGACCAGGCGGGACACGCGTGGCGCAACCCGGTCTGGAGACACGACGACGGCGGAGTGGCCGAGTGGTGATTCCCCTGTCGGCGCGCTTCGACCTCGCCCGGGGCGGCCGGTGGACGTCGTTGTCCGGAGACGGCCGCGAATGGTTGTGGTCACGGCCCGATCCCGCCAGGTCCGCGGTCGTCCCGGGATCGGTATTCGTCGACGTCGGCGGTCTCGAAGAGTGCGTGCCCACGGTCCGTGGGCTGCCCGACCACGGCGACGCGTGGAGCCGCCCCTGGACGGGCGTCCCGGCCCGGAGCACGGTGGGCTGCGACGGATTCGAGCTGACCCGTACGATCGGCGACGAGGCCGGGGCGGTCGTGGCGACCTACCGGCTGTCCGCCGACCCGGGGTTCAGGTTCCTCTGGGCCGCTCACGCGCTGCTCGACCTCAGTGAGAAGGCGCGGCTCGTCGCTCCGGACGGAACGCCTGTGCGGCTCTTCCCCGAGGCGGCACCGCTGCTGGGTTCCGCCTGGCCGTACGGCGCCGCCCACCTGGACGGGCACTGGCCCGCGCCATTCGGACTGGAACTCGACCGGTTCGGCCCTGACGACGGCACGGCCGTGGGGGCCCTGCTGCGGTGCGCCGCCGTGCGGGTGGAGGACCAGGCCGACTTCCTCGACCTGCGGCTGGAGGCACCACCGGGAGTCCCCGTCAGTACCGCCGTGTGGCGTAATCTCGGCGGGTTTCCCGAACACGCGCCATATCGCAGCGTCGGAGTGGAACCCATGCTCGGCACCGTGTTCGACCTGGCGGAAGCCGGCCCCGGTGAGGCGGCGGTCGTCCCCTCGTCCGGTGAACTGACCTGGCGGCTCGTGGTGGCCGCGGAACGGATGAGTTCATGACCGCACAGAACTCCCCTCGGCCCGTCGCACCCGCCGCGCAGGCCGCGGGGTTGCTCGGCACGCTGCACGCCCACAGACTGCCGGCCATCGTCCGGGGTCCGGACACGCGCGCGGCGCTTCGCACGGTCATCACCTTGGCCGAGGAAGGCGTACGGCTGATCGAGGTCTCCCTGGTCACCCGCAATGCGCTGGAGGTGATCCAGGACGCGCGGGCGGTCCTGGGAGACGGCGCCGACCTCGGCGCCGGAACGGTCGTCACCGGAGCCGACGCCCGCGCGGCGGCCGAGGCGAGCCCTTCCTCGGTCGCCGGGATCTTCACCAGGAGGTTGGGCCGCCGCACGGTCTGCCACAGCAGCCGCGCGTCGGCCACCGTCCCGTCGCTGTCCCCGGGTAGGCGCGGGTCCCCTCGATGGACACCAGGCCGTCCCTGCCGTCCGCCCGGTCGTAGCCGTCGCCGCCCGACAGCGCTCGATCATGAGCAAGTCAAGGCCTGCCGCGGCAGCGGTCTCTTCCGCCTCCGCCGACAAGGCGATGAGGGCCTTGTCGGCGCTCGGGTGCTGCTTGCCGATATTGACGCGCTGCGTGGTCGTGGTTCCTTCGATTCGGGCGTGTGGCCTGCGCCGTGCACTTCGGGCGCGTCTTGGTGGCCGGTGGGCTGTGTTCCGGCAGGGACGGTGAGTTCGTGCGGGCACGTTGCCGCCCGCTGCGTACGACGCACTACGACCTCGGGTCGTCGACCTTGAGCTTGTCTCCGGTGTTGGAGACGAAGACGACCAGGAGCTTGGCCCGTTTGGTCCGGCTGGTGTTCTCGGTGAGGACGTGGTGGGCGCCCGGCTGCTCGACCCAGTTCTCGCCTTGGCGGTAGGTGCTCACGCGCTGACCGGCGAGCTTGCTGCGCAGCAGCAGGTGGACGCATGCCGTCCGGCATGATCGATCTCATCTGCTCACGAGCGTTCCTTCGTCTGTCCCGTTGGGGTTCTCATCAGGGAGACGAGGTGACCCCTCGGGGTGTGACCGCTCAGAGGTGAGAAAGCTTGTCCGGGTTGATGATCCTGCGGTACGCGGTGATCAGACCGTCGGTGATCTGCAGCGTGTCCACGGAGTAGACACGGCCCTCCCGGTGGCACACCAGGGCGAGCTCGCCGCCGACCTCGACGAGGTCGATGCGGTCCGGACGCCACTGGCGACCCACGCGCACCATCACCTCAGCGACGCGCTCACCACCGTGGACGGGCTTGCGCATCGCGGCGACCCCGCCGCCGCCGTCGGTGACGTAGACGGCGTCCGGGTGCAGCAGCCTGACCAGGCCAGCCAGATCCCCGGCCTCGTAGGCGGCGCGAAAGGCCGCCAGCACACGTTCACGCTCCGCCTTCGACGCCTGCGGCGAAGACTGCTTCGCGTCGGCCACCCGCCGCCGCGCCCGCGAGGCCAACTGCCGGGCACCCGGCACGGAGACACCCAGCACGTCGGCGATCCGGCCGAACTCAAGGCCGAAGACATCGTGCAGGACGAAGGCCACCCGCTCCGGCGGGCTCAACTCATCCATGATCAGGAGCATGGCCGAGCCGACGGACTCATCGACGAGGACCGGCTCGGATGCGTCCGGCCCCGTCAGCAGTGGCTCCGGCAGCCACGGCCCGACATAAGTCTCCCGGCGGAAACGGGCACTCTTGAGAATGTCGTACGACCGCCGTGCGGCCACCGTCACCAGCCAGGCCCGCAGATCATCTATGTCCCGCAGATCTGTTCCGGCCGCCCGCAGCCACACGTCCTGGGTCACGTCCTCGGCATCGGCCACGCTGCCCAGCAGCCGGTAGGCCACGCCGAAAACCGCGGGCCGGTGCCTCTCCCATTCGGCTCCGAGCGTGTCCTCGCGCTCAGGCCGTCCAGGCGTGTTCTCGTTGCCCAAACAGATCGCGACCTCCTCCAGCTTGCGGATCCAGCGTAGTCATCCGAGCTCGGGATCTACGCAGACACCCCCGGAAGCGAACCACCCTGCACGCTCACACCGACGACGCGTCGTACTTCATTCGACAGGGCGGTGTTTCATAGGTGCGGGCATCGCAGGATCCAAGGAGAGCTGTCTCGGCCCGGCTACTCGATTGCGGCCTCGACGCAAGCCCGGCACCAGCTACCGCCCGGCGGTATGAAGCCCGGCCCAAGGGGTGATCGGGAGGCTCCCCACTTCCGTCGCCGCCCCCATCCTCGGCGGTCTGGATCGGGGAGTACGTGCATGCAGCCTGATCCTGCAAGATGCAGGTCAAGGACAGAGTCGTATTTCCGGGCGGCACACCGCCGGCAAGCTGTAGCCGGACGGACGACGCCCGGCCGCATCGGCGGCGGCCGCGCGGCGGCCCGCAGATCAGGGCTTGCGGCCGATCCCCGCGTAGAAGAAGGCGTCCGCGTCCGTTATCCCGGATTCGCTGTCGGGACGCCAGCGGTGTGTGGCGGTCAGGCCGGGCTCGATCAGTTCCGTGCCCTCGAAGAAGCGCTCGATCTCCGCCCTGGTGCGGATCTGCGCCGGGGTGCCGCTCTGCCGGTAGACCGCCACGGCGTCGTGGGCGGCGGGGTTGAAGTCGGGCGTGGCGTGCGAGAGCACGAGGAAGCTGCCGGGCGCGAGCCGCTCGACCATGGCCCTCACGATCTCCTGCGGCTTGTCCTCGTCCGGGAGGAAGTGCGTCACCGCGAGGAGAGACAGGGCGACGGGCTCGTCCAGGTCGACGGTCTCGCGGAGACGGGGGTGGTCGAGAACGGAGTCGTGACGCAGGTCGGCGTGCACGTAGGCGGTGCTGCCCTGCGGGCTGCCGAGCGTCAGCGCGTCGGTATGCTCCAGCACCATCGGGTCGTTGTCCGCGTAGACGACACGGGCGTCGGGTGCCACCTCCTGGGCCACCTGGTGCAGGTTGGGCTCGGTGGGGATCCCCGTGCCGATGTCGACGAACTGGCGTATGCCGTACTCGGAGGCCAGGGTTCGCGTGGCGCGGTGCATGAAGTCGCGGTTGGCCCGTGCGCCGGTGACGATGAAGGGGAAGACCTTCTTCACCTTCTCGGCGGCCTCCTGGTCGACGGGGTACCAGTCCTTGCCGCCGAGGTAGTAGTCGTACATGCGGGCGGAATGCGCCCGGCTGGTGTCGATCTGCGGGGGCTGCTGGCCGGAACCGTTCATCGCGGGGCTTCCGTTCTCTTCCGCCGTGCCTGCGGTGGCTGACAAGGTCCCGGGTCCGGATGTCCGGCGTACGACCAGGACGTCAACTGGTCTGCTCAGCAGGCGAGTTGAACGTTGAAGCTATCAGAGGTACGCATGGGCGCTGAAGGGCCCCGGACTGCTGGTTCTGCGCGCCTTGCCGGCGCCGGCTGCATGCGGTGAGGGCGTTTGCCGTGCTCAGGATCGAGGGGCGGAATGAGGGGGTGAGCGTGCTCGTCACGGCCGACGCCTCGACCTCGCTGCGGCCTTCATGCCGGGGCTCGGGTCCCCGGCTGGGCAGGCCGCGCGATCCGCCGTGGAGACCGTGGAAAATGAATGAGCCGGACGGGGCAGCCACCGTCGAGTGACTTGGGCCTGGTGCGCGGCTTTACCCAAACCTCGGCGGGCGGGACCGGCAGCCACCCCGTCGGGGCTGGGGCTGATCAGCAGGAGCCTTGCCAGCTCAGGATGTGACGAAGGTGAACCGGAAGCCGTAAGTCAGTCGTAGTCGGGAAGGGCGAGAAACACCACTCTGCTGAGAGCCGAACGGATGGCCCGTGGTTGCTCAATGGCTGCTCGTGCACGTTCGATCTGCAGGAGATTCGGCGAGGCCCTGGGTGCGCTGGTTGCCGGCATCGCTGTTCCGCCAGCGTGACGGCCCGTCCGGGAGGAACCGGTAACAGGAAGCAGTCGGACGGATCTTCAGGCCCGGCTGGAATGTCCCTGGTCTGGAGAAGGTTGAAGCCCGTGTGAAAAAGATCGGGTTTCTGAACTTCGGGCACTGGTCGTCTTCACCGTACTCGAAAGTGCGCAGCGCGTCCGACGCCTTGCTGCAGTCGATCGAGCTGGCGGTGGCCACCGAGGAGCTCGGTGCCGACGGCGCATACTTCCGCGTCCATCATTTCGCCCAGCAGCTTGGGAGCCCGTTCCCGCTACTGGCGGCCGTCGGCGCGAAGACGAGCCGGATCGAGATCGGCACGGGCGTCATCGACATGCGGTACGAAAACCCCCTCTACATGGCCGAGGACGCCGGCGCGGCCGACCTCATCGCAGGCGGGCGGCTGCAGCTCGGCATCAGCCGTGGATCACCGGAACAGGTGATCGACGGCTGGAGGTACTTCGGTTATGAGCCGGGTGAGGCCGAAACCCATGCAGACATGGCTCGCAGGCACACGGAGGTCTTTCTCAAGGTGCTGAACGGTGAGGGATTCGCCCGGCCCAACCCACGGCCGATGTTCCCCAATCCGGCCGGGCTTCTGCGGGTCGAGCCGCATTCGGAAGGGCTGCGGAAGCGGATCTGGTGGGGTTCCAGCTCGAACGCGACCGCGAAGTGGGCCGCCGGGCTGGGCATGCACCTGATGAGTTCCACCCTCAAGGATGACGAGAACGGCAAGCCGTTCCATGTGCAGCAGGCCGAGCAGATCGCGGCCTACCGGCAGGCGTGGAAAGAGGCCGGTCACGAGGGTGAGTCGCGGGTCTCGGTGAGCCGTTCGATCATGCCGATCGTCAACGACACGGACCGTGCGTACTTCGGTCACGAAGGCGAGAGTTCCGACCAGATCGGCTTCATCGACGCCACCACCAGGGCTGTCTTCGGCCGCACGTACGCCGCTGAGCCCGACGTGCTCGTCAAGGAACTGGCCACCGACGAGGCGATCGCGGCGGCCGACACGCTTCTGCTGACGGTTCCCAACCAACTCGGTGTGGACTACAACGCCCACCTGCTCGAATCGGTCCTGACCCACGTCGCTCCCGCACTCGGCTGGCGCTGATCGACTGTCCGCGATCACGGCTGCACGCGTCCGAAGGACGTCATCCCGGTCGCGTGCCCGTGACGGCGCTTGTCACATGAGCCGGCCCCGGGATTCGACATCGACGAGGCGCTGGAGCGCGCCATGCAGGTGTTCTGGGAGCGGGGATATGAGGGGGCAACTCTCTCCGATCTGACCGGGGCCATGGGGATCACCAAGCCAAGCATGTACGCGGCCTTCGGTAACAAGGAGCAGCTGTTCCGCAGGGCACTGGAGCGCTACATCGAGGGGCCGGCCTCCTACGCCACGCGCGCCCTGGAGGAGCCGACCGCACGAGGGGTGGCCGAGGCGCTCCTGCATGGAGCGGTTCGGACCACGACCCTTTCCCAAGGCCATCCTGGATGCCTGACAGTGCAGGGCGCGCTGGCGGCAAGCGACGGAGGCCGGCCCGCGCACGATCTGCTCGTCGGCTGGCGGAACGATGCGGGCCTACGCCTTGAGGAGCGCTTCCAGCGCGCCGTCGACGAGGGCGACCTCCCGCGCGACGCCGACGCAGGGCGACTCGCCCGATACATCATGACGGTGGCGTTCGGCATCGCTGTCCAGGCCGCCGGCGGCGTCGGTCACGACGACCTCCAGGACATCGCCGACACGGCACTGCGCAGCTGGCAGCCCTAGCGGGGCGTGCGACCCCGCCGAGATGAAGGATGCGAAAGCGTCCGACACTCACCACGCCGCTCGGCGAGGAGGCGTTCTTCCGCGGGGTTCTCGCGAACGCCCTGTTCGCCCGCTACCACGCGTGGATCGCGGTCGTCGCCAGCGCGGCGGTCTTCGCTTCGCCCACGGCATCAACCCCGTCCTGCCTGTGGCGTTCGTCGTCGGCGTGCTCGCCGCCCTGCTGTTCCGCTGGTCGGGTTCGATCTGGCCGGGCGTCGTGTTGCACGGCGTCAACAACGCGACCGCGTTGCCCGTCCCGCTCCTCATCGCGCTCGCCGGGGCGTGAGGAGATTCGCCGGCGCGAGTGAGTCAGTGGCGCGACTCCACTTATGTACCGCTCGGAATAGAAGTCGCGGGATCAAGGTTCCCCCCTTCAGCGACGGCCGCCGCGACGAGATCGCGAAAGGCGTCGCGAGTCCTCAACATCCGAGTACCGCCCCGATCCGGGGCGACAGAAGGGCCATCATGTCCTACACCGACCTGCGCGACATCGAGGCGCTCAACGCCCATGAGCCCGACCGCGTCGCAGTCATCACCGGCGCCAGCCGTGGCATCGGCGCGGCCATCGCCGGCCGCCTCGCCGCCGACGGATACACCGTCGCCGTTCACTACCGCCAGGACTCGGCCGCCGCGGCCGGCGTCGTCGAAAAGATCACCGCGGCCGGCGGCGCGGCGTTCCCCTTCGCCGCCGACCTGGCCGCACCCGACACCGGCACCGCGTTCTGGGCCGCCTACGATGAGGCTGCGGGCTCACTGCGCGACGCTCCCGTGCGGGTGCTGGTG
>NZ_JADOGI010000234.1 GCF_015645445.1 Nonomuraea cypriaca | reverse complement strand
CTGCGGGGGCAAGCCCCCGCCACTTCGACCCCCCGCCACCTCGACCCCCAGCAGGGGCAAGCCACCGCATACCTCCATCACACCCTGCGGGGCGAGTCCCCAAACGGGGAAGTGGGGCTTCCCCATAAGCTTCCTGCATGACCGAGAAGACCTCGCCTGAGTCTCCCCTGCCGGTTCGCACGGTCCTGCAGATGGTGGGTGGGTGGATCGCCAGACTCGGTACGGTCTGGGTCGAGGGGCAGATCACCGACCTGAGTGCGCGTGGCGGCACGGTGTTCCTGACCCTGCGTGACCCGGTCGCCAACGTGTCCGCGAGGGTCACCGCGCCCCGGGGCGTCTACGAGGCGGCCGTGCCGCGGCCGACCGACGGCGCCAGGGTCGTGGTGCACGTCAAACCGGACTTCTGGGTCAACAGAGGCTCGTTCGCCTTCACCGCGCTGGAGATCCGCCCGGTGGGCGTGGGCGAGCTGCTGGCCAGGCTGGAGCGGCTCAGGCAGCTACTGGCCGCCGAAGGGCTGTTCAACACCGACAGGAAGCGGCGGCTGCCGTTCCTGCCGGGCACGATCGGGCTCATCTGCGGCCGCGACTCCGCCGCCGAGCGCGACGTGCTGGAGAACTCGCGCAGGCGCTGGCCCGCCGTACGGTTCAAGGTCGAGGAAGTGGCCGTCCAGGGGCCGTACGCGGTGGGCGAGGTGGCCGAGGCGCTGGGCAGGCTCGACGCCGACTCGTCGGTCGACGTGATCGTCGTCGCCCGTGGCGGCGGCTCGCTGGAGGACCTGCTGCCGTTCTCCGACGAGACTCTCGTACGCGCGGTGGCCTCGTGCCGTACACCTGTCGTGAGCGCGATCGGGCACGAGCAGGACAGCCCGCTGCTCGACCTGGTGGCCGACGTACGCGCGTCCACCCCCACCGACGCGGCCAAGAAGGTCGTGCCCGACGTCGGCGAGCAGCTGACGCTGGTGCGCCAGCTCCGCGACCGGGGGCGCAGGGTGCTGACGGGCTGGCTGGATCGTGAGATGTCCTGGCTGACGTCGGTGCGTTCGCGGCCCTCACTGGCCGATCCGGTGCGCGAGCTGGAGCGCAGGGCCGAGCAGGCGGAGGCACTACGCGACCGGGCCAGGCGGTCCTTGTCCGGCTCGCTCGACCGGGCCGAGGACGACCTCACCCACCTGCGGGCCCGCCTGATCGCGCTGTCCCCCGCGGCCACGCTGGAGCGCGGATACGCCATCGTCCAGCACCCGTCGGGCGACGTGGTACGCCTGGCCAAGGACGTCTCCCCCGGCGCCCGGCTGACGATCCGCCTCAGCGACGACCGCCTGGCCGTACGCGTCGAGGACGGAGCCCCCACCGACAACGAGGCATGACGAGGCGAGGGACAACAAGGCATAACGGGTCCGGGCCGACGAGGCGTAGCGACTCCGGGCGGCACGCCGACATACGCGCCAGGCGAGCGCGTCGTCAAACGCGTCAGCGCGTCAGGCGAGCACACGGTCATACGTGTCGGCGCGCCGGGCCGGGGTGCCGACACGCGCGTCTGTGCGCTGTCATATGGGCAGGGGTGCTGTCAGAACGGGGCGTCGTCGGCGCGGGTGGATGAGGGGTCGGAGCGGCGGGCCATGGCGGCGGCGAGCTTGACCCTGGCCCCCTGCAGCCACTCCTCGCAGACGGCCGCCAGCTTCTCACCGCGCTCCCAGAGCTCGATCGACTGCTCCAGGGTGAGTCCGCCCGTCTCCAGGCGGCGCACCACCTCGGTCAGCTCCTCGCGGGCCTGCTCGTACGAAGGCGCCTTCTCCTCTGCCACAGCCTTAACCCTAGCCCTTGGCGCGCTGGTGCAGGAGCGCGGCCAGCTCGGCGAGCTCCGGCCAGTCGGCCGTGCCGGTGATCACCAGCGTCACCTCGGGCAGGACGCGTACGAGGGAACGCTGGTTCTTGTCCTCGCGGTAGCGCTGCTCCCAGGCCACCCCGCCGATCTGCTGGGTGCCGACGGCCTTGTCGGTGTTGGCCATCCGGCTGGCGAACGCGGCCGCCGGCTGCTCGTCGCTCTGCACGAACATCGCGTGCTGCTTGTTGGCCGTGGCGTAGCCGAGGTAGAGGACGCGGGCCCCGCTCTCGCCCTGGGCGATCCTGTTGCTGTTGGGCACCCAGCCGGACGGGTCCCGCTGCGGCGCCCAGACCCCGTAGGGGACCTCGTGGCCGAAGTTGGCGACGGTGATCGAGTATTCGAGGCGCGGGACGTGCTGCTCCCGGCTCTGCGGCGTGACGAGCAGGAACAGGCCGGCCCCCGCGAGGCAGACGAAGAGGGCTACCGCGTAGCCGTAGAAACCTTGGGTGAACCGTCGCACACCTGGCGAGATTACCCGCTGGAGGCGGCGGTCGCCGAAGTGACCGGGCGGATTCGCCCGATGATGGCGAGCACATCCTCGGCCAGGGCGCGCTCCCCGGAGAGCACCACCTCGGATACGGCCGCGGCGAGCGCGCCGGTGATCACCACGACCAGCGCGGGCTCGTCCTCGAACAGCGCCGCGTTGAGCTGGGCCCACTTGCGCAGCCGGTCGCGCATGACCACGTCGAAGCCGGGCGGCCCGTCGCCGCGCAGGAACAGCGCGGCCAGCTCGCGATCCTCCAGGCAGCCGTCGAGATAGGCGCGGGCGGCGGCCACGAACACGCGCATGGGGTCGCTCTCGCCGTCCGCTCGGGCCGCGCGGGCGGCCTGCTTGGTCCGGTGCGACTGCCGGGCCTGGAACTCCTCGAACAGCGTGAAGTAGAGGTCGGCCTTGCCCGAGAAGTGGTGGTACAGGCTGCCCACGCTCGCCTCGGCCCTGGCCACCACGTCGGTGACGCCCGCCTCCGCGAAGCCCTTGGAGACGAACACCTCTCTGGCCGCGGCGAGGAGCGAGCTCCGCGTGGCCGCGCCCCGTTCGGACGTGCGCGACTGCGTCACCACGTGTTCCACATCGCTCATTCGATCTCCTCCACGGCGGGGCGCCATGCTCCCTGGCCATGCTCCCCGACGAAGGCCATGCCGCACGAGGCAGGGCGCGAACTCCGTTCTCCGTCAGGCAAGAGCAGCCACGTCGAAGCTTACAGATGCGGCGTTCGACCGTCCCCGCCCCGCTGAACGCGATGAATGCGACGAACATGATGAAGCGGTCATCCCGGGCACAGGAGTAAGCCGGTGCCGGACAGGTTATCCGCCTCCGACCGGGAATAGAGGGACAACTACGATCGACGTAGTTGTCCACGAGGAGGCCACTCATGTCAGAGCAGACATCGGTACCGGCCGCGCTCGCCACCGGCGAGCACGCCCCTGATCGGAACCTGGCGATGGAGCTCGTCCGGGTCACGGAGGCGGCCGCGATGGCGGCGGCGCGGTGGGTCGGCCGGGGCGACAAGAACGGCGCCGACGGCGCGGCCGTGAACGCCATGCGCCAGCTGATCAACACGGTCTCGATGAACGGCGTGGTGGTCATCGGCGAGGGCGAGAAGGATCACGCCCCGATGTTGTACAACGGCGAGCACGTGGGCGACGGCGGCGGCCCCGACTGCGACGTGGCCGTGGACCCCATCGACGGCACCCGGCTGACCGCGCTGGGCATGCCGGACGCGGTGTCGGTGATCGCGGTGAGCGAGCGCGGCTCGATGTACGACCCGTCGGCCGTGTTCTACATGGAGAAGCTGGTGACCGGCGCGGAGGCGGCCGACGTCGTCGACATCGAGGCCCCCGTGGCCGTCAACGTCAACGCCGTGGCCAGGGCCAAGCACTGCTCGCCGTCCGACGTGACCGTGGTGGTGCTCGACCGGCCCAGGCACGAGCGGCTGGTCAAGGAGATCAGGGAGACGGGGGCGCGGATCAAGTTCATCACGGACGGCGACGTGGCCGGCGCCATCATGGCGGCCCGCGCGGGCACGGGCATCGACCTGATGCTCGGCATCGGCGGCACCCCCGAGGGCATCGTGGCCGCGTGCGCGCTCAAGTGCCTGGGCGGCGTGATCCAGGGCAGGTTGTGGCCACGTGACGACGCCGAGCGCGGCAAGGCCGTCGACGCCGGCCACGACCTCGGCCAGGTGCTCACCACCAACGACCTGGTCAGCTCCGACGACGTGTTCTTCGCGGCGACCGGCATCACGCACGGCGAGCTCATGCAGGGCGTCAGGTTCAGGGCGGGCTCGGCGGTGACGGAGTCGCTGGTGATGCGCGGCAGGTCCGGGACGATCCGTAAGATCGAGAGCGAGCATCAGCTCTGGAAGCTGCGGGCGTACAGCGCGATCAATTTCGACACCGCGGGGTGATGAGCGCCCTCAGCGGCGGCGCTTGCGGCGGGGCGGTTCCTTGACCTTGACCTCGCCGGCGAAGTTCGTGGTGCGGACCTCGACCACGGGGCCGCCCGGCTCGGTCGGCTGCTTGGTCAGGCGGACCGTCTTGTCCTTGGCGACCCTGATCACCTCGACCCCCTCGGGGACGTGGATCTCCAGTCCGCCGAAGACGAGGGTGGCGTTGATGATGATCTGCCGGTTCTGCAGGATCGCGTCGCGGAAGTCGAGCTTGGTGGTGCCGAACATGGCCGTCACCCCGAGCTCGGCCGGCACGACCCAGCGCCCGCCGCGCTCCTCCTTCTTGAAGATGGCCGACACCGGCCGGTCGTCGAGATTGAGCGGCTGCTCGTCGGCGGGCAGCAGGTCGGCGGTGAGCTGGACCAGCTCACCCAGGGTGCGGGCGGCGTAGAGGACGCCGAGCCGCTCCTCCAGCTCCTCCAGGGTGATCCGGCCGTCGGCGTGGGCGTCCTGGAGCACCTGCGCGATGCGCTCGCGGTCGGCGTCGGACGCGCGGAGCTCGTGCGGCTGGGGCGTGTCGCCCGGGGTCTGGGGCCGGCGGGCAGCCACCCATTCCCCTGCCAGCCGCTCTCCGACTTCCTGCAGCTTCGGCAACCACGATCCCGCGCGTTCGTTCACACATCTGACGATATCCGGCGGACGTCACATTCGCTCGTCCGGAATCGACCCCGCTCAGCGGATTCGCGCCAGCAGACCGCCGATCCCCTCGGCCAGGTCCTCATTCACCTCGGCGTGGCGGTTGAGCAGCCGGCACCTGGAGCGACGACCCGGCGGCGCGCCGGCCTGAAACCCCGTGTTCTTCCGGAATCTCCGCGCGCTTCTCTCCGTTGATCCGGCAAAGGGAGGTGCGCGTGCATCAACCGGCACGATGGGGTCTCGGCGCCGCGGGCGCGGGCGCCGCGGTGATCCTCGCCCTGGATCTGGCGAGCCTCGAAGAGACGAACCCGCTCAGGCGGACCATCAGCGAGCACGGCCTCGGCCCGGACGGCTGGATCTTCGGTCTGGCGGTGGGACTGCTGGCGGCCGGTTCTGTGGCGATCGCGGTGTCGCTGGCGCGTAAGAGGCTGGCCGGGGTCTTCGGCACGCTGGCGCTCATGGGGTGGAGCGTGGGTCTGTTCGTCACGGCCTGGTTCGAGAAGCACGACTGGTCGGTCGGGCCGAGCCTGAGCGGGAGCATCCACCGGGCGGGCAGCCTCATCGCCTTCCTCTGCCTGCCGCTGGCTGCCGTGGTCATCGCCCGGCCGTGGCGGCGCCGCGAGCGGTCCCCGGCCACGCTGGCGGCGTTCGGGTTCGGGATCTGCTCCGTGTTGTGGGTCGTGGGCATCGGCGCGGTGATGATGATCGGGGCGGCGGACGGGTTGCCGTGGTGGCGGGTCATGCCGCTCGGGCTGGTGGAGCGCGGCCTGGCGGTCACGGAGGTGGCCGCGCTGCTGGCGTTGGGCGTGTGGGGCGCGGCCAAGCGCCTCGGCGCCCCGCAGAACGGCGCGAAGAACGGCTCAGAGAAAGCCTTGGAGGTCGGCGCGGAGGTCGGCGCAGAGGTCGGCGCGGAAGGCGCCTTGCGGCAACCGGGCGAGGTAGGCGCCCAATAGGGGCGATCTCGTGCTGGCGCGGGGGATACGGCTGCGGCTAACCTGACCCAGCCTCACGTTTGATTTCCCCCCGATCAGGAGGCCACCGTGCCGTCCACGCGTGATCGCCAGGCCCGCACAGCCACGTACGTCGTCTACGCCGTGCAGGGTCTCTCCTTCGCCACGCTGCTCATCCAGGTCGCGAACCTCCAGGCCAGGCACGGGCTCGACGAGGGCACGCTGACGGTGTTGCTGCTGATCGTGCCCGTGTTCGCGGGCGTCGGCAGCGTGGCGGCGGGCGCGTTCGCCGCCAGGTTCGGCAGCAGGCTCCTGCTGCGCGTGGCCCAGCCGGCGGTGGCCGCCGCCGTCGTGCTCACCGGCCTGGCGCCCGGCGTGCCGCTGCTCGTACCGGTGCTGCTGCTGTTCGGGGTGGCGGTCGGGGCGGTCGACGCGGGCATGAACATGCAGGGCGTCGCGGTCGAGCGCAGGTACGGCACACAGGTACTGAACGGGTTCCACTGCGTGTGGAGCGTGTTCGGCATGGCCGCGGCGATCTGGGCGTCCTTCGCCGCCGAACTCCCGCTGCCGCTCGTCATGGCGATCCCCATGGTGTTCGCGGTGGCGGGCTCGCTCTACGCCGGGCGCGACCTGTGCACGACCGAGGAGGAGCAGGTCGAGAGCACCGCCGCAACCGCCGCAGGCCGGTTCCCGTGGCGGCCGATCGTCCCGCTCTGCCTGGCCATGGCCTTCCTGTACGTCGGCGACGCGGCCGTGTCCAACTTCAACACCGTGTTCATGAAGGACGTGCTCGAAGCGAGCCCCAGGGTCGTTCCGCTGGCCTACGTGGCGTACCAGGCGACCACGCTGGCCGTCCGGCTCGGCGGCGACCTCGCCGTCAGGCGTTACGGTGCCGCCGCCATCGTCAGGATCGGCGGCGTGCTGGCCACACTGGGGTTCCTCGGCATCGTGCTGGCCCCGAACCAGCCGCTGGGCATCGTCGCGTTCGGGCTCACGGGGGTGGGCCTGGCGGTGGTGGCGCCGCAGTCGTTCTCGGCGGCGGGCCGGCTGGACCCGGCCGGGACCGGCGTGGCCATCGCCAGGGTGAACCTCTTCAACTACGTCGGCTTCATCGTCGGCGCGGCCCTGGTGGGCGGCATCGCGGACGTGGCGGACATGCGGGTGGCGTTCGCCGCGCCGCTGGTGCTGGCCGCCGTCATCATCGTGCTCGCCCCGGGTTTCCAGCCGAAGCCGATCGCCGGCGCCCCGTCCCGGCAGGGCTTCACCGCCTGACCTCCGCGACCTCGACGGCGCGCCCCTCGCGCAGCGACAGGTCCGCGGCCTCGGCCACGTAGAGGGCCTCCAGCGCGTCCTCGATCGTGCACAGGCTCACGTCGCTCGCCAGGAATGCGTCGATCTCGGCGCGGTACGCGTCAGCGAACCGGGTGACGAAGTCCGGCCATGGCTCCTCCGCGCTCGGCAGGTCCTCGACCGTGTGGAGGGGGGCGCGGGGGCCCAGCCCGGCCACCTGGGTGCGCCTGCTGCCCGCCAGCTCCATCCGCACGTCGTAACCCCCGCCGTTGTAGCGGGAGCCCTGCAGGGTGGCCAGCGTGCCGTCGTCGAGCGTGAGCAGCGCGGCGCTGGTGTCCACGTCGCCCGCCGCGCGGAAGAACGCGGCTCCGCGGTTGGCCCCCGCCGCGTACACCGACACCACCTCGCGGCCGGTCACCCAGCGCAGGATGTCGAAGTCGTGGATGTGGCAGTCGCGGAAGATGCCGCCCGAGGAGGCGATGTACTCGGCCGGCGGCGGCACCGGATCAGCCGTGACCATGTGGACGCGGTGCAACTCCCCCAGTTCGCCGCCCCGCAGCGCCATGGCCGCGGCCACGTAACCGGGGTCGAACCTGCGCTGGAACCCGATCTGCACCCGGCATCCCCCGGCCGCCTCCAGCACCTTGACGGTTTCCGCCACCGTGCCCGCGACCGGCTTCTCGCAGAAGGCCGGGATGCCCCTTTCGCACGCCCGCACGATCAGCTCGGCGTGCGTGGCGGTCGGCGTGGCGATCACCACGGCGTCGGACTCGAACGGGTCCCCCGTCCTGCCGTACGGCGACGCACGTACGGGATCGGCCACGATCAGCTCGTCCACCAGCGGATGCGCCGCCAGGGTGGCGGCATGAAAAGCCCCTATCCGGCCCAAACCAAGCAGTCCCACACGCATGGCAACTCCGATGTCCTTCTAATCTTTTTGACCTGACATGCTGACCTTTAAGCCTCGTACGGCCTCCGCGGCCTTGTGGGCGGGCAAGCGGGCGAAGCCGACGACGATGGCCGGCGGGCCTTGGGACTCACGCATGGGGCTCACAGGCTCGGCGGAGATGCCGAGGCCGGCCGCCACGCGCACCGTCTCGTGCTCGTCCCAGCCGTCGGGCAGCTCCAGGTACACGTGCAGGCCCGCCTCGATGCCCTTGACCTGGACCTTCGGCAGCTCCTCCGCCAGCGCGAGCACCAGGGCGTCCCGGCGGCGGCGGTATTCCCTGCGCATCCGGCGCAGGTGCTTGTCGTAGCCGCCGGTACGCAGGAAGTGGGCCAGCGCGTGCTGCTCGATGACCGGCGAGCCCAGGTCCAGCTCGCCCCTGGCCCGGCGGATCGCCTCGGCCATCGCCGGAGGCGCCGCCACCCAGCCCAGGCGCAGGCCGGGCGCCAGGGCCTTGCTGACGCTGCCGGAGAGGACCACGCGGTCCGGCGCCAGCCCCTGGAGGCAGCCGACGGGGTCGCGGTCGTAGCGGAACTCGGCGTCATAGTCGTCCTCCAGAATGGTCCGGTTGCCCGCGCCCGCCCACTCCATCAGCGCGGCCCGCCGCGACGGCGACAGCACCACCCCGGTCGGGAACTGGTGGGCCGGAGTGACCAGCACGGCATCGCCGCTCAGCCGGCGTACGTCCAGCCCCTGCTCGTCCACCGGCACCCAGACCAGCTGCGCGCCCGCCCGCCTGAGCAGGGGGACCTGGCGGTGACTCGTCGGGTCCTCCACGGCCAGCCGTACCGGGCGGTGCCGGCCCAGGACGTGCAGGACCAGGCTGAGGCCCTGGGCCACGCCGCCGACGATGATCAGGTTCTCCGGGCGCACGTCCGCCGCCCTGACCCTCCTGAGGTAGCCGGCCAGCTCTTCGCGCAGCTCAGAGACCCCGCCGGGGTCCGCGTAGTCCAGGGCGTCCGAGGGCATGCTGGTCAGCACGTGCCGTACGGCCGCCAGCCAGCGCTCTCTGGGGAAGTGGCCGAGATCAGGGGAGGTGGGGCGATGCCCGTAGTAAGGGCGGTCGCTCGGCGGCCGGCGTACCGGCTTGGCACGGGAAGGCGCGGCGGCCCTCGGGCGGCGCGCGGGCACGGGAGAGTTCTTCGGGGTCACCTGGGTGCCGACGCCCACCCGCGAGACCAGGAAGCCTTCGGCGACGAGCTGTTCGTACGCCTCCACCACCACACCCCTGGAGACCTGGAGGTCCATCGCGAGGTCGCGGGTGGCGGGCAGGCGCGTGCCGGGAGCGAGCCGACCGCCTCGGATGGATTCGCGCAGCTCAGAGGCAATCTGACCGGCTATCCCCCCGTTATCGCGATTTATCTGGATGTGGAGGTCGGCCATATTGGTCCTGTCTTCCAGCGGGACATTGGACTGTTTGAACGAACCATTGTCTCTCTAGCATCCTTCGCATGAGAAGCGGAATCGTGGGCGCCGCCTCGGCCATGTTCCTCGTCGGAACGCTGGCCGGAGTGTCGGGCCTCGTGGACACCTATCCCATATACGGCGGACAGGCCGTCAGGTATCTCGTGGCGGCCGTCATCCTGTTCGTCATAACGAGGGCGCTCGGGCTGCGGTTCATCCGGCTGAATCGGCGCGAGTGGCTGTGCCTGTGCGGGCTCAGCCTGCTCGGTCTGGTGTTCTTCAACGTGTGCGTGGTCGAGTCGGCCCACGCGTCGGGACCCGCGCTGGTCGGGACCGTCCTGGGCACGGTGCCGCTGGCGCTCGCGCTGGCCGGCGGGCGTCCCGCGCCACGCGTGCTCGCCGGGGCGAGCGTGGTGGTGGCGGGGGCGATGCTGGCCACGGGTCTCGGCAGCGGCAACCTGACGAGCCTGCTGTGGGCGCTGGGCGCACTCGTGGGCGAGGTGAGCTTCTCCATGCTGGCCATCCCGCTGCTGCCGAAGCTGGGGGCGATCAGGGTGTCCACGTACTCGACGGTGCTGGCCGTGCCGATGCTCGTGGTGGTCGGGCTGCTCAAGGAGGGCACGAGCATGGTCAGGACGCCGACCTGGGCCGAGGCGCTGGGGTTCGGCTATCTGGCGATCGTGGTGACGGTGATCGCGTTCTTCCTGTGGTACACCTCGCTGCCCAAGCTGGGGCCGGGTCGCGCCGGGTTGTTCGCGGGGATCATCCCGGTGGGGGCGATCGTCACGGGGATGGTGCTGGGGGTCGCGACGCCGAGCGCGTACGACCTGCTCGGCGCCGGACTGGTGATCACGGGCATCCTGATCGGGCTCACCTCGCGGGCCGCGCGGGTAACGGCCATCGCAGCGCGAGGGGCGGAGGAGGGCGCGTAATCTCTACGGGGACCGAAAGGATGGACATGGGCGAGTTCGACTACACCGACCTGCTTCCGCTGGGCGCCGACGAGACCGAGTACCGGCTGATCACATCGGAGGGGGTGCGGCAGGTCGAAGCGGCTGGACGTACGTTCCTCGAGGTCGAGCCCGAGGCGTTGCGGCTGCTCACCGAGACCGCGATCCACGACATCTCGCACTTCCTGCGGCCCTCGCACCTCGCCCAGCTCAGGAAGATCGTCGATGATCCCGAGTCCAGCGGCAACGACCGGTTCGTCGCGCTCGACCTGCTGAAGAACGCCTCCATCTCGGCCGGCGGCGTGCTACCCATGTGCCAGGACACCGGCACCGCGATCGTCATGGGCAAGCGCGGCCGCCACGTGCTGACCGACGGGCGCGACGCCGAGCACGTCTCCCGCGGCGTCTACGACGCCTACACCCGGCTCAACCTGCGCTACTCGCAGATGGCCCCGCTGACCATGTGGGACGAGAAGAACACCGGCGACAACCTGCCCGCCCAGATCGAGCTCTACGCCGAGGACCCGCACGGCCACCCGGACGAGTACAAACTGCTGTTCATGGCCAAGGGCGGCGGTTCGGCCAACAAGTCGTTCCTCTACCAGGAGACCAAGGCCGTGCTCAACGAGAAGCGCATGATGGCCTTCCTGGAGGAGAAGATCCGGTCGCTGGGCACCGCGGCCTGCCCGCCGTACCACCTGGCCGTCGTCGTCGGCGGCACCTCCGCCGAGTACGCACTCAAGACCGCCAAGTACGCCAGCGCCCGCTACCTCGACTCGATCCCCACCGAGGGATCGCCGTCCGGGCACGGGTTCAGGGACCTGGAGATGGAGGCCAAGGTCTTCGAGCTGACGCAGAAGCTGGGCATCGGCGCGCAGTTCGGCGGGAAATACTTCTGCCACGACGTACGCGTCATCCGCCTGCCGAGGCACGGCGCCTCCTGCCCGGTGGCCATCGCGGTCTCCTGCTCGGCCGACCGGCAGGCGCTGGCGAAGATCACGCCGGAGGGCGTGTTCCTGGAGAAGCTGGAGACCGACCCGGCCCGCTTCCTGCCGGAGACGACCGACGAGCACCTGTCGGACGACGTCATCGCGGTCGACCTCAACCGCCCCATGCCGGAGATCCTCGCCGAGTTGACGAAATATCCGGTCAAGACGCGGCTCTCCCTCACCGGGCCGCTCGTGGTCGCCCGCGACATCGCGCACGCGAAGATCGCCGAGCTGCTGGACAACGGCGGCGAGATGCCGCAGTACCTCAAGGACCACGCGGTCTACTACGCCGGCCCGGCCAAGACGCCCGAGGGTTACGCCTCCGGCTCGTTCGGGCCCACCACCGCCGGGCGGATGGACTCCTACGTCGGCCGGTTCCAGGCGGCGGGCGGCTCGATGGTGATGCTGGCCAAGGGCAACAGGTCGAAGCAGGTGACCGAGGCGTGCCAGGAGCACGGCGGCTTCTACCTGGGCTCCATCGGCGGTCCCGCGGCGCGGCTCGCCCAGGACTGCATCAAGAAGGTGGAGGTGCTGGAATATCCCGAGCTCGGGATGGAGGCGGTCTGGAAGATCGAGGTGGTCGACTTCCCCGCGTTCATCGTCGTGGACGACAAGGGCGACGACTTCTTCACCGATCGCACCGGGCCGGTGCTCACCATCGGCCGCCGCTGATCCACCGGGTGCGCGGCCTGCCTCATCGGGTGGGCCGGGCATCGTCACAGCCTCCCGCGAATCGGGTGGGCCGGGCATCGTCACGGCCCCCGCGAATCGGCCGGCCGCCGCGATCCTGGTCCCGTGACCAGGGGGATGTCACGGGGCCCCGGGCTGCCCCGGGGGCGTCAGGCGGCGACCACCGCCCGGTGCGGCGCGACGACCCTGCCGTCGGGCAGCAGCAGACCGGTGTCATCGAACAGCACGACGCCGTTGCAGAGAAGGCTCCAGCCCTGATCAGGGTGGGAGGCGATCACGTGCGACGCCTCACGATCGAGCGAGTCGGCACTCGGGCAAGCGGGGTAGTGACTGCACATCGCGCACCTCTCAGATGGCGCTCCTGATTCCTGGCTTTCAAAAGGGCAACTGTCGCCCCGACGGCGTGCGAAGGTCCAGCGCGGATCTCGGCGACTTCTTGGGCCTGCGGCGAACCTGTGTCTGGCGCATCTTCTTCACGTCCTTCAATGGTCTGTCGTCAGTGGTGGAACCTCGGCGTACACCCAGTCTGACCATCGCCACCGACAGTTCCCGGCCGGTCCGGGAGTCGGAAGTGATCGCCTTCTCTCATGGCCTTAGCTTGCCCCCGCCCCCTTACGGCACTCTTACAACTCGCTGACAGCGGTGCCGTGATTCCTGTCAGTCAGCCTGCCGTACGCATGAAAGTCCCCTACCTGGCATCATGCACATTTATCCGCGACGTGGGTGTGCCGATCGACACACACCCCGTTCGAGCTGCGGCAACGCACTCAAGAAAGCCGCGTGGGAGGCGGGCGTCGGCAGCAGGGAAAGCGGCGAGCAAGGGGAGACCAAACCAACCCTCGCACCTTGCGAAGAGGAGACCACGCGGAGCGCCACTCGGTCACGTGCCGCACCCTCCCGTCGCCCGGCGGCGGCGACCGCCTGGGGACGCCGCCGCCGCTTGTCTCCGGCGCTTGTCTCCGGCGCTTGTCTCCGGCGCTTGTCTCCGGCGCCTGGGAGCAGGCGTAGGATGATCAGTATCGCGGGTGTCAGGCTGGACCAGCGTCGAAACTCCGGGGCCCGATGTGGCACCGCAGGTATGCTGACGCGACGAGTCAGGCGGGTTGACTTAAGATCGCAACATTTTATCGGCCGCGCCTCTACTGGTCGGTTTACACAAATAGGTAAGCTGCCAGGCATGCGTGCGCCCTCCGGTTACCTACTCGCCGCGCGCTATCGGCTCATGGAGCCGGTTGGACGTGGCGGCATGGGCACCGTTTGGCGGGCGCATGACGAGCTGCTCGACCGGGACGTGGCGGTCAAGGAAGTGCGCCTGCCCACCGTGCTCGACGAGGAGCTGCGCGCCGAGTTGTGCGCACGCACAGAGCGCGAGGGCAGGGCGACCGCGATGGTCGCGCATCCCTCGGTCATCACCGTGTTCGACGTGGTCACCGAGGACGACCGGCCGTGGATCGTGATGGAGCTCCTCCGGGCCAAGTCCCTTGAACAGCTCATCCAGGATCAGGGACCGCTCCACCCGCGCAGGGCAGCCGAGATCGGCAGGCAGATCCTCGGGGCGCTCCGCGCGGTGCACGCGAAGGGCATCCTGCACCGCGACGTCAAGCCCAGCAACGTGCTGGTGACCGAGGACCGCGCGGTGCTCACCGACTTCGGCCTGGCCGCACTGGAAGGTGACGTTTCCATCACCCAGGCGGGCATCGTTCTGGGGTCCGCCGGCTACATCGCCCCCGAGCGGGTGCTCGGCTCCAAGGCCAGTCCCGCCGGCGATCTGTGGTCGCTCGGCGCGACCCTCTACACCGCCGTCGAGGGCCGGGGCCTGCACGGTCGCCGTACGGCCGCCGCCGCGCTCGCGGCCCTGAGCAGCGGCGAGCCGATCCCGATGACCAAGGCGGGGCCGCTGGCGCCCGTGCTCGACGCGCTGCTCAGGATCGACCCGCAGACCAGGCTCGACTCAGTACGCGCCTCGCTGATGCTGGCCAGGGTGGCCGCGGGCGGCTCGGCGGAGGAGCCGCTGACCCCGCGCAAGACCGTACGCCCGACGACGACGATCGGGCCGCCGTCTTTCACACGCAGGCCCGCGCATCGCGGGCTGCACAGGGCCGAGGCCACGGCGGCGGAGCTCACCGTGCCGGCGCCCAGACTCGAACGCAAAGCCGGTGAGGGCGTACACAGGAAGCGTGTTGACACGCGGCCAGCTCCGTCCGCTTATGCCCGTTTCAAAGCGACGGTGATAAAGTTGTGCCTTCCTCGGCGGTTCTGGCCAAGAGAACTTCGCAAGCGAGGGTAAAGCACTTCCCAAGCGAGAATCGATATCTTCTTCTCATGCCGGAACAGCAGACACGCCTGCTCGCGGAGCGCTACCAGCTCATCGCCCCGCTCGGCCGGGGCACCATGGGCACCGTGTGGCGCGCCCGCGACCGCGCGCTCGGGCGCGAGGTGGCGGTCAAGGAAATCCGCCAGGACCCCGGCCTCACCGAGGAACAGCGGGCCGAGCTGCGCGAACGCATGGTGCGCGAAGGCCGTGTCGCCTCGCGGATCAACCACCCGTCCGTCGCCTCCATCCACGACGTACTGATCCAGGACGACAGTCCATGGATCATCATGGAGCTCATCGAGGCCCGCTCACTCGAGCAGGTGATCGAGGAGGAGGGGCCGCTGCCGCCGCGTCTCGTGGCCGAGATCGGCGTCGACCTGCTCGGCGCCCTGCGGGCCGCGCACGCCCAGGGCATCACCCACCGTGACGTCAAGCCGGGCAACGTGCTCATCACCGAGGGCGGCCGGGTGGTGCTGACCGACTTCGGCATCGCCAAGGCGGAGGGCGACTCCCGGCTCACCAAGACGGGCATGGTGATCGGGTCACCCGGCTACACCGCCCCCGAACGGGCCAGAGGCGAATACACCGGGCCCGAGTCCGACATCTGGTCGCTCGGGGCCACGCTCTACTTCGCCGTCGAGGGACGGCCCGCGTACGAGCGGTCCACGATCGCGGAGACGCTGGCGGCGTTGCTCACCGAGAGCGCCGACCCGCCCACGCAGGCGGGCCAGTTGCGGCCGGTGCTCAACGGGCTGCTGAACAAGGACTACCGGCAGCGACTCGGCGCTGCCAAGGCGGAGACCCTGCTACGCATGGTCGCCGACACCCCGACGAGCGAGATGCCGGTGCTCACGGCCGAGTCTCTTATGGCGCAGGAGGCCGCTTTGCCCGACCCGTTCGCCACCCCCCAAGACCCCGCAGGACCCGGCGACCAAGGCCCTGCCGGCCAGGTCCCCGCCGGACCAGGCCCTCGCGGATCCCGCGGACCCGCGCCTGCTGGACACGGCGGGCCCGGCGTCCACGGCGCCGCCGGTCCTGGCGGCCCGGGATTCGGTCCCCAGGGACACGGCGGACCAGGCGGATCCGGGCCACAGGGGCCAGGCGGACCTGGGCCACAGAGATCCGGCGGCTCAGGACCGCAGGGAGCCGGCGGACCGGGTGCACCGGGGCCGCAGAGATCGGGTGGGCCGGGAGCGCAGGCTCCTGGCGGGCCCGGCGGATCGGGGCCACAGGGAGCCGGCGGACCGGATACACCGGGACTGCAGAGATCTGGTAGGCCGGGAGCGCAGGCACCTGGCGGGCCCGGCGGATCGGGGCCACAGGGACCTGGCGGGCCTGGCGGATCAGGGCCGCAGGGAGCCGGCGGGCCTGGGCAGCGGCCGGGGTCGGGGGCTCAGGGGCCGATGTGGGAGTCGAGCGCGCCCACTGTGCAGCAGAGCACCGCAGGCGGGCAGGGGCAGCAGCAGTTCTCCTCCCAAGCGCCCGGGAACGCCCCGCGAGGTCCCGGCGCACCGGGCGCGGGCTCCTCGCCGCAGGGCGGCCGCCCCGGACAAGGCAGAGGCGGGCAGCAGGGCGCCGGAGGACCCCAGGGCCCCGGTGGGCCGCAGGGCGCAGGACCGCAGGGCGCGGGTGGACCCCACGGCGCTGGAGGGCCGGAG
>NZ_JADOGI010000233.1 GCF_015645445.1 Nonomuraea cypriaca | reverse complement strand
GCCTCCGTGCATCAACATGATGACCGGCTCGCCCTTGGACGGGCTGCCCGAACAGGACACGTTCACCGACCGGCCCGCAACCTTGATCTTCTTCGTTCCGGAGATCAGGTCGGCATCGGCCTTCCGCATGGTGGAGGCGAAGGGGTCCCAGTCCGCCGCCTTGGTGGTCGCGAAGGGGTCCCACTCCGCCGCCGAGGCGCCCTGGGCGCCGGCGATTCCCGCACCGACGACGGTGCAGCACAGTGCGGCCAGAGCGGATGCCTTGATCTTGCGGAGCATGATGTCCTCCCGTTAGAGAATGGGCGCCGAGCTGATTCACGCGGTGGTGTGGCGGGAAGCGGCCGAACCGCTTCGTGCCATGCCGAAACGCTATGGAATCGACGGCCCAGGAGTCGTCACCGCACGGTGGGCACTCGCCGGTAGCTCGTACGGGGGACAAGCGCGCCGCGGCGCCCGGCAGATCGCCTCGGCCATCGCGGCTACGCCCCGAACCTCACGGCGACTCACCCACGCCGTGATCCGCCGCCCCTGGCAACGACGCATCGTGGAGGACCTGCGTGGCGGGTACGCACACCGACTCCTCGCGGCCACCCGTTAGACCTCGCAGCCATCGCGGTGATCAGGGCGCCGCTCGGTTCCCACGCCGGCCAGGAGCTTGGCCGTGCCTTCGGGCGCCTCCACCGGAAAGTGGTGGCTGCCCAGGTCGACGGGCACGATGTCGAGGCGGTCCCCGTAGCGGTCGATCGCTTCTCGCGTCACCAGGTCACGTATCGCGAACACGGTGATCGGCTGCTTCGTCTCGCGCAGCGCCGCGTCCATGTCCCAGCGCACCAGGCCCTCAATGGAACGCAGACCCCCGGGCTGCCGCACAGCGACCATCTTCTCGAAGTACGCATCCTTGAGAGCCGTGTCGGTCCCTGCCGGCGAACCTCCCTCAACGAGGCCCCGCACCCCTGCGGCGAAGTCCGCACGGAACAGGTGCAGCATCGCCTCGGTCTGTTCTTCGCTCAGCGCCGGGAACAGGGACAGATAATGCAGCGCGTCGAGTGCGACCACATGCGAGACCGTGTCAGGGAGCAGTCGGCCGACTTCGACGGCGACCGCCCCGCCGAGGGAGTGCCCGGCCACGACCGCCGCGTCCACCGACTCGGCTTCCAGTACTGCCGCCACGTCGCGAGCGAACTCTTCCATGGTCCAGACGTCCCGCGTCGACCGCGACTCGCCATGCTCGGCGAGGTCGATCGCGAGGACACGATAGTCCTCGGGCAGATGGTCGATCACCGCGTCGAAGTCGCCGCGGTTGCACGCCCAGCCGTGGATGAGCGCCAGGGTCGGCCCTCCGGCCGGGCCGCTGGCCGTGTACCGGATCGTCGTGTGGTCCGATCGCTGAACCTCGAGGTTCTTCCTGGTCCTGCTTGCAGTCGTCACGGTGTCTCCCTATTCCGCATTCTGAAAGGCTGTATCAGTTGGTGGGTGTTGAAAGCCGGATCCTGCGCCGCCGGCCGGCGCCTCAGCTGCACGGGGCCATGACGGCGCGGCGCTGCGCCCGTACCTGGATCAGGCGCAGGACGAAGGCGGAGAAAGTGATCAGCACGATCGCCAGCGCGTAGATCTCGGTGGCGGTCCGCAGCCCCAGGGCGGTGACGGCGATTCCTCCGAGTACGGCGGGCACGCTGTTTCCCAGATAGTTGATGATGTTCGCCAGGGCGAAGACCGCGCTGCGCTCGTGCGGCCTGGCGATCCGGGCGAAGGTGCCGAACGTCGCCAGCACCGACGCGCCGAAGCCGATTCCCGCAACGACGGTGCCGACAGCGGAAAGCCAGACGAGATCCTCCACCGTCCCGGCAAGCGATATCAGGGTGCCGAGCCCGAGCATCGCGGACGAGGGGGCCAGCAGCGAGGACGCTGGACGGGAACGGAGCAGGAAGATCGCGAGCGCTCCGGTGCCCGCCAGGAGCGTCACGACGACGCCGCCGATGAGATGGTTGTGCAGCCCCAGCGACTCGGCCGCGACGGACGGGCCGAGCGAGAGGTACATCCCGGCCAGGGCCCAGGTGGCGATCATCGCCGGCACCACCGGGACGATGTCCGCGCGCAGGTGCGCGGGCATCGCGACACGCGGGCGCAGGGAGGCGACGGCCCCCGGCCGGCGGAGCGACGTCTCCGGCATGAGGGCGACGACCACCGCCGCCAGCACCATCGCGCCGAGCAGCACCGCGTAGACCAGCCGGGTCGGGGCGGGGCCGAACTCCACCAGCACACCACTGCCGAGAGCACCGAGCGCGAGCCCGGTCAGGGGAGCCACCGAGGTGACGACGCCTGCCCGCCCGCGGGCGTGCGACGGCTCGAGATCGACGAGAGCGGCGCTCAGGGTGGTCGTCGCCGCCCCGGTCGCGATGCCCTGCAGCACCCGGGCGACGGACAGTACGAGCACGTCCCCGGCGACGTAGAACAGGACGAGCGCGACCATCTCCAGTCCGATCGCCGCGGCGAGCACCGGCCGGCGGCCGAGATGGTCCGACAGCGCTCCGACGACGAGCAACGAGCCCAGCAGGCCGAACACGTAGAGGGCGAAGACGACGGTCAGCACCCACGCCGTGAACTGCCATTGCTGCTGGTAGACCACGTAGAGCGGGGACGGCGCGCTGGAAGCGGCCAGGAAGAGGACGAGGATGGCTGCCACGTAGGGGAAGGCACCCTTTCTGGCGACATAGTGGTGCCGGACACCGGAAGCCTCCGGGGGACCTGGAACGCTATGCGTCCGACCTCGCCAAGGACCTCAGTGACCCGGACACCCTCGCCCTGGTACGCGCCATCGTCGGCACAGGCGGAGAAGGCGCCGGCGTATGCCGCGGGGAACGCCAGCAACAGCTCGAAGCCATACTCGAACGGGAACAGGCCCGGGGCAATCAGACCCCGACCGTCGAACGCGCCGCGGACGCCTTGCTCGCCCCCCTCTACTACCGGGCCGTCTTCACCGATCAGGCCCTCACCCCCGAATGGACACGCACCCTCGTGTCACACCTGCTGCCGGACTGACAACCACAGTGACCTGAGGCGCCGTCATCCCAACACGCACTTGGCGCCCGTCACCCGGCGGTACGTTCCGGCGGCGCGGCATTGTCCACCCGCACCTGCGCTGGGCTCGGGTCGCCGCACGCGGCGGGGAACACCATGGCCATCGCCACCGCGATCATCGTGCGCCACCTCACCAGATCATCATGCGATACAGGACTCCCTCTGGGGAGGGCTTCAAAAGCTGTTCCCGGCCCCGCTCGGAGGCCGGGAACTGGGGCGTGTTGGTCGCGCTGGGCCGGAGTTTTATGCCAGTTGCGGGGCAGCAGTCGCGTACGTCTTGATGTTCTGGAATTCGGTGATGCCCCAGGGGCCGCCGAGGAGGCCGTACCCGCTCTGCTTGAAGCCGCCTTGCTCGAAGTGTTCGGAGAGCACGCCCCAGGTGTTGACCCAGATCCCACCGAAGCGGAGGTCGCGTCCCACCCTGCGGGCCCGGATGTCGCTGCGGGTGAACACCGACGCGGCCAGGCCGAACTCCGTGGCGTTCGCCCGGCGAACCGCGTCGGCCTCATCGTCGAAGACCTCGAAGGTCTGGACCGGACCGAACACCTCCTGCTGCACCAAGGGGACGTCGAGCCGTTCCACCTCAATCAGCGAAGGGCGGTAGAACGCGCCGCCTGCCATCTCGGGGTCGGTTACGGCCCCGCCCCTGACGATGACCTTGGCGTAGGAGGCGGCCTCCTCGACGATGCGGTCGACCCTCGCGACGCCGGCCTTGTCGATCAGCGGCCCCATCTGACTGGAAGGATCCTCCGCAGGTCCGACCTTGACCGCCTCCAGCCCGGCAGCCAGCCGAGTACGCAGCTCATCCGCGATGCCGCGCTGAGCGAGCACACGTGAGCCGGTGCAGCAGAACTGCCCGTTCATCGCGATGCAGCTCATCACCAGCTGCGGGACCACGACGTCCAGGTCGGCGTCGTCGAAGACGATCAGCGGGGCCTTGCCGCCCAGTTCGAGGTTGGCACGCTTGAGCGTCGGCGCGGCCGCGGCGGCGATGACGCGTCCGACGTGGGTGCTGCCGGTGTAACTGAGCACGTCGACGTCCGGTGACTCGACCAGGAGCGGTGCCACCTCGTTGCCTGCTTCGGTGAGGATATTGACGACACCCGCGGGGAGGGACTCCGTGGCGGCGACGGCCTCGGCGAAGAGCGCGTTGGTCAGCCCGGTCTGCCCGGGCATCTTCACCACCGTCGTGCAGCCGGCGCCGATCGCCGGCCCGAGGGCGCGGACCAGCAGGATCACCGGGGAGTTCCACGGTGCGATGATGCCGGCGACCCCCATCGCCTCGGGCGTCGAGTGGAAGTAGACACCCGGCTGGGGCTCGGCGGCCCGGCCGGCGATCTGGGTGAGCGCGGAGGCGGCGCTGTGGCGCAGCCAGTCGACGGAGAGCGACACCTCCCAGGTCGTCTGTGCGAGCAGCTTGCCGTTCTCCTGGGCCAGGGTCCGGCCCATGTCAGGGACGCGTTCGGCGAGCCGGTCGGCCAGTTCGTTGAGTGCTCGGGCTCGCAACGCCGCGTTTCTGGACCAGTCGGTGGTGTCGAAGGCGGTGCGTGCGGCGGCGATCGCGGCCTCTGCCTCGGCGCGGCCCGCTGAGACATAGGTGCCGACGACGTCGCCGGTAGAGGGGTTGATGGACTCGTGTACGGAGCCGGCGTCACTCCACTTTCCGTTGATCAGATTGCGGGCGAGTACGGAGAGGGTGGTGGTCGACATGGTCGTCCTTCCGGTGAAAACTGACCTGCTCTGCCTTGGTGCTTCCACTGTCGATCGGCGCCAGGGCCTCAGCCAGTGCAACCTGCGACGGTAGGACTCGCGGTACCTACCTTCACGCGGGCCGGGCGGCGATACCGAAAGGCGACCAGCCGGGTACGGCACCGCGTCGCGCGCTCACGGCCGGGAAACGCCGTGGTAGTGCGGCAGGTCGAGCGGTGGCACGGGGAAGCCGCCCGCCGCCGGCTCGCGGGACAGTTCCTCGAACTCGGCCTCCACCTGTGCCTTCCTGGCCTCCTTGCGCCGCTGGTTCACGGTGTCGAACCGCATCCAGACGGCCAGCGCGCCGACCACGATGACCACGCCGAGCCCGATGCCCAGCGTCTTGTCGCCGTCGTTCACCACCACGTTGTGCACCGCGGCGACCAGCAGGATCCAGGCCAGGTTGAGCGGGATCAGCACCTTCCAGCCCAGCGACATCAGCTGGTCGTAGCGCACGCGCGGCAGCGAGGCCCGTACCCAGACGACGAAGCAGAAGGTCAGCGTGAACTTGATGAAGAACCACAACACCGGCCACCAGCCCTGGTTGGCGCCCTCCCACATCGAGATCGGGAACGGCGCCCGCCAGCCGCCCAGAAACAGCGTGACGGCGATGCCGGAGGCGGTGAAGGTGTGCAGGTACTCGCCCATCATGATCAGGGCGAACTTCAGCGACGAGGAGTATTCGGTCTGGAAGCCGCCGACCAGCTCGCCCTCGCCCTCGGGCAGGTCGAACGGGATGCGCGCGGCCTCGCCGAACATGCAGATCACGTAGACCACGAACGACGGGATCAGCAGCACCGCGAACCAGGTCTGCTCCTGCGCCTTGACGATCTCGGACGTCGACAGCGTCCCGGCGAACAGGAAGACGGCCACGAACGACAGACCCATGGCGATCTCGTACGACACCACCTGCGCCGCCGAACGCAGGCCGCCGAGCAGCGCGTACGGAGAGCGCGACGACCAGCCGGCCAGCACCACGCCGTAGACCGACACGGCGCCCATGGCGAGCATGAACAGCACCGCCACCGGCAGGTCCACCAGCTGCAGCGGCGTCGCCGCGCCGAACAGGTTCACGACCGGCCCGAACGGCACGATCGAGAAGGCCAGGAACGCCGGCACCACCAGGATGACCGGCGCCAGCAGGTAGAGCACCCGGTCCACCGTGCGCGGGAAGATGTCCTCCTTCAAGCCCATCTTGATCGCGTCGGCGACCGACTGCAGGATGCCGAAAGCGCCGGCCCGGTTGGGTCCATGGCGGTGCTGCATCCGCGAGATCAGCTTGCGCTCGAACCAGACCCCGAAGACGACTCCCAGCGCCAGAAAGAGGAACAGCATCACCGCCTTGACGATGGTGATCCACAGCGGGTCCTTGCCGAAGTCGGCGAGGGTCGGATCGGCCGCGAGAACGCCTGCCATGACGTGTTGCCCCTTCCTCTCCCCCGGCACTCGTCCGGAGCGGAAGGTCACGCTAGCCGCTGAGCCGATCGGTGTATTGAACGAATGCGAACAGCTGCTTCGGTGTCATCTGCGCCATCGCCCGGATCTCGCGGGTGAGGTGCGGCTGGTCGGCGTAACCGCAGGCGACGGCCTCGTACAGCGTGGCCGAGGGCCGTCTCCACGTGTCCACGGTCCGCTGGAATCGGGCGATCCTGGCCACCGTCTTGGGCGACAAGCCCACGACCCGGCGGAATCCGAGCTCGACATAACGACGGCTGACGCCCAGCTCACCGGCGAGGGACCCGATGGTGGGCGGGCCGGCCGGCTCCTGCAGCCGCCGCCAGGCGTGCATGATCAGGTCGTTGGGGCCGGCGTCGGGGCGCAGCCACGCCGTCAGCCGCTCCTCCAGCAGGCTGAAGCGGTCCGCCCAGCTCGCCGGCGCGATCAGCCGGCCGGTCAGCTCTGCGGCACGCGTGCCGAGGAGGTCTTCCAGCTGCGCGGTCGTGCCGGTCACCTCGCGTATGGGCGTCCCCGTCAGCGCCGACATCCCGGCGGGGGTGAGCCCGACCGCCACCCCGTGACGCCACGGCGTGTGGACCGAGAACGTCGCGGTGGCGCGGGGACCGGTGAGGATCGGGACCATGCCGGTGAAGTCGATGATCAGGGTGGCCGCGTTGAGCGGCAGCATCCGGCTGGGGTGGGCGGGCTCTCCCGCCCGGGTGTGAAAACCGGCCCACCCCAGCACGTACGGACGCAGGTGCGGCGGTGAGAGGCAGGTGATCATCTGGTATGGCTCCGCCTGTGGCTGCGTGGGCAGCGAATGAATCGCCATCACACCGGCAAGCCTGCCCTAGTCTCACCGCCGCCCGTCCGCCTGACGCTCGGCAACGCGCTCACCGGGGACTGCCGGTGAGCGCGTTCGCTACCGCAACAACGTCGTCGCCGGCCGCGGATACGCTTTGATCTCGGCCTCGGTGAACCGCTCCGTCACCCACTGGCCCCGCGAGAACAGCTCGGTCTGGTCCGCGTGATGCGGCGAGGCCGAGTTGGCCGACAGCGAGTACGTCAGCACGGTGCGGGTGCGCGGCCCGGCCGGCTCACCACCTTGCTCGTCCCCGCCTGAGGCCGGCTCAGAACGCCGGCACGAACTCGTCCTGCGCGCCCGTCGGCGCAGAGGAGTGACAACCGGTGTCGCGGCGGCAAGGCTGCCCAGCCTCCTGTTAGCGTCATGGAGTGGCACGCAGGCCCGACCACGACCCTGCTGCCCGAGGACAAGGTGACCGCGGTGCGCGAACTGCAGGCACGGGGTGCCCGGGTGGCGCTGGTCGGGGACGGCGTCAACGACGCCCCCGCGCTGGCCACGGCGCACGTCGGCATCGCGATGGGCCGCGCAGGATCCGATCTGGCCCTCGACACCGCCGACGCCGTCATCACCCGGGACGAGCTGGCCACCGTACCCGCCGTGATCGCCCTGGCCCAGCGGGCCCGCCGTCTGGTGGTGGCCAACCTCGTCATCGCCGTACTGGTGGCCTGGGACCTGTTCGGCGACCTGCCGCTGCCGCTCGGCGTGGCCGGCCACGAGGGCTCCACCGTCATCGTCGGGCTCAACGGTCTGCGCCTGCTGCGCAGCGCCGCCTGGCGGCGCGCCCTCCACCGTGATCAGCTCTAGTCGAGGTGACGGCCGAGCACGCGCGTGACTACGGGGCCGGCGGCCAGAGCGGAGTGCGGGTCCTCCAGCCCTGAGGATTACGGACTGGGCGCTGTGTTGGGATTCTCGTAGGCGCCGACGATTTGGCCGCGGTCGTTGATGCCGACCGCCAGGGTCCTGGGCGCGCCCGGGAATCTGATCGGCGTGACGCGGCCGCCGACGCCGTTGCGAAGCAGGAAGCCGCGGGCTCCGGACAGGGTGGCGGCGTCGGTGAGGGTGCTGCCCACGATCTGGCCGTGGTCGTTGATGCCGTAGGGGATGGTGATCGGGACGCCGGGGAGGTCGATGGTGGTGTATCGGCCCTTGTCCCAGAGGAAGCCGTGGATCGAGGCCCCACCGGGGTCCTCGCCGTAGATGCCGACGATTTGGCCGCGGTCGTTGATGTCGATGGGCTCGGTGTAGGTGGCGCCGGGGACATCGATGGTGGTGAACCGCCCCTTGCCCCAGAGGAAGCCGTGAGGATTGTCGCCGGCGTCGATGTAGACGCCCACCACCTGCCGGCGGTCGTTGATGCCGGACGCCTCGGTCTGCACTGCGCCGGGGACGTCGATCCTGGTGACCTTGCCGCGATCGAGCAGGAACCCGTGCGCCTTCGCGTTGGGGTCGCTGAGGAACGGGACGGTCCGGCTGTAGGCGCCCGCGATCACGCCGCGATCGTTGATCTTGACGACCTCGGTCGCCGTGGCGCCGGCGAGGTCGATCTTGGTGATCTTACCGTGCCTGTCGCGCAGGAAACCGGACTCTTTGCCGGGTCCGAGGTACTCACCGGTGATCTGGCCGCGGTTGTTCACGCCTGCGGGCAGGAGGTTCACGCCGGTCTCCGGCGGGTCGAACGCGGTGTAGCGACCCCGGTCCAGCAGGAACCCGGGCATCGGGGAGCGCGGACCGGCTGCGGGGCGGACGCTGGGCATGAGGCTGGGGGTGCTGCCGGCGCCGAGCAGGGTCGGCCCCGCAACTGAAGCCCCCATGGGAGTCGTCGCCGAGGCTCCGACTGTGGTCACCGTGAGGGCCGTGAACACGACCGTGCCGGTGACGGCCAAGCGGATGCGACGGCGAACCTTGCGGCGCGCTGTTGCGGCCATGCGGGTTTCCCTCCTGTGCGGGTCTGTTCCCTGGTATTCGCACCATCGGCGCCCACGGATCAGTCCCCGCAACGAACGGCCTGATCAAGTGCCCGGAAGGTCCCGACTGCCTGGCGTCCCAGACCTGCCCTTCGAAGGACCCTCGGGCCCTGTTGGCCCCCAGGGCCCCAGTACACTCCGCCGGATGGATCAACCCTCGCCCCACATTGTCCGGTCACTTACGGGCGACCTGCGTGCGCTCGGTGTGACCACCGGCGATGTCATGCTGCTGCACTCCTCGATGAAAAGCCTCGGCTTCGTCGCCGGCGGCGCCCAGGCAGTCGTGCAGGCGCTGCTGGATGCACTCGGCACCGAGGGCACTCTCGTCGTACCGACCCACACCCCCTCGAACACCGATCCCGCCGACTGGCGGCGTCCGCCCGTTCCCGAGGCATGGTGGCCGGTGATCCGCGAGCAGGCACCCGGCTTCGATCCGTCACGCACGCCGAGCCAACATATGGGCATCATCGCCGAGGTGGCCCGCACGTGGCCCGGCGCCCTGCGCAGCACTCACCCACAGGTCTCCTTCGCCGCGCTCGGCAAGCACGCCGACGACATCGTGGCCGAGCACCGGCTTGACGACGCACTGGGCGAGCGCTCACCCCTCGGCGCGGTCTACCGGCTGGACGGGAAAGTTCTGCTGCTGGGATGCGGGCACCATTCGAACACGTCGATGCATCTGGCCGAGTGGCGGCAGGCGTCGCCGCCGCGCTCCCGTACCGGCTCGGCGATCCGGCAACCCGACGGCCGGAGTCAGTGGACCACCTGGGACGACGTGGTACCCGACTCGGACGACTTCGAGCGACTCGGCGCCGATTACGAGGCCACGGGCGCAGTGACGATCGGCCAGGTCGGCGACGCGACCGCGCGCCTGATGGCCCAGCGTCCCCTGGTCGACTTCGCAACCACCTGGTTGGCCACCCACCGATTCGGCGCCGCCCACGCATAACCCCGATCGCCACCGGGCGTGTGTCAGGTGCGAGGGCCGACCGTCGCCATGGCCCGGTCGATGGCGTCGGCGAAGGAGCCCTTCGCTCCGGAGGCCAGCCAGGAGTGCTGCGCGGCCACGAGGCATCCGAACGCCGCAGCGGTCAGGGCGCGAGGCGTCGGATCGTCGGCCGCGTAGGGCGCGCCGACCGCCTCGGCACGTTCGAGCAACTCGGTGACGACGGCGTCCTGCATGTGCTGCAGCTTCTGAAGGTAACCGGCGAGCAGCGCGGGGGTCTCGAAGACCATCCGATGAATCGGCTCCACCATCTCCTCGTGGCCCGGCGTTTCCGCGAGGGCTACCAGCACGTCGAACACGCGGTGCAGCGACGTCCAGACCGGCTCGTCGGCGGGGCGTGCGCGCAGGGCGGCGAGCATCTCGTCCACGACGAGGTCGAATTTGCCGAGGACGATTTCTTCCTTCGTGGCGAAGTAGCGGAAGACGCTGCGCTGGGACATGCCGACGGCCGCCGCGATGTCGTCGATGGTCGTGGCCTCGAAGCCGCGCTCGACGAACAGCACTTTGGCCGCCTCGGCGATCTCCTTCTGTACCGCTCGGCGGGTGCGCTCCCTGAGACCGGGATGTTTCTCGCTCATGATGCGCCGATTCTAGCAGTCACCGCCGTCTGTGACAGTTACTGACAGATTAGGCGTACGCTGTCATCATCCGGGTCGCTCCAGCTCCAGAGGGAAGACATGAACCAGCCCAAGACCATCGTCATCACCGGCGCCAGCGACGGCATCGGCGCCGCGGCGGCCCGCCGGCTCCACCGGGACGGCCATCGCGTCGCCATCGTCGGCCGCTCCCCGCAGAAGACCCAGGCGGTCGCCCGTGAGATCGGCGCGGACCACCACCTCGCCGACTTCACCCGCCTGGACGATGTCCGCAAGCTCGCCGCCGAGTTGAACGCCGCGTACCCGCGTATCGACGTGCTCGCCAACAACGCCGGCGGCGTCTTCGGCGACCGCACCAAGACCGTCGACGGCTTCGAGAAGACCTTCCAGATCAACCACCTGGCGCCGTTCCTGCTCACCCAACTGCTGATGGACACGCTCATCTCCGGCGAAGCGACAGTGATCCAGACGTCGAGTGTCGGCTCACACATGAGGAACGCCAAGGTCGTCCTCGACGACCTCGACCACGACAGGGACTTCACCGCGGTGCGCGCCTACAACACCGCCAAACTCGAGAACATCCTGTTCACGAAGGAACTGCACCGCCGCTACCACACGCAGGGCATCTCCACGGCCGCCTTCCACCCGGGCAACGTCGCGACGAACTTCGCGGTCGAGTCCGACAGCTTCCTGAAGTACATCACCGGCACCCGCCTCGGCCGGACCATTCTGATCACCCCGGACAAGGGTGCCGAGCCGCTCGTCTGGCTCGCCCAGGGCCGGCCCGGCGTCGACTGGATCTCCGGCACGTACTACGAGAAGCGCAAGCCGGCCAAGCGCAACAATCCGCAGGCCCTCGACGCCGACCTGGCCCGCGAACTGTGGGACCGCTCCGAAGCACTGCTGAGGTGAGCGCGCGTCCGACCGATTCCAGTGGAGACCGGGGGGTGACGTCCGACGCCAGGTTTCCATGAACCGGCATAGTTCCGCGCCGCAGCCGCGTCCTTGGTGGGTGACATCGTGAGGAGGACGGGTGGATCCAGGCTTTGAGGCGAACTTCCGGCAGCTCGTCATCGACAGGTCGAGCGCGCTGTTCCGCACCGCGTACCTACTGACCGGTGACCGGCACGCCGCCGAGGACCTGGTGCAGTCGGCCCTGGCGAAGACGGCCACGCGATGGCGCGGCCTGCGGGACCCGGCGGCCATCGAGGGCTACGTCCGCCGCACCATGTATCACGAACAGGTGAGCCGGTGGCGTCGTCGTTCCCGGATCGTCGAGGTGACCACCGCCATGCAGCCCGACCGGCCGGACGACGGGCACGCCGACGCCGCGGACCTGCGTGTGACGATGCGTGCGGCGCTGGCCAGGCTGACCCGCCGGCAGCGGACCATGCTCGTGCTGCGCTACTTCGAGGACATGTCGGAGACCGAGATCGCGCGCCTGCTGGGCGTGCGGGTGGGCTCGGTCCGCAGCCAGATCTACCGCTCGCTGGAGCGGTTGAAGAAGTCCGCCCCCGAACTGAGCGCTGTGAGGGAGTTCAGATGAGCGTCGAAGACCTGCTGCGCGAGACCCTCGCCGACATGGCGCACGAGGAGCCGCCGCCGCACCCGGATCGTTTCCTGCGGCCGCTCCGCATCCGCCGCGCCCACCGGCGGGGCGCCACCCTGGCGGCCGCGGCCGCCGTCGTCGCCCTGGCCATGGGCGCCACGATCGCAGTCCAGACCCTCTCGGAGACGAGCCGTCCTGTCGCGCCCACGGCCGTGCGCCCGGAACCGGTGAGGAGCAAGGTGACCGTGAAGGAGGGGCTGCGCCTGACCGACCTCCTGGACCGGCTCGCCCGCCTGACCGGCAAGCCCGTGGAGTCCTTCGCGAAGGCCGCCGAGGACGGTCGGACACCGGGCCTGCCCACCTACGCCAAGGGCAGGCTGGAGGGGTTCGCCTACCCGGGCACGTACGAGTACACCGCCTCCTCCACCCCCGCCGAGATCCTCGCCGCGATGGTGGCCCGTTTCGGCGAATCGGCCGCGGAGCTCGGCCTGGACGCGGAGCCCGCCCCCTTGGACGTCGTCATCATCGCCAGCCTCGTCCAGGCGGAGGCGCCCAGCGAGGCCGACATGCCCAAGGTTGCCCGTGTCATCCGCAACCGCCTGGCCCGCGACATGAAGCTGCAACTGGACAGCCCGCTCCTCTATGGACTCGGCACGTACGGCACCACCGCCCGTCTGAAGGACCTCAAGTCCCGGACGCCGTACAACACCTACCGCTACCGCGGCCTTCCTCCTGGTCCCATCTCCAACCCCGGCGAGGCCGCGCTCAAGGCGGCCCTCCACCCGGCCCCGGGGCCCTGGCTGTATTACGTGGCCACCGACCCGAAGCGCGGCACTCTGGAGTACGCCACTTCCGAGGCGGAATTCGCCGCCCTCCTCGAACGTGCCGCTGACTGACGTGCCGCGGCGGCGCCGGCGCGTCGTCCTCAGGTCGTTGGACGGCTGGTTGGGCGCATCGCGGCGATCTCGGCCGCGGTGCGGATGAACACGGCGAGCGCGTGGTCACGGCTTCGAGCAGGCCGGCGTCGCCGCCCGGCTTCGTCACCACCGTCAGCCGCGACCGCCCGGCGTACTGAGCCAAACGCTCGGCCGTGCCAGTGAGGTGAGCGCCTTACGGCCCTCGCGCAGCAGAACCTCACCCGCACGAGTGAGTGAGACATGGCGGGTGCCGCGCTCCAGCAGCCGGACACCGAGCCGGCGTTCCAGCCGTTGGATCGCTCGGGACAGCGGGGGTTGAGCGATACCGAGCCGGGCGGCGGCCCGGCTGAAGTTCTGCTCCTCGGCGACCGCGACGAAGTAGGCCAGCTCACGCGATTCCATACCTTCAGGGTATAGATGGGTGCTCCGATCGGTCTTGGTGACGTCAGCGGGCGACTGGTGGACTGGAGCCATGACAGACACGGTTGAGTTCGACGTTCCCCCATCGGGCAACCAGATCGAGTTCCGGGTGATGGACCTGGTCCGCTACCGGGACGGGCAGATGGTCGAACACTGGGCCGTCGCCGACGCGATGAGCCTGTTGCGGCAGACCGGTGCGCTCGCGTGAGCCAGGGGCGCTCTTCCGCGAACGAGCCGAGCAGGGGTCCGCGCCGGACGTCGATCGTCAGCCTGTGACCAGGTCCATACGGAGGAACTCGGTGATGCGGAGCAGCCTGGGTGGGCGTGCCACCTCGTCGGGGAGGGCCTGGAACGCCTCGTCCTCTCCGACGAGGCGTGGGGCGGCGAGTTCCACCTCCCTCCCGTCGACCCGGAGCCGCGCACCGTCGGCCGTCAGGACGTTCTGCGCCCAGTCCGAGCGCGATCCGTACACCAGGACGAACAGGTAGCCGCCGTCGACGGGATACGCATCGAGCGGCGTGTGGTACGTCGCGCCTGAGATGCGACCGACGTGAGTCAGCACAGGCCACTTCCCGCCCGCGATCGCGCGAGGGTTGAACACCCTCTTGTTCACGTGCCCCCACCATCTCGGCATCGGCATCGGGATCTCCTTCTCTCGCCCCGCAGGTCAGACTGATGCCGGCCCGAAAGGACTTACACCAGTAAGGTGGCTTACGTGTGTAAGATTGGCTTACGGTTGTAAGGTTGTCAACCAGCCCACACCCCGGAGCCGTCGTGTCACCACCATCACAACCACTCAGCAGAGGTCTCGTGCTGGAAGCCGCGATCCAGGTCGCGGATCGCGGCGGCGTAGAGGCGATCACGATGCGACGGGTGGCCCAGGAACTGGGCGTGGAGGCGATGTCGCTCTACCACCACGTACCGAACAAGGACGCGATCCTCGACGGCGTGGTCGACATGGTGTTCGCGGCGATCAAGCTACCCCCTGCCCAGTGCGACGATTGGCGCGACGCGATCCGTGCGCGCGCTTCCTCCGCGCGTGAGGTCCTGTCGCGGCACAGCTGGGCTCTCGGCCTCATGGACTCCCGTCGCACCCCGGGGCCGGCGACGCTACGCCACCACGACGCCGTCCTCGGCGTCCTACGGAAGGCGGGGTTCACGCTGCCGATGGCCGCGCACGCCGTCTCGCTCATCGACAGCTACATCGGCGGGTACGTCCTCCAGGAGGCGAACCTGCCGGTGACGACGCCGCACGATGTCGAGGAAGTGGCCGGTGGCATCCTCGAGCACCTGCCGGCGGACGAGTTGCCGTACCTCACAGAGATGATCGTCGACCACGCCCTGCGGCCGGGCTACGACCACACGAGCGAGTTCGGCTACGGCCTGGACCTGATTCTGGATGCGCTCGAAGCCCGCCGGAGGTAGAGCCTCTGTATCAGCGGCCACCGTTCCCGTCTCTCCATACCCGGAGATCGCGCAGGGCGGTTTCCGCGACGGCAGGGAGAGAACATGTTTTCGGCGATCGAGTACGCGAAGCGCTACGAGGACGCGCCCCAGGAGCAGGCGATCAACCAGTTGCAGAATCTCGTGGACGCCTCCGGGCTGGGCCAGGATGGGACGTTCGTCGTGGCGCTGCTGAACGGTATCTCGTCAGCCGAGACCCCTCTCGGTGCCGTTCTGAGGGAGATACGCAAGGCGCTCGCGGAGGCCGCGGCGATCCGGGGGCTGGGCCAGCCGTGGAAGGGCACGTTCGACGCCTATGTCGCGAGCCTGGGCGAGGACGACTCGTACGACACCGCCACGTTCTACATGGGGTGCATGGGGAACGGGCTCTCGCTCGACCACGAGGAGACGGTGGCGGGACAGCCCCTCGTCATGGCCACGCCCCTCGTCCTCGTCCGGCAGCCGGTCATCGAGGAGCGCGCGAAGCTGTCCGGCATACTGGGCGACTACTACTACGAAACGGAGGGGATCGAGATCGGCATGGGCCTGTTCGAGGTCATCGCCGGGCTGCGGGCGCAGAAAACCTACAAGGGCTCACTCAAGCTGGGCATCCTGCAGTACGCCTCGAGCGACCGGGTCGCCAGGTACGACGGGGTGACGGTCAGCAACACGTTCACCAACGCCTTGGACACCGGTGAGCGGCCCTGGTACAAGGGCGTGTCCACAAAGGTCCTCGCCGGTGAGCCGGCGGCCGTGGCACCCAACGACGCGCCGCGATGGGGCCTTCCGAAGCTGTGGGCCGATGGGCAGAAGCTGGCCGGCATCGCCATCAAGGACACCTTCGTGACCCATGTCGTCGTGGAGGTCGCGCCGAATACGTTCAGCAAGCTCTTCACCTGCGAATGGGCCTTCACCGTCGACTACGACGCCACGAAGCCCGACGCGGCCACAGCGGCCTACGAGGTGACGGGCCAGCGCTTCGAGAGCGGCGAGATCGTCCTGACCGGCAATGAGCCACTGGCGGGCAAGCCGGAAAAGGTCACAAAGTAGCACGAGCGGCGGTAAGCATTCACCCCCAGCGCATGTCGAGTTCTGGTGATCGCGCTGTGTGATCGTCTGGAGGCGTGCGTGAGTACGGTGGCTCCGTAGCGTCAGGCTGTAGCCGGGTCGGGTGGCATCCAGAGCTT
>NZ_JADOGI010000232.1 GCF_015645445.1 Nonomuraea cypriaca | reverse complement strand
CCGTACTCCCGCCCCAGAAACCCGAACCCCTTCCACACGCCCGGCCCAGAAACCCCAAAGCCCCCTCCGCACGCTCGGGACAGGAAGGGCCTCTAACACCCGGCGCAGGAACCTGAAGCTTCTCCGCACGCCTCCAGAAAACGTGCTCGGCCCAGGAACGCCAGCCCTCCCCTTACGCCCGGCGCAGGAACCTGGATTCCCTCCGCCCGCAGGAACGCCGGCCCTCTTCGTACACGTAGGAAGGCGAACCCACTTGGTTCGCCCGCAGGAAGGCGAACCCGCTTGGTTCGCCTAGCCCCGTTTCCGCCACGCGCCGCATCGTCGCAGGTCAGCCGCTACAGCAGCCTTACCGTTGTGAGTGATTGGCGCAGGTCGGCGGCGGTGAGGTGCGGAAAACGGGTCTAGCGGAGGAATGCGAACCACCGACCGGCCCTTTGGTGACAGTCCGTGATGGTGAATCCGCTTTCCCGGGCCAGCGTGGGCGCGTCGGAGGCCGAGACTCGTCCCCATCGGAACCAGGAGCCGGTCACTTCACCGTGGCGCAGCCGTACCCGTTCGGCCACGCTGGGCGTGCCCGGCGCCGCGACCTCGGCGATCACCTCACCGCCGGGCCTGACGAGCTCGCGCATCCGGCGCAGCAGGGCCGCCGGGTCCCCGCCGATGCCGATGTTGCCGTCCGCCAGCAGGGCCGTCGCCCAGCGCCCGCTGCCCGGGACGCGCCCGAACACGTCCCGGCACAGGGCCAGGCCGCCCGCCTCCAGTGTCAGCCGTACGGCGTGCGGGGTGACGTCTATGCCGAGCACCGCGACGCCACGCGCGGCGAGAGCCACCGTGAGCCTGCCCGGTCCTGAGCCGACGTCGAGCGTGGGGCCCGTACAGCGGGACAACATGGCCTCGTCGCCGTCGATGGGTTCCAGCCAGCGCATGGCGGCGAGCGGCTCACGGCGGCCGTCCTCGTACTCGATGTCGATCTCGGCGCCGGTCAGCGACTCCGCGTAGAGCTGGCCGATCACCTGGCGGCCCCCGCGCCGAGGCGGGCCAGGACGGCGGCGAACCGCGTGTGCGGCGCCTGCTCGGCGACCACGCGGGCGTCCGCGGCGTCGTCCACGTCGGTGAGGCACGGCAGCATCGCCACGGACAGCCCGCGCAGGCGGCGCAACTGGGCGGCCCCCGTGTCGGGCCTGGACATGGGTACGCCGAGCAGCCGGGCGGGGTCGGGGCGCCGCAGCCCGAGCAACCAGAACCCGCCGTCGGCCGCGGGGCCGAACACCGCGTCGTGGCCGGTCAGGGCTTCGGCGGCCTGGACGAGGAGAGCTGGGGTGAGCTGGGGGGTGTCCATGCCGACGAGGAGGATGGGGATCGGGCGCCGGGCGTGAACGTCCTCGAACGCCCACGCGAGACGCTCATCCAGCGTGTCCCCGCGCTGCCCGATCACCTCGAAGGCACCGCCCGCGCCCAGAGCACCAGCCCCGTCCAAGCCGCCGGCCGCGTCAGAGGCGCCGGCCATGTCCGAGGCGCCGCCCCTGTCGAAGGCACCGCCCGTGTCCGAGGCGCCGCCCCTGTCGAAGGCACCGCCCGTGTCCGAGGCGCCGCCCCTGTCGAAGGCACCGCCCGTGTCCGAGGCGCCGCCCGTGTCGAAGGCACCGCCGCCGTCCGTGTCCAAGGGGTCGACCCAGTCAAATGCAGGGCCCATGTCCAAGGCGTCGGCGAGCGGTCCCAAAGCGGGGTCGCCGGTGTGGGTGTCGGCGTGGAAGCCGGGAACGTCGTCGATGGCCAGCACGCGGGCGGCGGCGGGCGTGGCGGCTACGGCGGCCAGGGTGTCGTACAGCGCGCCCGCGGCCAACTCGGCCGCCTCGGCCGGGGTGTACGGCGGCGTCAGCCGGGTCTTCACACGACCCGGCCGCGGTCGCTTGGCGAGCACGACGATCTGCGTGCGGTCGTTCATACTCCGGCACGCTAGATCAACAACAGGTGATCACCTCTTACGTGCCGGTTACGGCACCCCCAGGCCCCCTGCTGTTGGCACGGCCCCTGACTTCGGCGATCCCGTTCCTGACCTCGACACCGAAAGGCTGTGCGTAGGGCTTGGGTTCTCGCGGACAGCCGTGCGCCCGAACCCACACGGATGGCCCGGGAGCCGGCGGGCTCCCGGGCTGTGTCCGGCCGTTATTCGGCCTTCCGCGCCGTTCGTTCTGCCGCCGGCGCCGTGCTTCCTGCTGTCAGCGCTGGGCCTGGAACATCCAGTGCTGTTTGTCGACGTCCTGGGCCACCGCGATGAGCAGGTCCTGGGTGACCGGGTCGGGCTCGTCCGTGGTCCGGACGCGCTCGTGCATGCGCTTGCTGATGCCGTCGAGGATGTCGGTGATCGTCGCCACGACCTTGCCGTCCTCCAGCCAGCCGCTCTCGAGCTGCCCGAGCTTGGTGGACCTGGCGACCGTGGCGGAGCGGCCGTCCGGGTTGATCCCGAGGGCGACGGCACGCTCGGCGATGGAGTCCATGTGGGTCCTCGCCAGCTCGGTCACCTCGTCGAGTTGGAGGTGGATCGGGCGGAAGTGGGAGCCGATGAGGTTCCAGTGCGCCTGCTTGGCCACCAGCGAGAGGTCGATCAGGTCGACCAGGGCACCTTGCAGGGCATCCGCGACGACGTTCTTGGCATCGCCCGAAATCGGGCCGGTGATTGCAGCCATGTCCGTAGTTCCTCCCCGTCTGTCGGAGTTTTCCCCCAAAGAGAGAACGCCATACGGAGGCACATTTCTTCCGATCAATCTGTCATTGACAGTGTAATAGTGACAGTGTCATTCTGGAGGTATGAGCGACACCTGGACCATCGGCGAGTTGGCCGACCGCGCGGCGCGGACGCTGCGCGACGGCGCGACGCCGCTCAACGGCCGGGTCCGCGACGTGCCCGGGGACCGACTGATCAGGTGGTACACGACCATCGGGCTCGTGGACCCGCCCCTGACGAGGCGCGGCAGAATCGCCCGGTACGGACGCCGCCACCTGTTGCAACTCGTCGCCGTCAAACGCATGCAGGCGGCGGGCCACTCGATCGCCCAGATCCAGGTGGCACTGGCCGGAGCGACGGACACGATGCTGGAGGCCGCGGCAGGCGCGTTCAACGACGCACCCATGACGGACGCGCCCCTCGAGGGTCACTCGCCGACCGGTACGTCACTAACCGACCCACCGCTCACGGGCCGGCCACTCGACGGCCCCCGGCCCGGCGACCCGCGCCCCGGCGATCGGCGGTCCGGCAACCCGGCACTCTGTGATCCGCAGCCTGGAGACCCGGCATTCGCCGGTCCGGCGCTCGACGATCCGCGACAGGTGGTCACGCCGTCGCTGGACGGCCATCCTGAACCGGACGCCGAACCACCGCGAAACGCCGCGGGACGCCCAGGAAGCCGGCACGGGCGAGTGCGTACGGCCGAGCCCGGCGGTGCGGCCCCCGGCGACGAATCAGGACTCGGCAGAGGTCCGGCCCGTGGCCGCTTCTGGGCCGAGCACCCGGGCAGGGGGCGCGCACGCAATCCTGAGTCACCAGGCGACGCGGTCACGCCCGGCGGACCGATCGAGACACCAGGTCAGAAAAAATCATCGGGCCACCCAACCGAAGCACGTGCGACGGACCGGGGTGCCCTGCCTGGGATGATCGCGGGTGTGGTGCTGGACGACGGAGTGAGATTGGTGCTGGACGCGGGACGTGTGCTGTCCCGCGACGACGTCGAGGCCTTGCGAGCGGCGGCGGGCCCGCTGCTCGCGGTGCTCGAAGAGAGGGAGCTGCTGTGACCTTCTCAACGCGACCGAAGCCGGGGGCTTCCAGCCTCGCGGGTGGATCTTCCTGCTTCACCGGACCACGCCGTCGCCGCCTTCACGGATCGGGTCTTACCAGCCCTCCACCGGCGTTTCACCACTCCGCCGGCCCGGCGGCGAGGGCCCCGCATGTCATACGGACGGCGGCTCGGTCATCACCACCTCCGAGGACCAAACCGATCTCTGCGGCACCGCGCCGCTTTTCCTCCCCACGGATCGATCCGGGGGTCTCCACACTCAAGGAGGAGCGATGAACGTCACTTCGCTGGAGCCCGCCCGGTGCCTGCCGGTGCCGGACGCCGGATTCGGCGCGCTGCTGACCGAACGCGGCAACCTGCCGCTGGAGAGCGTGGACGTGGCCGCCGACATCTCCGGGCTGATCGCCGGAGTGGAGGTCACGCAGGGCTTCATGAACCCGTTCGACGTCACGCTGGAGGCCACGTACGTCTTCCCGCTCCCCGACCGGGCTGCGGTCACCGGCTTCCGTATGGAGGCCGACGACCGGGTGGTCGAGGGCGTGCTGAAGGAACGCGGCCAGGCCAGGGCCGACTACGACCAGGCGCTGCGCGAGGGCAGACGGGCCGCGATCGCCGAGGAGGACCGGCCCGACGTGTTCACGATCAGGGTGGGCAACATCCTGCCCGGCGAGCACGTCTCGGTCCGGCTGACGATGAGCCAGCCGCTGCCGTACGAGGACGGCGCGGCCACGTTCAGGTTCCCGCTCGTCGTGGCGCCGCGCTACATCCCGGGCAACCCGATCGACGGGACGCCCGCCGGTGACGGCGCCGCGCCCGACACCGACGCGGTCCCGGACGCTTCCAGGATCAGCCCGCCCGTTCTGCTGCCCGGCTTCCCCAACCCGGTGCGGCTCGCGCTCACCGCGAGCGTGGACGCCGCCGGGCTGGAGCTGCGCGAGCTCGCCTCCAGCCTGCACGTGGTCGAGGAGGAGGGCCACACGGTACGCCTGCGCCCCGGCGAGCGCCTCGACCGCGACTTCATCCTGCGCCTGTCGTTCGACGCGTCGACCTCGCTGCAACTCGACGGCGCGGGCACGTTCGCGCTCACCGTCGTGCCGCCGCCGTTCCAGGCCACGCGTACGCCGCGCGACCTGGTGCTGGTGCTCGACCGCTCCGGCAGCATGGGCGGCTGGAAGATGGTCGCCGCGCGGCGTGCCGCGGCGCGGATCGTCGACACGCTGACGCCGCAGGACAGATTCGCGGTGCTGACGTTCGACTCGGTCGTCGAGGAGGCGTTCGAGGGGCTCGTGGAGGCGTCCGACCGCAACCGCTACCGCGCCGTCGAGCACCTCGCCAGGGTCGACGCCCGCGGCGGCACGGAGCTGCTGGCGCCGCTGCGCCGCGCCATCACGCTCCTCGGCGCCCGCGACGAGCGGGAACGCGTCGTGGTGCTGGTCACCGACGGCCAGGTGGGCAACGAGGACCAGATCCTGGAGCAGGCAGGCGGCGCGCTGTCGGCCACGCGCGTGCACACGGTGGGCATCGACCGGGCCGTGAACGCCGGCTTCCTCGGCAGGCTGGCCGGTCTCGGCGCGGGCCGGTGCGAGCTGGTCGAGTCGGAGGACCGGCTCGACGCGGCCATGGAACAGATCCACCGCAGGATCGGCGCGCCCCTGGTGACCGACCTCTCGCTCAAGGGCCTGGAGGTCGAGCCCGGCACGGTCACGCACCTCGGCTCGATCTTCCCTGGTGTCCCGCTGAGGGTGTACGGGCGCTACCGCGACGGCTCGTCGCTGACCGTGCGCGGGATGGCGGCCGGCGGCCCGTGGGAGGAGCACGTCGCCGGCATGACGGTGGAAAACCCGGCCATCCGCGCCGTGTGGGCCCGCGCCCACCTGCGCGAGCTGGAGGACCGGTACGCCATGGGCGAGCACGACCTGGAGTCCGAGATCGTGCGCACGTCTTTGGAACACGGCGTGCTGTGCCGCTTCACCGCGTACGTGGCGATCGACATCAGGCAGGTCGCCGAGGGCGGGCCGGAGCACCGTGTCATCCAGCCGGTCGAACCGCCGAGTGGCTGGGAGCCGCCGCAGGCCGGGTCGATGATGGGCGGATTCGCGGCCCAGGCGATGACCATGGCCGCGCCCGCGGCCGGGCCCCGGATGCGGGTGCCCGCACCCGGCTTCAACGCGGCCGCCGACGAGTTCCTGGCCGGCGGCCCTGGGGACGTCACCGGGCGGGCGCCGTCGATGCCCGCGCCGGCGGTGCCTGGGGCCATGCCGGGCGGGCCCGGGTTCGGCCGGTCGCCGCGGCCGGCCCATCGGCTGGAGTCGATCAAGCCGCAGTTGGTGGCCGAGCTCGACCGGCTCAAGGCGCTGCCCGCGCCCGATCTGCTGTATCTGGCCGACCTGGGCTCGCGGCTGGCGGCGCTGGCGGCGTACCTCGGCGGGAACGAGGAGCTGGAGACGCTGGCGCGCGAGCTGGAGGCGGCCGAGCGGCCGGGCGCGGACGCGCGGACGCTGCACGACCGCGCCGTCGAGGTACTCACGGCGCTCACCGGCGGCCAGGCTCCACCGTCGACCGGCCAGGCTCCGCCCTCGACCGGCCGGCGCTCCTTCTGGAAGCGCGCCTGACCGGACGCGTGTGGCCCGCCTCCTTCTGGAAGCGCGCCTGACGGCGGAGGCGTGTGGCCCGTCCCGGGGACCTCCCGGGGCGGGCTACACGATCGGAGTCCACTCCTTCAGCAGTACGATCTCGCAGCCGCCCGCCGCCGTGTACGGGTCCCGCCCGATGATCTCCCGCAGTTCGGCCTCGTCCGCGACCTCGTAGACGTGCGGCGCTCCGGTGTCGTCCGCCCAGGGACCGCGGTCGTGCGCGACGTGCCCGCGCGGGTGGCCCGCTGGCTGGTACGCCGGTGCGCGAACGGCCGGGTGCCCCTGCACGCAGGCCAGGCGGGACTGGGCGCCGAGATCGGCGCGACCAGGGTGAGCGTCAACCGGGCCCTGCGCGGGTTCGAGCGCCGGGGCGTGATCGAGATCGGCACGGGCGAGGTGATCGTGCTGGACCGGGCGGCGCTCGCCGGCCTGGTCACGTGAGGACGCGCGGGCTCCTACGCTGGACGGGTGAGCGTACTCGTCCTGGACGGCGGCCTGTCCACCCATCTCGAGCGGCTCGGCGCCGATCTCGGTGACGAGCTGTGGTCGGCGCGGCTGCTGCTGGAGGAGCCGGAGCTGATCAGGCAGGCACACGCCGACTACTTCGCGGCGGGCGCCGACGTGGCCACGACCGCCAGTTACCAGGCCACGATCCCGGGGTTCGTACGACGCGGGCTCGACGTTTCTGGTGCCGAGCGGCTGATCAGGCTGTCGGTGGAGCTGGCCGGGCAGGCGCGGGACGCGGCCGGTCGCGGGCTGGTGGCGGCCTCGGTCGGCCCGTACGGCGCCTACCTGGCCAACGGCGCCGAATACACCGGCGACTACGACCTCGACGAGGACGGCCTGTACGCCTGGCACCTGCCGCGGTGGGAGATCCTCGCCTCGGCCGGAGCCGACCTGCTGGCGTGCGAGACGATCCCGTCCTACCCGGAGGCGCGGGCGCTGGCCAGACTGCTGGCCCGCACGCCGGGGATCAAGGCGTGGGTGAGTTTCTCCTGCAGGGACGGCGAGCGACTCAACGACGGCACCCCGATCCGCGAGGCGGCCGCGTTGTTCAGCGGCGACCCGCAGGTGGTGGCCGTCGGCGCCAACTGCACGGCGCCCCGGCACATCCGCGGGCTGATCTCGTGCCTGTCCGGCCGGCTGCCCGTCGTGGTCTATCCGAACTCGGGCGAGACCTGGGACGCCGCCGGCCACCGCTGGCTGGGCCTGACCGATCCGGTGGAGTTCGGCCAGGCCGCGAAGGAGTGGCGGCGGGCGGGCGCGTCCCTGATCGGCGGCTGCTGCCGGACGACTCCTGAGCACATCCGCCAGATCCGCACCCAGGCCGGAGACTAGGCGGAGACCACTGCGGCGTGAGATCGCAAGACAGCGGCGTGAGACCGCTGGGCGGAGACGGCCGCGGCGTGAGACTGGAGGCTAGGCGGAGACGACCGCGGCGGCGCGGCGGCGGGCGAGCAGGCCGTCGAGTGCCAGGGCGCCGCCGCCCGAGAAGCCGACCGCCAGGCTGCCCGCGGCCAGCGCGAGGACGAACTCGTAGCCGCCCTCCCCGGCGCTGAAGCCGCTCGCGCCGTGCACGAACACGATCGCGCCGATCATGTCGATCGCCAGCAGCGTGCTCACGACGGGCAGCGCCGCGCCCAGGACCAGCGCCAGGCCGCCCGCGACCTCCAGCACCGCCACCGCGGGCGCCGCCACGCCGGCCAGCGGGATCCCGGCGGACTCGAAGAACTCGACCGTGCCCGCGAGGCCCATCGTGACGAACTTCTGGTAGCCGTGGACGAAGAAGATCACCCCGATGGCGACCCTCGCGAGCAGCAGTGCGACGGGGCGCGTCTGGTCCAGCATGTGTCCTCCCTGAAGGTCGTTCAGTTTTGAACAACAACTCTAGCTCAGGAAAGTTCAAATCTGAACAACAAGTACACTGAGACCGTGACGGACCCCCGATGGCTGGACGCGACGGAGATGGCGGCGTGGCGCGCCTTCCTGGCCACCGCCCACCTGCTCGAGCGGCGCATCGAAGAGCAACTCAAGGCCACGGCCGGCCTGACCCACCCCCAGTACGAGATCCTCGTACGCCTCGCCGCCGCCCCCGATCGCCGGCTGCGCATGACGGAGCTGGCCAGGGGCGTGGTGGTGTCGAAGAGCGCGCTGACGTACCAGGTCGACCGGCTGGAGAAGGCCGGTCTGGTGGAGCGGGCCACCTGCCCGTCCGACGAGCGCGGCGTGCTGGCGGTGCTGACCGAAGCGGGCGCGCAGTGCCTGGAGCGGGTGGCGCCCGGCCATCTGGAGATCGTGCGGGCCTATCTGATCGACCGGCTCAGCCGCGCGGAGCTGCGGGCGATGACCAGTGCCATGCGGAAGACGGAGCAGGCCCTGCGGGCGTGAGCGGGGGCGCGGTCACTTCGCCGCGGCGGCGGCGCGGGCGGCGCGTTCCATCTCGATCTTGGCGCTGGTCGCGTACTTGTCGACGTACTCCTGCCCGGACAGCTCCATCAGCGCGTACATGATCTCATCCGTCACCGCACGCAGCACCAGGCGGTCCTCCTCCATCCCGTAGTAGCGGGAGAAGTCGAGCGGCTTGCCGAACCTGACGCCGGGCCGGATCCCCAGTTTGGGCAGCAGACGGCCGGGGGGCATCATCTCGTAGGTGTTGACCATGGCCCACGGGATGACCGGCACCCGGGACTCCAGGGCGAGCCTGGCCACCCCGGTCTTGCCCTTGTAGAGGCGCCCGTCGGGCGAGCGGGTGCCCTCGGGGTAGATGCCCAGGATGTGGCCCTCGCGCAGGACGCGCAGCCCGGTGCGCAGCGCCGCCTCGCTGGCCTTGCCGCCTGAGCGGTCGATCGGCACGGTGCCGACGCCGCTGAAGAACAGCCGCGTGAAGAAGCCCTTGACGCCGCTCCCGGTGAAGTAGTCGGCCTTGCCCAGCGAGATCACCTTGCGGCGGATCTGCAACGGGCCGAAGAAATGGTCGGCGAACGACAGGTGGTTGCCGGCCAGGATCGCCGGCCCCTGCCTGGGCACGTTGTCCCCGCCCTCCGTCCACGGCCTGAAGACGAGGCGGAGGAACGGCCCCAAGATGGCCTTGACCACCCAGTAGAACACCCCGGCACCTCTTCTCCAGCACGTTGTCGGCGACCAGAGTCATCTTCCCATCTCGAACGTCATGCTCCTACATCTGCTCTCGCACAAACACCCCGGAACATGCGACGATCGGGCAGTTCCGGATGAATTTGCCGCAAGGTTTGCCGGAATGAATTTTGCCGGAATGAAACTGCATGGAGGAGCTGTTATGCCGCTCATGCCAGGCGCTGAGCCCTACCACCACGACGCGGGTCCGGTAGGCGTGCTGCTCTGCCACGGGTTCACCGGCACTCCGCAGTCGCTGCGGCCGTGGGGGGAGTTCCTGGCCGGGCACGGGGTGAGCGTGTCGCTGCCCCGCCAGCCTGGGCACGGCACGAAGTGGCAGGAGATGAACCGGACGCGCTGGGAGGACTGGTACGCCGAGGTGGAGAAGGCGTTCGCGGACCTCCAGGGCCGCTGCCCCGACGTGTTCGTGGCGGGGCTGTCGCTGGGCGGCTGCCTGGCGCTGCGGCTCGCCGAGGTGCACGGCACGGCGATCAGGGGCGTGATGACGGTCAACCCGTCGATCGCGAACGACGTGCCGCTGCTGAAGCTCGCTCCCCTGCTCAAATGGTTCGTGCCGTCGGTGCCCGGCGTCGCGGGCGACGTCAAGAAGGCAGGCGTGACCGAACTGGCCTACACTCGCACCCCGGTGAAGGCGGCGGCGTCGCTGCCCGGCCTGTGGTCGCTGGTGCGGGCCGACCTGGCGAAGGTGACACAGCCGCTACTGGTCTTCCACAGCACGGAGGACCACGTGGTGAAGCCGGCGAGTGTGGCGATCATCCGCGCGAGGGTCCCGCACGCCACGATCGAGGAGCTTAGCGATAGCTATCATGTTGCGACGCTGGACAACGATGCCGACAGGATCTTTGCCGGGAGCCTCGACTTCATCCGAACCCATGCCTCGGTACCCTTGCAGAGGGACTGATCGCACCCAGGGGGAAGTCGCGATCGCTGTGGAGAGGCCCATCTAGGTGACGCCCCAGAGTGACGAGGACGAGGTCTGGCGGCAGATCGTCGCGTCCTTCAACGAGACGGCCGAGCGCGACTCGGCCGACCAGCCATGGCCGGACAGCGAAAACGTCCCCGCCGAGCCCGTCCGCCGGGTGGTGAAGCCCTCAGAAGGACTCGAGGGTTTCGAGGAGCTCGAGGACACGGCCGAGCGGGACCCGGACGGCGAACGGGACGGCGCGGAGGACGAGGGCCACTTCGAGCCACCGCCGCCGCCCCCTCTGCCCAAGCTCGACCTGGCGACCAAGCTGGCGTGGGTGGCCCTGTTCGGCGGGCCCGCCTACCTCCTGGTCGCCGCGATGGCGAGCTGGCACATGGAGGGCTGGGCGCTGTTCACGGCGGTGGCGGCGTTCATCGGCGGGTTCGTGGCGCTGGTGGTCCGCATGGGCGACGACCGGCCCAACGACTCCGGCTGGGACGACGGCGCAGTGCTCTAACGGCCCCGACGGCGACCCAGACGGCGACCCGGACAGGCGGCTGCGACAGCGGCTAGGACTTCGAGGTGCTGACCTTGGGCGCGAACGACTCCACGACGTCGGTGTAGCGGTCGGCCGCGTCGACCGCGTGCCCCACCGCCCAGACCGCGCTCTTGCCCGCCAGGTAGGCCACCGCCTGCAGGCGTACGCTGCTCCTGCCCTTCTTGGCGCCGCCCCTGATGACGTCGCACTCGCCCTTCTCGCAGCGCATCATGAACGGCTCCGCCGCCCGCTCGGGGTCGTAGCCGGCCATCCAGTAGCGGCCCTTGCCGTCACCGGTCACGCCGTAGAGCCGGGCGCCGGAGCCGGGCAGCCCCAGCTCGCGCCAGCGCTTGCCGTTCCAGGTCAGCACGAGCGGGGCGATGTCGCCTGGACCGTGGTAGACGCCGCCCACGGCGATCGCCCGCTTGGCGCTGTCGACGTGGATGTCGCGCAGGTAGCCGCCGCGGATGGAGGGCAGCGGCATGGACTTCCACGAGCCGCCCGAGTAGTGCACGACGAGCGGCTCGGTGCCGGTGTCGCCGACGGCGAACCCCTCCGCCACCGCGTAGAGCGCGCCCGGCTCCTTCGTCTCCTCCACCGTCCAGGTGTTGCCCTGGCCGGTGAGGATGAGCCCCTGCCTGTCCCGGCTGCCGACCGCCACGACCCGGCCAGGCCTGGCGTCGACGCCGCCCAGCCAGTCACCGGCCCGCAGTCCCTGCGGCCTGACCCTGTCGAACCCGCCCGCGTCGCCATGCGCGAGGTACGGCAGCCCGTCGTGCCCGTCGCCGACCGCCCACACGTCGGAGGACCCGGCGGCGGCCAGCCCGCGCAGGTTTCCCGCGGCCGTGGCGTCGCGCACGCCCACCTCGGCCCAGCGGGCGCCGTTCCAGTGGCGGATGGTGCCGCGGTTCTTCCACACGTCCCAGATCTCCTGCTGGCCGACCGCCCACACGTCGTTCTGCGAGAGCGCGAGCACGTCGGAGAGCGAGCCGTCGGCGTCGAGGCGCACGCTGGTCGACTGCTGCCACGCCTCTATCGTGGCGGGACGGGGATCGGCATGCGCGGCGGGCGTGACCTGCGACAGGATCACGAACGTCGCCAGGATCAAGGAGAGCGCACGCCGCCGAAAGCGACGGGTCATGAGCAAATGCTACGGGCTGAACGGCCCTTCTTGCCCATTAGTGCCCAACTCGCAACTCCGCGATGACCGGGAGATGGTCGCTGGCCCCGGCAAGATCGGCGATCCCCGCGTCCACTCCCCCGCACGAGACGACATCCGTCTCACGGCCGGCGAACACCCCGTCGATGCGTACGGACGGCTGCGCGGCGGTGAACGTCAGCCCGTCGCCCTTGGGCGCCACCGCGTAGCAGTCGGCCAGCCGGCCGGCCAGGTAACGCCAGGCCGGCTGATGTGCCTGCTCGTTGAGGTCGCCGCCGAGCACGATCGCCGCCCCGAACCTGGCGGCGGTGCGTTCCATCAGCGTCATCGCCTCGGCCGCGTGGTGCACCCTGGCGGGGTCGTTGAGGTCGAGGTGGAGCGAGCCGACGGCCAGCCGCACCCCCTCGGCCTCCACCACGGCGATCGCCAGGCCGCGCAGCTCCAGGCCGAGGAAGACGCGCAGCGCGTGGCTCCGGGCGTACAGCGTGGTGACGCGCGGGCCGATGAGCACCGCCACGCCGCCGAGCCGGCCAGGGGTGGCCACCCGCAGCCCGGCGCTCGCGGCCAGCCGCCTGCGCCTGGTCCGCCAGGCGTACAGTCTGGGCGCCTCCTGCACGCAGAGCACGTCGGCCCGCATGGCGGTGACGACCCTGCCCAGAGCGGGAACGCTGTCACGCATCCCGCGTACGTTGTACGTGCCGACCCGGATCGTCACGCGCGGGGCTCTAGCGCTGCCTGGCCAGGTCGGCGGCGCCCACCACGCCCGCGGAGGCGCCCAGTTCGGCCAGCCGGATCTCGGCCAGCGGCCGGTGCCCCTGACCGGTGAGCCGTTCGGCGAAGGCGGCGCGGGCCCGGTCGATGAACAGGTCGGCGGCGCGCGACACGCCGCCGCCGACGATGAAGCAGCCCGGGTCGAGAATGGCCGCCAGGTCGGCCATCCCCTGGCCGAGCCAGTCGGCCAGGCTGCCGAACGCGGCCAGCGAGGCGTCGTCGCCCAGCCGGGCGGCCTCGGTGACCTCCTCACCCTCGATCTTGCCGCCGGCCAGCCCGAGCAGGATCCCGGCCCGCTCAGGGGCGGCGGCGGCGATCTCTCTGGCGTCCTTGACGAGGGCCTGGCCGCTGGCGTACTGCTCCCAGCAGCCGACGTTGCCGCAGCCGCACAGCCGCCCGCCGGGGAGGACCTGCATGTGGCCCAGCTCGGCGCCCATGCCCCAGCGGCCCCGGTAGAGTGCGCCGTCGAAGACCAGGCCGCCGCCGATGCCCGTGCCGAGCGTCAGGCAGACCACGTGGGACTGGCCGCGCCCGGCGCCGAACCTGGTCTCGCCCCAGGCCATGGCGTTGGCGTCGTTCTCGATCACGACCGGCAGGCCGACCAGGCCGCTGATCTTCTTCTGCAGCGGCTCCTCGCGCCAGGCGAGGTTGGGGGCGAAGCGCACCATCGACCTGGTCTCGTCGACGAACCCGGCAGCGCCCACCCCGACGGCCTCGATCTCCCGGCCGGCGGACAGCTCGCGGACGACGTCGGCCACCGTCTCGGCCACCAGGTCGGGCCGGTCGGCGGCGGTGGGCCGCAGCGTGTGCACGACGATCTCACCCTTGTCGTCGACCACACCCGCGGCGACCTTGGTCCCGCCGATGTCGACACCGATCGTGAGCATGCCCTCTTGTCTCCCTATCCCAGATCTATGTGTTCCACGTCATCGCGGCGGTCGCGCTCGTCGCGCGGCCGGCGGGGGGCCGGCCTGCTCAGCACGTCGAGCGCGTCCTTGAAGGCGGCGAACAGCTCCCCGCCCGCGGCCACCAGATGCCCGGTCACGTCGGAGCCTGACTCCCGCTGCGCCGCGATCGCCCGGCAGACCGGGCAGGCGCGGCAGATGTACTCGTCGTGGGAGTCGGACACGGCCTCTTCCCACACGTCCCGCTCCCTGCGGCCGCCTCCGCCGGTGAACGAGTTGAAGACGGTCTTGCCGACCTGACGGGTCGCCCGCCCCTGGATCGAGTCGAGCAGCTTGCGCGCCTCGTCCGCGACGGTCCCGATCGGGTCTCGGTCGTTGTTCTCGGTCATGTGGCCCTCCCTGCGTATGGGGTCGCTCATCCTCCTCAACTCATCAGGTTGCGGATTAGCTCCCCCACCTGAACCGTAATCCAGACCCGCTCACGTCGGGCCGCCGTCCGCGGCCCAACGTACGCGGAGCACGCCGTCGCGGAGCTCGGCCGTACTGATCTTCCTGCGCGCCAGAGACACGGGCAAGGCCAGGATCCTCCGGTACGGCCCCGCGGTGACGATCAGCTCGTCTCCCTTGCGGGCCAGGTCCACGTCGCCGCGGCCGGCCCCGGGCAGGGCGAGGGTCAGCTCGTCGGAGGTCATCCGCAGCGGCGGCGGGGCGGAGGAGGCCGCGAACGGGTCGGACTCGCCGTAGATCGACGCGCCCAGCTCGGCCAGCGCGCTCTCGCCGACCGGCTCGGCGGGCAGGTAGGGGACGACGTGGATGGGCAGCGGCGCGAACGACTGCTCGGCCTCGGAGAGCAGCCTGGACTGGGCCGCCACCCACTGGGCGCGCCACTCGTCGGCGCCGTCCGAGGGGAAGACGCGGTTGGCGATGACGGCGTCGACGCGGTAGCCGTACAGGTTGAGCGAGGTGAGGGTGCGCCGGGCCTCGGCCAGCACCACCGACTCCGGCGTCAGCACCAGGCGGACGGAGGCCTGGTCGCCGGTGAGCAGCTCGCGCACCTCCATCAGGCCGCGGTGGAAGCGCTCGGCGGCGCTCATGACGTCCTCGCCCGGCGCGCTGACGTGGGCGACGCCGCGCACGAACGGCGCGACCAGCCGTACGACCTTGCGGCCGACCGGCATGAGCCTGGTGACGTGCCAGTCGAGCGCCTCGGGCAGGGCCAGCAGCCGTAGCGTCTCCGCGGTCGGCGCGCAGTCGACCACGATCACGTCCCAGCGGTCCTCGCGGGCGTGCTCGCGCAGCTCCAGCAGGGCGATGACCTCCTCGGCGCCCGGCAGCACCGTGATCTCCTCGGAGGTGATCTCGTCGAGGCCCAGCTCGGTCAGCACGCCCTTGGCGTAATCCTGCAGCTCGCCCCAGTGGCGCTCCAGCGTGCGCTGCGTGTCGACCTGGTGCAGATGCAGCCCCGGCGCGACCTCGCCGGGCTCGACGGCGAGCGCGTCGGCCAGCGAGTGGGCCGTGTCGGTGGAGACGATCAGCGTCTTGAGCCCGCGTCTGGCGGCCAGCGTGGCGGTCGCGGCGGCGGCCGTGGTCTTGCCGACGCCGCCCTTGCCGGTGAAGAGCAGGACCCGCGGGCTCAACTCGGGCGGCCTTCTACGCGGTTCTTGAGTCCCTTGAGCGCGGTGTCCACGATCACCTTCTCGGCCTTGCGCCTGATCAGTCCTATCATGGGGACGCTGAGGTCGACCGTCAGCTCGTACGTCACGTCCGTGCCACTGCCCGTCTCCGACAGCTGGTAACTACCCCGCAGGTCGGAGACCATCTTCCCGGGCTCGACGACCTGCCAGCGCACGCCGCCCGCGCCGTCCCAGGTGTAGCCGAGGGTGTAGGAGTCGCTGATCGGCCCGGCGTCGAGAACGAACCGCACCGCCTGCGGCAGGCCGTCCGCGCCGGTGCTGAGGACCTCGGCGCTCTTGACCTGCCCGGCCCATTCCGGGTAGGCGGGGAAGTCCGCGATGACCGCCATGATCTCGGCGCGGCCCGCGCCGATGGAAGTGCTCGAACTGGTGCGATCAGCCATGCGACCACCGTAATGCACAATCCACGACTTGGGATGGACCGCCGGACGTGGCCAACTTTACCGGTCACGTCACCATTCGAGGACGAAGGGGACGCCCTTGCCCCGGAAGTGGCCGACGTTCACACATTCGGTACGTCCTACGCGGGTGCGCGCGCGAAGGGGGTTGTGCACGTGGCCGAACAGGGCGTAGCGCGGCTGCGTACGCCTGATCGCCTCCAGGGTCGCCTCGCTGCCGCGCTCGAACCGCCTGGCCACCACGTCGTACAGCAGTTCGGGCAGGGCGGGCG
>NZ_JADOGI010000231.1 GCF_015645445.1 Nonomuraea cypriaca | reverse complement strand
GCCTGGAGGCGGGCCGTGCGGTTGATCACGGTGTCGGGTGCCCCCACCCACAACTCCAGGTCCTGCGGCCCGGCGATCTCCGCGGCCACCAACTCGCCGACCGACTTCCCCGTGACCCGCCTGACGACCTCCCCCACCAGGAACCCGTACGTCAGCGCGTGATACCCGTGCGCCGTCCCCGGCTCCCAGATCGGCGCCTGGCGAGCGAGCCGGGCCGCGATCGCCGCCTGGTCCTCGAACTCCTCCACCGGGACGGGCTCCTCCAGCGCCGGCAGCCCGCACTGGTGCGTGAGCAGGTGCTCGACGGTGATCTCCGCCTTCCCCTCGGCCGCGAACTCCGGCCACACCCGCGCCACCGGCGCCCCCACGTCCACCAGCCCCTGATCGGCGAGCCGCAGCAGCACGGTGGCGGCGATGGCCTTGGTGCAGGAGTAGGCGAAGACCGGGGTGTCGCGTTCCCAGGGCCGCCCGGTGTGCCGGTCGGCGACGCCGTCCCACAGATCCACCACCAGCTCGCCGTCCAGGTAGACGGCGAAAGCGGCGCCCAGCTCCTCGCCCTCGGCGAAGTGCCGCTCGAACACCTCACGTACGCGGGCGAACCGAGGATCGCAGTGCATCAGACCTCCGGGGAAAGGAAGCGCTTACTTGGCCCCAGGAGCCTAACAATTCTGGACGATTCCGCCCAGATGATCAGGACCAGGTGACGGGCAGGGCGGCGACCCCGTACACCGCGGCGTCGGTCTTCATGGGCACCTCGGCGGCGGGGACGGCCAGGCGCAAACCGGGGAAGCGCTGGAACAGCGCCCGGTAGCCGATGCGCAGCTCGATCCTGGCGAGCTGCTGCCCCAGGCACTGGTGTACGCCGTGGCCGAACGCCAGGTGCCGGCGCGCGTCCTGGCGGCCGAGCCGGAGCGCCTCCGGATCCTCGAACACGGCCTCGTCCCGGTCGATGGCGGGCAGAGACAGCACGACCGTCTCGCCCTTCGCGACCAGCTCGCCGGCCACCTCCACGTCCTCCAGCGCGGCACGGGCCGGCGCGCCGAGATGCAGGATCGACAACCACCGCAGCAGCTCCTCGACCGCGCTCTCCCAGCTCACCTCCTCGAGCGGCGACCCTTGCTCCAGCAGCGCGAACACGCCGAGGGCCAGCATGTTCGCGGTGGTCTCGTGGCCCGCGACGAGCAGGATCAGGGCGACGTTCGCCAGCTCCTCGTCCGTGAGGTCGCCGGTCAGGCCGCTGATCAGGTCGTCGCCCGGCTCGGACCGCTTGCGGCGTACCAGCTCGCCGAGGTACGCGGTGAGGTCGGCCAGCGCCCGCATGCCGTCGCCCCGCGCGGCCACGATCTCGGCACTGCAGTCCTGGAAGAAGTCGTGGTCGTCGTACGGCACGCCGAGCAACTCGCAGATGACCAGTGACGGGATCGGCAGCGCGTACGCGCGCACCAGGTCGGCCGGCGGCCCGGCGGCGGCCATGGCGTCGAGATGGCCGGCCGCGATGCGCTCGATGCGTGACTCCAGCAGACGCATCCTGCGCACCGTGAACTGGCCGGTGAGCAGCCGCCGGTAGCGGGAGTGCCCGGGCGGGTCGGTGGCGGCGAAGAACCCGGGCGGCGCGGGGCTGGCCGGGCCGCCGGGCCGTACGGACCGCAGCGCGATGTGCTTGAGCTCCTGCCTCGCGCTGAACCTCGGATCACTCAGCACGGCGCGGCCCGCCTCGACCGTGGTGGCCAGCCAGCCGAGGTGGCCGTCGGCGAACTCCAGCCGGCTCATCGGCGGCAGGCCACGCAGGCGGGCGGGCGGGTCGAAGGGGCATTCGCGTTCGATGGGAAGTCGCATAATTATGAGAGTAGACTCTCAAATAGGAGTTGCATAGCGATAGATGAGTGGACGTGAGGAGCCGTTGCCCGGAGAATGCGGTGTCATGAGCCTGCGGGAGCGGAAGAAGGCCAAGACCAGGGCGCTGATCCAGAAGGAGGCGCTACGGCTGTTCCGCGATCAGGGCTACGCCGCGACGACGGTCGAGCAGATCGCGGAGGCCGCGGAGGTGGCGCCCAGCACCGTCTTCCGCTATTTCCCGACAAAAGAGGATCTGGTGCTGATGGACCAGTTCCCGCCCTTCATGGAGGCGCTCCAGGCGGTGCCGCCCGACCTCAACCCCGTGCATGCCGTACGCGCCGCCATGCTGGCCGTCACCGCCCAGCAGTCGGCCGAGGAGCTGGCCGACAGCTTGGAGCGGGAGAAGCTCATGCTCACGGTGCCCGAGCTGTGGGCGGCGGGCCTGGAGAACGTCACCGGCGTCGTCCGCACCCTGCAGCAGCACCTGGCGGCCAGAGAGGGGCGGTCGCCGGACGATCCGGAGATCAGGAACGTCGCGGGTGCCATCGTCGGGGTGATCATCGCACTCTGGTTCGACTGGGTGCGCAATCCCGACATGGACGGCCCCGCCGAGCTGGACAAGGCCCTCACTCACCTGGACGCCGGTCTGCCGGTCAGGAGGTGACGCCTTCGAGCTTCCCCGTACGCGGGCGGGCGGAGACGGGCCGGAGGACACCGGCGAGCAGGACCAGGAGCACGATCACCCCCGTGATCAGGGCGAACGCGACCGGGTATGACAGGCTCCCCGCGATCCCTCCCGTGACGGCCGGAGCGATCATCCCGGACAGGTACGTGATCGTCGCCACGCCCGCCACGCTCTCTCCCGGATTCGTCCCCACGCCGCCCGCCGCCGCGAACACCAGCGGCACGATCACCGCCACGCCCAGCCCGATCAGGCCGAACCCGGCGATGACCGGCACCGGCGTGCGAGCCACGACCACGACGACCCCGCCGGCCGCCGCCACGACGCCGCCCGCCCTGACGGCCGTCACCGGACCGATCCTGCCGATCACGCGGTCGCCGAGCAGTCGCATCCCTGCCATGCAGAACATGAACACCGTGTAACCGGCGGCGGCCGCTCCCGGGCCGGCGGCGGCGACCTCGGTGAGGTAGACGGCGGCCCAGTTCGCGGTGGCGCCCTCGGCGAAAGTGGCGCAGAAGCCGACGAGGGCGATGGCCAGGATGGCGCGCGAGGGCAGGACGAAGCGGCGGGGCGGCGGCGCGTCGGCGGGCGAGCCGTCGGCCCGCAGCCCGTGCCCGATCACCACGCTGTCGCGCAGCAGGCCGCGCCCGGCCGCCGCGCCCAGGACGAGCACCGCGACCGCCATCGCGCCGAGATGGATCGTGGCGTCGATCCCGGCCTGCGCCGCCAGGATTGCGATGCCGCCCGCCGCCAGGCTGCCCACGGACCACATGCCGTGCAGGCCCGACATGATCGAGCGACCGAGATGGCGTTCGAGCACGACGGCATGCGCGTTCATGAGCACGTCGCTCATTCCCGCCGAGACGCCGAGCAGGATGAAGGCCGCGAACAGCCAGGTCGGGGACGGCGCGAGCGCGGGCAGGGCCAGGGCCGCGCACCAGGCCGCGAGCAGGGCGCGGGTGGCGGCGCGACTGCCGAACCGGTACGCCAGGCGGCTGGCCAGGGGCATGCCGATGAACGCCCCGATCGGCTGGCATAAGAGCGCCAGCCCGAGGGTGCCTGGGCCGAGGTCCAGGTGATCCTGGATCCAGGGGATGCGCGTGGCGAGGCTGCCGGCGACGGCGCCGTGGACGGCGAAGACGGCGGCGATCGAGCGATGAGGTGTCATGGCGCGAAACTATCGCTGGTCGCCGGGGCGGCGGAGTGCCTGCGGGAGCTGTCCCCCGCGCCCACCGAGGTCCGCGCCAGCACGGTCGAGGGCGACGTCGTGCTCCAGGGAGCCGTCCTGACGGCCCTCGACCTCGCTCGCGACACCATCTTCGGCTGACCACCCCACCCGCACGGCCGCCCTCAGCCCCACGACCTGGTTCAGCCGAACGGCCGCGCTCAACCGGACGACCGCGCTCAACCGGTCGCGCTCAACCGGCCGCGCTCAGCCGGACGACCGCGCTCAACCGGACGACAGCGCTCAGCCGAAGGCCGGAGCCGGGGAGATGTGCTCAGGCGAGGGCGGTGAGGAGCCCGATGGTCAGGGCGGTGCGCTCGGGAACGTGCTCGACCAGCACGTGCTCGTGCCGCGCGTGCGCCCCGTCCCCCACGGCCCCCATCCCGTCCAGCACCGGCAGCCCGAGCGCCGAGACGAAGTTCCCGTCGCTGGCACCCCCGACCGCCGCCTCGTCCAGCAGCCAGCCGAACCCGGCCGCCACCTCCTGCGCCTCCTTGAAGAGCCGCTGCGAGGCGGGGTTCTGGGTCATGGGCGGCCGGTTCCACTCGCCGGTCGCGGAGATCGACACGCGCGGATCGGAGGCCCTCAGGCCGGCGAACACGTCGTCGATCCGCCCCATCTCGCCCGGATCGGTCACCCGTACGTCGACGCCGCAGGACGCGTGCCCGGCCGCGACGTTGCGCCCTGTGCCGCCGCTGATCAGGCCGACGTTCACGGTGGTGCCGCGCTCGCGCGAGCCCGCGCCGGCCAGCGTGGTGACGACCTCGGCCAGGGCGTGTACGGCGCTCGCCCCCGCGTACGGGTCGAGCCCCGCGTGCGCCTCGACCCCGGTCACCCGCACGTTGAACAGCCCCACCCCCTTGCGCGCGGTCTTGAGCGCGCCGTCGAAGGACGCCTCGAAGACCAGCGTCGCCAGCGCGTCCGCGCCCGCCGCCTCGATGTGCCCGCGCGAGGCCGGGCTGCCGACCTCCTCGTCCCCGTTGAACAGGAACCGCACGCTCGGATGCGGCAGTCCCAGCTCCCGGAGCCCGCGCAGCGCCCAGATCGACTGCACCAGTCCTGTCTTCATGTCGAACACGCCCGGACCGGTGGCCTTGCCCTCCACCAGCGTGAACGGCCACGAGTCCAGCGTCCCCGTGGGCCAGACCGTGTCGTAGTGACAGAGCATGAGCACGGTCCCCGGCGCGGTGCCGCGGTAGGTCAGCTCGAGGATGTCCCCGTGCTGACCGCCTTCGTGCAGGACCTCGTCGTCCGGCGTCCCGAGCAGATCGACGGCCCGGGCGCGGATCTCGCGCAGCCCCTTCACCAGCATGGCCTTGTCGTAGCTGTGGGTCTCCAGCTCGACCACGGCCTTGAGGTCGGCGAGCATGGCCGGGAGGGCCTGCCGGGTCCAATCGATGATCAACACGGAAATCCTTCCAAGGGAACTAGGGAACGGGGGCTCCGGGCCCGAGCGGGATGCCGAGCCACCAGAACACGAAGAACAGCAGCGTCCAGACGACGAGCAGGGTGAGCGACAGGGGGATGGTCATGGAGGCCAGCGTGCCGATCCCGGCCGCGCGCCGGTAACGCTGGAGGAAGCCGAGCGCCATCACGAAGTACGGGCTCATCGGCGTGATCGCGTTGGTGCAGGAGTCCGCGATGCGGTAGAGGGCCTGGGTGTACTCGGGCGGGATGTTCAGCAGCATCAGCATCGGCACGAACACCGGCCCGACCAGCGCCCACTGTGCCGATCCGCTGGTCACCACCAGGTTGATCACGGTCACCACGAGCAGGATGCCGAGGAACACCACGGGCCCGCTCACCCCGGCCGACTTCAGCAGGCCGGCTCCGTTGATGGCGATGATCTCGCCGATGCCCGTCCACTTGAAGTAGGCCAGGAACTGCGAGATCGCGAAGAACAGCACCAGGATCGGCGCCATCTCGCGGAACCCGTGCGCCATGAAGCCCGGAATGTCTCTGCTGGAGGTGACCGTGCCGGCGGCCCTGCCGTACGCCCAGCCGACCGCGAGGAACGCCAGCCCGAGGAACACCGCGATGGAGGTGAGCAGCGGCGACTGCACGATGCTGCCGCCCTCGCCGCGCAGCGGCGACCCCGAGGGCAGTACGGCCGCCACCACCGCGGCCGCGAACACCACGAGCGTGATCAGCGCGGCCCGCAACCCGCGCCGCTCCCGGTCGTCGAGCACCAGCGCGCCGAGGTCGTGGTCACCGGAGTGGTCGGCGGCATCGGCGTCGACGGGGATCGACTCGACCCTGCGCGCCAGCACCCGCTCGGTCACCAGCGTGATCGCGGCGGCCAGCACCAGGGAGGAGGCCAGCGAGAAGAAGTAGTTGGCCAGCGGTGTGACCAGGTAGGCGGGGTCGATGGTGTGCGCGGCTGCCGTGGTCAGCCCGGACAGCACGGCGTCAACCGGCGTGACCAGCGGGCTGGCGTCGTAGCCCGCCGAGATCGAGACGAACGCCACCACGATGCCCAGGACCGGGCTGCGCCCCACCGCGCGGAAGGCCAGCGCGCCGAGCGGGATGAGCACGACGTACGCGGCGTCGGAGGCCACGTGCGCCACCATGCCGGTCAGCGCCAGCGCGAACGTCACCCACTTCGGCGACACCTTCGACACCCCGGAGCGCAGCACGGCGGCCAGCAGCCCCGAGCGCTCGGCGACCGCGACGCCGAGCATCACGACGAGGATCGTGCCAAGCGGCGGGAACGACGTGTAGTTCTCGATCGCGTCGCCGGCCATCATCCGCACACCGTCGGCCGACAGCAGGTTCCTGGCCTCGACGGCCTTGTTCGTCGCCGGGTTCACCGCCGACACCCCCGCCGCCGCGAGACCCCAGCTCACCAGGGCCAGTAGCGCGCTCAGGGCGACGAACAACCAGAACGGATGGGGGAGCTTGTTGCCGAGACGTTCGATGCCGGTCAGCACCCGGAGCAGCGCGTTCAGCGTACGTGAACCCGTCACAGCCTCGGACGTGCTCACCGGCGCCTCCTTTCGGGGGTATTACGGCCAACCATTACATGTGGTCATGGCGCATCCTGACAAGTCGGGCGCCAACTAGCGTGAAAACCGAGCGGCGGGCGCGCATAGGCTGCGTGGCGTGACCATCACCATGCCGGGCCTCACCGTCGTCGATCATGAGTTCACCGTCCCGCTCGACCACGCCGATCCCGGCGGCCGGACGATCCAGGTGTTCGCCCGCGAGATCCGCGACCCGGCGACGGCGGGACAGGACCTGCCGTGGATGTTGTTCCTGCAGGGCGGTCCCGGTGGCAAGTCGCCGCGGCTGACCGGCCCCGCCCACTGGGCCCACGTGCTGAAGACGCATCGCGTGCTGCTGCTCGACCAGCGCGGCACCGGCCGGAGCACGCCGGTCACGGCCGGCGCGCCCCAAGGCACAGATGCCGAAATTTCGGGCTATCTGGTTCACTTTCGGGCGGACTCGATCGTCGACGACTGCGAGCTCATCCGGCGCTCGCTCGGCGTCGACCAGTGGGAGACGTGGGGGCAGAGCTTCGGCGGGTTCGTGACGTACACGTACCTCTCCAAGGCGCCCGAGGCGCTCAGGGCCTGCTACGTCACCGGTGGCACGCCCGGCCTCGAGGCCACCGCCGACGACGTCTACGGCCGCACCTACCCGCGCGTCCAGGACAAGGTGCGGCGCTACTACCGCCGCTACCCGGGCGACGCCGCCCAGGTACGCCGCATCACCGAGCACCTCGCCGCGACCAAGGTCATGCTGCCTGACGGCGACAGGCTGACCGTCGACCGGTTCAGGAGCCTCGGGCAGCTGCTCGGTATGGGCGACGGGATGGAGACCCTGCACTGGCTGGTCGAGGAGGCGTTCAGCGGCGGCGAGCTGACCGACGACTTCCGTTACGCGGTGATGACCAGGACCGGCTTCGTGGACCGGCCGCTCTACGCCGTGCTGCACGAGGCGTGCTACGCCCAGGGCGCGGCCACCGGCTGGTCGGCGCAGCGGCTGCGGCCGGCCGAGTTCGACGCCCCCGACATGCTCACCGGCGAGATGATCTATCCGTGGATGTTCGACGAGATCCGCGCGCTACGGCCGTTCAAGGGCGCGGCGGAGCTGCTCGCCGCCAAGGCCGACTGGCCCCCGCTGTACGACCCCGCGCGGCTGGCCGCCAACGAGGTGCCGGTGGCGGCCGTGGCCTACCACGACGACATGTACGTCGACCTCGGCCTCACCCTGGAGACCGCGGGCCGCGTCGGCGGCGTCCGCCTGTGGGTGACGAACGAGTTCGAGCACGACGGCTACCGGGTGGCCCCCGACCAGGTGATCCCCAAGCTCATGCGACTGGTTCTGGAACCGCTGTAGGCTCGCGCAGCGGCAGGCGTACCTCGAACCAGGTCTCGCCGGGCACGGAGCGGACCTTGATCTCGCCGCCGTGGCGGCCCGCCACGATCCGGTAGGAGATGTCCAGCCCGAGCCCGGTGCCCTCGCCCACGGTCTTGGTGGTGAAGAACGGCTCGAAGATCCGATCCCTGATCGTCTCGGGCACACCGGGCCCGGTGTCCCCGATCTCGACGATCGCCTCGTCCTCGTCGTGCGCGGTGCGGACGGTCAGCCTGCCCTCCCCGCCCATCGCGTCGAGCGCGTTGTGGATGAGGTTCGTCCACACCTGGTTGAGCTCGCCCGCGTAGCAGGGGATGTCGGGCAGCGTACGGTCGTAGTCGGTGACCACGCTGATGCCCGGCGGGATCTTGCCACGGAAGATCGCCAACGTGCTGTCGAGCAGGTCGTGCACGTCGACCGTCTGGAACGGCGCCCGGTCCATCTGCGAATACTGCTTGGCCGAGCGGATCAGCGTGGTGATGCGCTCGGTCGCCTCGGTGACCTCGTCGAGCATCTGCGAGATCTCGATCGCCTCGGCCAGCCACTGCAGCGCCGCGGGCGTGTGCTCCTCGCCCACCTTGCCGCGGATCTTCTCCAGCTCCTTGCCCGAGAACCCGGCGTTGACCAGCGCGGGAGCCAGCTCCCAGGCGTCCTCGACGCCGATCTCCTCCAGCGCCTCGCCCAGCTCGTCCTCGGCGTCGGAGATCTCCAGCGGCGAGCGCTGCGGCAGCCTGCCCAGGTTGCTCGTGCACGCCTCCTGCGCCTCGATCAGCGTGCGCAGCTTCTCCGGCGGGATGCCGGCCTGGGCAAGCTGGGCGAGCTGGAGCCGCGAGGTCTTGATCAGCGAACGCAGCTCGCTCACCGCACGTACGGCCGCCGCCGCCGGGTTGTTCAGCTCGTGCGTGAGCCCGGCGGTGATCGTGCCGAGCGCGGTCAGCCGCTGCCGCCGGTCGATGATCTCCCGCTGCATCCTGCCGCCGGACAGCAGGCCGTCGAGCAGGTGGACCCCCATGGGGAACCACTCGGCCACGATATCGCCGAACTTCCTGGCCGGCAGGATGAAGATCCGTGACGGCGCGGTCGCGCGCAGCGTGTGCTGGTAGGTCTGCGGCGCCCGGTCGCCCAGGTAGGCGGAGGTGGCGCCGCCGTAGACGCCGGGCTGGGAGGTACGGGGCATCGCGACGGTGCCGGCGCTCACCGTCTCGCTGATCATCTGTATCTCGCCCTCGATCAGCACGGCGAAGCACTCGGCCGGGTCGCCCTGGCGCACGATGTCCTCGTCCTGCGCGTACGTACGCACCTTGCCGCTGTTCGCGAGCTTCGTGAGCTGCTCGTCCGTCAGCCGCTCGAACAGGAAGAGCTTGCGGAGCCTGTCGATGTCGATAGTGGTGTCGATGTCGGTCATTGCTTCTCCAGGTAACGATGCACGAGCGCGACGGCCATCGCGCCCTCACCGACGGCGGAGGCCACCCTCTTGATCGAGTCGGCGCGTACGTCACCCGCGGCCAGCACCCCGGGGACGTTGGTCTCCAGGTAGTACGGCTCGCGCCGCAGCGGCCAGTTGCGCGGCCGCCGCCCGCCCTGCACCAGATCGGGACCCGTCACCACGAACCCCTTCGCGTCGCGCTCGACCGTCTCGCCCAGCCACGAGGTGTACGGCTCGGCCCCGATGAACACGAACAGCCACTGCGCGTCGACCGTGCGCTCCTCGCCCTTGGTCGACAGCGTCAGCCGCTCCAGATGACCGTCACCGGCACCGGCGACCACCTCCGTCTGGAGGTGCACGTCGATGTTGGGCATCGCGGCGATCTGCTCGATGAGGTAGTGCGACATGGATTTCTCCAAACCATCACTCCGCACCAACAAGTGGACCTTGCTCGCGAATCCCGCCAGGTAGACGGCCGCCTGTCCCGCCGAGTTGGCCGCGCCCACGATGTGGACCTCGGAGTTCTCGCAGGCGGGCGCCTCGGTCACCGCCGCACCGTAGAACACGCCCCGGCCCACGAAGTCGTCGAGTCCGGGCGCCTCCAGCCGCCGGTAGGTGACGCCGGTCGCGAGGATCACCGCGTGCGCCGCGATCTCGCCGCCGTCCTTGAACCCCACCACCCGCGCCTGCCCGCTCGGCTCGAGACGGATCACCTTGCGGGCGGTCAGCAGCTCCGCCCCGAACTTCTGCGCCTGCCTGCGCGCCCGATCGGCGAGCTGCTGGCCGGAGACGCCGTCGGGGAAGCCCAGATAGTTCTCGATCCTGGAGCTCTGCCCGGCCTGGCCGCCCGAGGAGTACGCCTCGACGAGCACCGTGTTGAGCCCTTCGGAGGCGCCGTACACCGCCGCGCCCAGCCCCGCGGGGCCGCCGCCCACCACGATCAGGTCGTAGAAGTCGGTGGCCGGGGTGGTCGACAACCCCACCGCCGCCGCCAGCGTGGCCTGGTCGGGCGACTCCAGCGTGACGCCTTCCGCGGTCACCACCAGCGGCAGGTGGCAGCCCTCGCCCGCCGCCTTCACGAGCTGCGCGCCCTCCGGGTCCTCCGCCAGCGTCCACAGGTACGGCACGTGGTTGCGGGCCAGGAAGTCGCGCACCTGGTACGACCGCGCCGACCACCGGTCGCCCACCACCCGCAGCTCCGACCGCTCGGTCCTGTCGGTACGCAGCCACGCGTCGAGCTGCCCGTCGATCACCGGGTAGAACTTCTCCTCCGGCGGATCCCACGGCTTGAGCAGGTAATGGTCGAGATCCACCACGTTGATCGCCTGGATCGCCGCGTCCGTGTCGGCATAGGCGGTCAGCAGCACTCTGCGCGCGAACGGATACATGTCCATGGCGGCCTCGAGGAACTGAACGCCGTTCATCTGCGGCATCCGGTAGTCGGCCAGGATCGCCGCCACCTCGTCGCCCCTCAGCCGCATCTCCCTGACCGCGTCGATGCCGTCCCTCGCCGTCTCGGCGCGGACGACCCGATACGCCTGGCCGTAACGGCGTCTCAGGTCACGGGCCACGGCCCGCGAGACGCCGGGGTCGTCGTCGACCGTCACGATGACCGGCTTCTCCATGCTGCTATGCCCCACCTTCGTCACATATCCCTTAGGGCAGGATGTCATGTTCGCGGCGATGGTTGAGCGGCCGCTCGTATCATGAGCGGATGGGCACCCGTGATCGCATCATCCAGGCCGCTGAGCAGGCGATTCGCGAGTTCGGCAGCGTGGGCGCGACGACCAGGCGGATCGCGGCGCTGGCCGGGTGCTCCGAGGCGCTGATCTACAAGCACTTCGCCGGCAAGGAGGAGCTGCTCCTCGCGGTGCTGCTGGAGGGGATGCCCGAGCTCGGCGCCCCGCTGACGCGGCTGCGGGTGAGCGGAGGGCAGGGCGACCTGGGGGCGCGCCTCACCGAGTTCGCGGTGGCGGCGGTCGAGTTCTACACCAGGGCGTTCAGCATCGCCTCGGGGGTGATGGCCGATCCGTCGCTCGTGGCGGGGTTCCGCGCCATGCTGGCCAAGACGGACCGGGGCCCGCACGTGCCGATCCAGGCGCTGGCCGAGATCCTGCGGACCGAACAGCGCGACGGCCGCCTCGACCCGGGGATGGACGCCGGCGCGGCCGCCGCCATGATCATGGGGGCCTGCTACCACCGGGCGAATCTGTCGTACTTCGTCGATCTGCCCGAGGAGACGCGGCCCTGGGCGGACGCGGTCGTGCGCACGCTGATCAGGCGATGACGCGGCTCTCGCCGCCGTCCACCAGCATCGAGATCCCGTTCACGAACGACGCCCGCTCGCTCGCCAGGAACGCCACCACGTCCCCGATCTCCTCCGGCCGCCCGGCACGGCCGACCGGCACCCCCTCGGTCCGCCCGGCGATCACTTCTTCGAAGTCCGCAGGCTCGCGCAGCCGCTCGGTGTGGAACGGGCCGGGCATCACGTTGTTGACCAGCACGCCCTCGCCGCCCACCTCGCGGGCCAGGGTCCTGACGATGCCGGCCACGGCCGGGCGGGTGGCGTTGGACAGCGCCAGGTCGTCCAGCGCCTCGCGGGCCGACCTGCCGGTGATCGTGACGATCCGGCCCCAGCCGCGCGAGCGCATGTCGGGCAGGACCGCCCGCATCAGGCGTACGGTGCCGAGCAGGTTGCGCTGGACCGCGACGTCCCAGTCGTCGAGCCCGGCCTCGCCGAACGGCCCGGCAGGCGGCCCGCCCGCGCCGGCCACGAGGATGTCGACCGGGCCGACCACGTCGCGCGTCTCCTCGACCACCCGCCGGGCGGCGTCCGGATCCTCCACGTCGGCCAGCACGGCGTGCACGACATGGCCGAACTCCTGCAGCTCCACCACCGCGTCCGCGAGCCGTTCGGGACTGCGGGAGCTGACGCACACGTCGCAGCCCTCTCGCGCGAGGCTCTTGGCCGCCGCGAGTCCGACGCCCGCGCTGCCTCCGGAGACGAGTGCTACCTTGCCCGCGATGCCGAGATCCATACCGGCGACTATAGGTCGTGACCTGCTCAAGACGGCCGTACACGGGTGAGCTTGTCGGGATTCAGCACGGTGTAGATGCCCCGGATCAGGCCGTCCTGGAGCTCGATCAGCATGACTTGCGCACGCTCGTCCGCGCGTGCCCAGACGGCCGGGCCGCCGTTGACGTCCACGAGCCGGACATCCGTGAACGAGTAGCGCGACAGCAGCCCGTGCACGAACGCCGCCACCTTGCGCCGGCCGACGATGGGCCGCAGCGCCGACCTCGCCTTGCCGCCGCCGTCGTTCCAGGACACGACGTCCTCGTGCAACAACTCGGTGAGCGCGGCCAGGTCGCCGCCGCCCGCCGCCTCCATGAACCTCGCCAGCAGCTTGACGTGGTCCTCGGCCGACGGCTGGAACCTGTCGCGCCCGTCGGCCAGCCGCACGGAGGCCCGGTGGTGCAACTGCCTGGCGTTGGCAACGGAGGTGCCGACGATCTCCGCGATCTCGTCGTACGGCAGCTCGAACGCCTCCCGCAACACGAACACCGCCCGCTCAGGCGGCGACAGCCGCTCCATCAGATGCAGGGTCGCGTAGGAGACGGTGTCGCGCAGTTCGGCCGTGTCCAGCGGCCCGGCCTGCGACGTCATCACCGGCTCAGGCAGCCAGGGCCCGGTGTACGCCTCCCGCCGCACCCGCGCGGAGCGGAGCTGGTCGAGCGCCAGCCGCGAGACCACGGTCACCAGGAAGGCCCGCGGCTCCCTGACCTCGCGGCGGTCGGCGCCCTCCCAGCGCAGCCAGGCCTCCTGCACGACGTCCTCCGCGTCCCACATGCTGCCCAGCAGCCGATAGGCCAGCCCGAGCAGCATCGGCCGGTACTCATCGAAGTCGTCCACGGCCCGCATCATGCCCCCTTTCCTGAAGCGTTTTCGCCGAAGAACGAGGCGTGCCGGGGCCGCCAGTTGAGCCGCAGCCTGGCCCGGCAGTTGTCCGCGCCCCTCAGCCTGGTCATGTACGCCACGCCGAACTCGCCCACCATCATCCTGGCGAGTAGGGCCGGCACCCGCCTGGGCCTGGGCGCGCCGAGCCGTGCCGCGTACGCGGGCAGCCACTCGGCCAGCTCGATCCAGGCCCGGTCAGGTGCCCGAAGCGCAGCACCAGTCCGCCGGCCGCGGTGGTGCGCCGTTCCAGCTCCTCCAGCGCCGCCACCACGGGCAGGTAGGTCCTGGGCGCGTCCCGCCACAGGGGCGCGTCCTCGTCGGCCAGCCCCGGCGCGGGCGCGTACGCGTACGCCAACCCCTGGGCGATGAGCCTGGCACCCGGCGCCGCCTCGATCCCTTCTCTCGTACTCCGACTGGACGCGCGAGCGGGGCCCGATGTACCACCCCCCATGGGTGGAAAAGCCGGGTTAAGCATGATGAGCTGGATAAGTGGCGAGAAATCTGATCCTGTCAGGAGGCCCTTTCCACGACTTCGCCGCCACGTCGGCCGCGCTCGCGGACCTGCTGGCCGAGGTGGGGGTCGAGTCCGAGATCACCGAGGACATCGCGGGCGCGCTGAGCGAGCCCCCGGAGGTCCAGCTCATCACGGTCAACGCGCTGCGCTGGCAGATGACCCACGACCGCTTCTCCGGCCTGCGTGCCGAGTGGCGCTTCTCCCTGCCCGCGCAGGCCCGTACCACGCTCCTCGACCACCTGGACGGGGGCGGCGGGCTGCTGTGCATGCACACGGCGTCGATCTGCTTCGACGACTGGCAGGGCTGGCCGCGCGTCCTGGGCGGCTGCTGGACGTGGCCCAAGTCCCACCATGCGCCGCTGGGCTGGACGGGTGTGCGGGTGCACGGCACGCACCCGGTGGTGGAGGGGCTGCGGGACTTCGACGTGGTGGACGAGGTCTACAGCGACCTGCACGTGCTGCCCGACGTCGAGCCGCTGGCCTCGTCGAACGGCCAGCCGCTGATCTGGGCGCGGCCGGTGCGCAGGGGGCGGGTGTTCTACGACGCGCTCGGCCACGACACGAGGTCGTACGACAACGAGATCCACCGGACGCTGCTCCAGCGGGCCGCGCTGTGGCTGCTGAAACGCCCGGTCGCCATCACGGACTAGCCCCAGTGGTGGCTGCCACGGACCGGCGGCACGGTCCCTGTCAGGGACTGGCGGACCAGCCGGTCCAGCGGGTGACGTTCACGACGATCACGGGGCCTTCTGGGCGGCGCTGACGGTATTGGAGGTACTTGGCCGCCAGCGCGTCGAGCGCCGGTTCGCGGCCGGGGCCGTCCGTCACGATCTCGGCCAGTCCGTCGGCGCGCACCCACCACAGCCGCGTCCAGTCGTCGTCGTAGTGGTCGGCCAGCAGCGCGACCCGGGGGTTCTCCTGGATGTTGCGCAACCGCCTGAGGTTGGTGGTGGTCTTGGGCTTGTGGTCGACGGCCGTCACCACCCGCCCGGCCATGACGGCGAAGGTGACGGGCACCAGGTGCGGTGTCCCGTCGCCGCTCGTCGTCGCGAGCCGTGCCAGCCGCTCACCGCGGAACCGGTCGCGGGCCAGGTCGTCGTCCACGGTTCCATTCTCGCCGGTGTCCGGAAGTTACAAGACCCCAGGTCAGGATCCTGGGCACGATGTCATCATGAACGTGAACCTTGCTGAAGTGCCCGGCTTCATGGCGACGCACGCGCGCGTACTGGACCGCCGCTGCTACGACCTCCTGATGGGCGATGGAGACGCGGCCGGCGTGCTGGCCGCCCTGGAGGGCTACCGCAACCCCGACGGCGGCTACGGCTGGGGCCTGGAGCCCGACCTGCGCTCGCCGGAGAGCCAGCCCGGCGCCGCGCTGCACGCCTTCGGGGCGTTCGAGGCGATCGCACCCGTCACCACGCCGCGGGCCGTGGCGCTGTGCGACTGGCTGGACTCGGTCACGCTGCCCGACGGCGGGCTGCCGTTCGCGCTCCCGCTGACCGTCGCCGCCGGCACCGCCCCCTGGTGGGCGGGCGGCGACCCGGCGGCCTCGTCCCTGCAGATCACCTCCGTCTCGGCGGCCGCGGCCCACGGCGTGGCCGCCCACGACCCGGCCGTCGCCGCGCACCCGTGGCTGGACCGGGCCACCCGTTACTGCCTCGACGCGATCGAGGCCCTCGACGAGCGGCCGCACGCGTACGTGTTGTCGTTCGCCCTGCACTTCCTCGACGCCGTGTACGACACCCAGCCCCGGGCCGCCGGCCTGCTCAAACGGCTCGGCGGCCACATCCCGGCGGACGGCAGGATGCCCGTCGAGGGCGGCGCCGAGAACGAGGCGCTGCGCCCGCTGGACTTCGCGCCACTCCCAGGGCGGCCGGTGCGCGAGCTGTTCGATCCCGAAGTGATCGCGGCGGACCTCGTACGGCTGGCCGGGGAGCAGCGGGACGACGGCGGGTGGGACGTGGACTTCGCGCGGATCTCGCCGGCCGGGGCGCTCGAATGGCGCGGGGCCGTCACCGTCGGCGCCGTCCGGACCCTGCGCGCGAACGGCGTGATCTAGCGGCCCGGCTTCCAGTGCCGCACCTCGGGGAAGGCCGGGGACGGGCCGTCCAGGAGGGGCTCCCGGGTGCCGCGGAGATGTCGGTCCATGAAGGCGGTCATTATGTGGAATCTAAATGTCCGATTTTATGATTGTTTGTGCTGCCGGACTTCGACGATCGGCAGCATTCTCCCGTCCGTGGGTGAGCTGAGCTGGCGTGGTGTGGCTCCGGCCGGTGTTGGAATGTCGGCGAGGCGGTC
>NZ_JADOGI010000230.1 GCF_015645445.1 Nonomuraea cypriaca | reverse complement strand
GCCGCCGCTGTGGACACGACGCTGCCCGCCACGACCCGCGCGGTGTCCAGATGGGCCGCCCGCCCGTCAGGGCGCCGAGGGCCAGGTTGGCGCGGGCCATGTCGATGGCCGGGAGGATGTGCCACAGGCCGAACAGGGCAGAGGAGATCGCCGTGGCGGCGACCGTGCCCCGGCGCTTGCGCACCATGGCGTAGAGCACCACGGAAACCCACCTCCTCCAGTAGAACGTTCCGAAGGGGCCTGGACCAGGGCCTCTTCGACGACGCGGGCACGCGAGAGCGACAGGGGGCGGGCCGACAGCAGCACCATCTGCGCTCGCCGCCAGGTCACTACCGACCCGCTGCCGCGCCGTACGATGCGCAGTAGCCGGTTTCCCGGGGCAAACCCAAGATGATGCGGCACTAGATTGGAGGCGTGACCCACGACCAGCACGGCCTGGCGATCACCGGGGCGAGTGCCGCCGCGGTGCGGCACTACGACCGGGCGATCGACGAGTTGCTGCACTTCCGCGTGGAGGTCGACGCCGAGGCCGGCGCGGCGCTGGCCGAGTCTCCCGACTTCCCGATGGGCAACGTGCTGTCGGCGTACCTGGGGCTGCTGACCACCGAGGTGGAGGACGCGCGCACCGCGCGGGCGAGGTTCGGTGCCTTTCGCCGCAGGATCGACGAGACGTCGCTGCCGCCCCGCGAGCGCGCGCACGTGGCGGCCGTGCAGGCCCTGCTCGACGGCGACTTCCTCCGGTGCGGGGCGCTGCTCGGCGAGATCACCGTGGCCTGGCCGCGCGACGCGCTCGCGCTGGCCGCCGGTCACCAGATCGACTTCTTCACCGGAGACTCCCGCTCGCTGCGCGACCGGATCGGCGGCGCGCTGAGCGCGTGGCGGGACGACGACCGGCATCTCGGTCACGTGCTCGGCATGTACGCCTTCGGCCTGGAGGAGGCCGGCCACTACGACCGCTCCGAGGAGGTCGCGCTGCGGGCGGTCGAGCTGAACCCGCACGACGTGTGGGGCATCCACGCGGTCGTGCACACGTACGAGATGCAGGGCCGGTTCGGTGACGGCCTGCGTTACCTCGACGCACGCGTGGGCGACTGGTCGACCGGCACGTTCTTCAACATCCACAACTGGTGGCACTACGGCCTGTACGCGCTGGAGGCCGGCGACGTGCCGCGGGCGCTGACGATCTACGACTCGGTGCTGGCGGACGGGCAGGCGTGCATGGAGTTGGTGGACGCCGCCGCCCTGCTCTGGCGGCTCCACCTGGAGGGCTCCGACCAGCACGAACGCTGGCGGGCGCTGGCCGACGCGTGGCCGCGGCGAGTCGCCGAGCCGTTCTACGCGTTCAACGACATGCACGCCGTCATGTCGTACGTGGGCGCCGGGCGGATCGCGGACGCGGAGCGGCTGATCACGTCGCGGGAGTCGTACGTGCTGGAGCCGCGGCCCGGCGTCACCAACCGCGACATGACGCTGCGGGTGGGATTGCCGGTGTGCCGGGCGATCGTCGCGTTCGGGCGGGGGGACTACGCCTCGGTCGTGGACCTGCTGTATCCGATCAGGCACCGGATCAACGAGTTCGGCGGCAGCCACGCGCAGCGGGACGCCGTGCAGAAGACGCTCCTGGAGGCGGCCCTGCGCGGCGGGCGGCGGGACGTGGCCAGGGCGCTGGTGAGCGAGCGGATCAACGTGCGGCCGTGCAGCCCGTACAACTGGCTCAAGCAGGCGGCGCTCGCCGACGCACTCGGCGATCGCGCCGCCGCCGCGACCGCCCGGCACCGGGCCGGCGGGCTCGTACGCGCGGCCCTGCCGGACACCACGCCTGGCGGGTGACGCGAGGGGCGCGCCGGGAGAACTGTCGGCGCCGCCGAGTAGTATTCCGATGCATGGATCGCCAACTCACCCTGATGGTCGTGCACGCCCACCCCGACGACGAGTGCCTGAGCACCGGCGGCATCCTCGCCCGCTACACCGAGGAGGGCGTCCGCACGGTCCTGGTCACCTGCACCAACGGCGAGCAGGGCGACGACGTGGGCGGCGTCAAACCGGGCGAGCCCGGCCACGACGACGCCGCGGTGGCGGCGCGGCGGCTCGGGGAGCTGCGCGAGTCGGTCGCCCACCTGGGCATCGACCACCTGGAGCTGCTCGGCTACCGCGACTCGGGCATGGACGGCTGGGAGACCAACGGCCACCCCGGCGCGTTCGGCAACGTGCCCGTCGAGACGGCCGCCGCCAAGCTGGCCGCCCTGATGGAGCGCTACCGGCCGCAGGTCGTGGTGACCTACGACGAGACGGGCGGCAGCGGCTACGGCCATCCCGACCACGTCCAGGCCCACCGCATCACGGTGGCCGCCACCGAATCGACCGGCATTCCCGACAAGTTCTACTACACGGCCATTCCCCGGGCCGCCATCAAGCAGATGTCCGAGATGATGCGCGAGCACGGCATCGACCCCGGTTTTGAGCCGGGCGACGACTTCGGCACCCCCGACGAGCAGGTCACCAGCATCGTCGACGTCACGCCCTACGCCGAGCGCAAGCTCAAGGCGCTCAGGGCGCACGAGAGCCAGGGGGAGAACATCTTCTTCCTGCGCATGCCGGAGGTGGTCCAGCAGAAGATCTTCTCCCATGAGGCGTTCGCCCGCCGGCTGTGCAAGGTCGACGCTCCCGATCACGAGGAGGACCTTTTCGCCGGCCTGCGATGACTCCAGGCCGTGCGAGCACGATGGCCGCGGCCGGGGCGATCTGGTCACCCCGGCCGCGGCCGGTGCTCGCGGAACCTAACGCCTGACCGTGAACCGCCCGGTGAGCGTCCCGAGGCCGACGGTGTAGTCACCGGCCTCGCGTTGCCGCACGTCGAACGTGATCCGCGTGCTCTGGCCTGACCGCAGCGGCACACCCCGCTGCTGCTCGACCTCGCCGTTCACGCGGAGCACGGCGTCGTACGAGCCCGCCTGCTCACCCACGTTCTTCACCCAGGCCTCCACCCGCACCCGCCCGGAGCGGGAGACGGACGGCGAGACGTCCAGGTCGCTCAGCGCGAACAGCGCCTCGGGCCCGGGGCGCCGGTCGTGCAGGAACACGTCCGAGCGCCTGTTCGTGTCGCCTTCGACGAGGTTGGCCGAGGTGCTCTCGAAGACGACGTACCTGCCGTCCTCGCTGATCGACGGGCGGGCCTCCAGCATGAGGGCGACCGTGCCGGACACGTGCGGGGCGGCCATCGAGGTGCCGTTCGCGGACAGGTAGCCGCCCCCGGCCAGGGCCGACACCACGTCCACGCCGGGCGCCGACAGGTCGGGCACGACGTACGACTCCGGCCACTCGGCCGGCGCGGCGAACCAGTCGGTCCGGTGGATCTCGCCGCCGCAGGAGAACTCCGGCACGTCGTCGTTGACGTCGGTCGCGCCGACGCCGACGGCTTCGTAGACGTTGCCCCGGGCTGCCGGAGCCGCCGGGCAGGCAGTCGTTGCCGATGGAGAAGGACGGGAACGCGCCGGCGAGGTGGATGTTCCGTACCGGCTCGATCATCTCGTCCTCGTAGCCCTCCGCGCCCAGCGACATGCTGACGACGTCGGCGGGCTTGCCCGCTGGGGTGCCGTCGGCGGCGTAGGGGGCGATCGCCCACTGCATGCCGGCGATCACCTGGGCCAGCGTGCCTGAGCCGCCGGGGATGACGAGCCCGGTCATCAGCTCGGCGCCGGGCGCGACGCCGATCTGGGTGCCTGAGGCGTTGCCGCCCGCGATCGTGCCGGCCACGTGCGTGCCGTGGTTGCTGCTGTCGTGCGGCTCCGACGCCACGGGCTTGCCGGCGGCGTCGAACTCGATCCAGCCGCCCGGGTGCTTGGCGTCGGAGGGGTCGTCGCTGACGAGCTTGCCGGCGAGGTCCGGGTGGGTGATGTCGATGCCGGTGTCGAGCACGGCGACCCGCACGCCCTTGCCGGTGATGCCGCGCTCGCTCGCCACCTTGTCCGCGCCGATCTTGGCGACGCCCAGGCTCTACCTGCTGCGGCGCGGCGTGAAGTATCGCGTCGTCTACGACAACAGCGTGCTGGAGCTGCCCGGCTGGCTGGACGACGTCACAGCCGGGATGCAGCACGGCGAGCAGGCCAGGATCGCCGCGAGCCTGCCCATGAAGCTGGCCATCTCCGACGATCGGCTGGCCATCATCCCGCTGCTGCGAGCGGGGGACAGCGTGGTCACGGCGTCGTACCTGATCCATCCGTCGCCGCTGCTGGACGCGCTGGTCGCGTTGTTCGAGGCGTTGTGGGAGCGTAGCGTGCCGGTGCGGCTGACGGCGCCGGGCGGGGAGTTGTCGCAGGACGAGGAGCGGCTGCTGACGTTGCTGGCGTCGGGGGCGACGGACAAGGCGGCCAGCCGGGCGCTGGGGTGGAGCGAGCGCACGGTGCAGCGGCACATCACGAAGCTGATGCGGCGGGTGGGGGCGCAGACCCGGTTCCAGGTGGCGATGGAGGCGGTCAGGCGCGGCTGGATCTGAGCGGTGGCAGCCGCCGCGGGTGTGCGCGAGGCGGGGCGGCCGGTCGGCGCCGTACGCGGGTCAGACGAGGCCGGACTCGTAGGCGGCGATCACGAGGTGCACGCGGGTCTGGTCTAAATCTGAATCCGGTAGTCAAGGATCGCGCTGTCGCCGGGGATCACTATCGGGTGAGCGACCTCAACCACACGGCCCTGAGCCAGGAGGCGACGCGTGATCGCGAAAACGGGAACGCCAGAAGGGATCTGCAACGTGCTCGCCTCTTCCGGCGTCGGCATCCTCGTAGCCACGGATTCAATGATGTCGTCGATGAGGATTCCCACGGACCGAAGCTGAGCGAACGTACCACCAGGCCACGGCTCGTTACCCGGATCGGCTACCGGCGTGCCCCCAACATCCGACGCGAGCAGGTACGGCCGAGACATCTGCGTCGGCACCCCGCGCGAGTAGAAGACGAATCTCCTGTCGAGCAGCCTCGTACCCGGATCGACTCCGAACAGTTCAGCCAGCTCGTCATCGGCTTCCGTCCAGTCATAGGAAACGTCAAGCCGGTACTCGGACCACGTGATGCCCTGGTCCGAGGTATACGACGACTTCGGAACGTCCTGCGGACCGATATCGGCAAGGTACCGCTCCGAGGAAATCCGGCGTAGAACACGACGATCCCGGACGATCGTCCCGCCGCGGGTCTTCGACTCAATCAAACCCTCGGACTTGAGGACTTCCATGGCCTTCCGGACGGTCATGAGGGAAACCGAGTAGGTCGCGGCCAGCTCGTCGTTGGAGGGAAGCCTCGTACCGCGCTCTATCACACCAGAGTGGATCTTCTCTCGGATCTCATCAGCTATCCGGAGGTAAGCGGGACGCTCCGGCACACGTGCTCCTTCTCGTACTCCACAGAGGGTTGACAGCAACCCTACGCTGCGTCATTTTCGTATATGGAAATTTGCTTAGGTATACGCAATCAAGCCGAGGTCAGTATGTCAGATCTGTCCGATCTTGTCAGTAAGTACCCTCATTGGTCGCTCTGGAGAAGTGATCACACTCGCCCGGCTCATAGCAGAACAGGAGGCCAAGGCCGCATCGACAGAGCATTCCCAATCCTGGTCACCCGAAGGAGATATTCATGATGGAGGACTTCGAGAGATCCCGCGTGGATGCGTTCTTCAAGCGCGTCACCGAAGGTACGGACGTATCGAGCAACGTCTCGTCCATTGTCATCACCCACCTGCTACCTGAGCGTCCGTCGTTCATCCGTGCCGTGGCTCGGGCGTCACGGGTCCTGTCCGTGCTCCCGAAGCCGAAGTCCATCCATGGCCAGGCTCTACGGGAAGTCGCCGAGGCGTTCCACGTAGACAAACTCGACCGTGCCCGATTCTCCGACCCGTCCAAGGCGCTGGCCTATCTGGAGCATCAGGCTCCGTCGCAGAGGGTCGTTCTTCTTGACGTAGGCGGCTACTTCGCCGGCTCCATCGACTACCTGTGCGCGAAGTACTCCGGCCAGATCGTCGGTGTGGTCGAAGACACCGAAAACGGCCACCAGAGGTACCTGGCCTTAGACAAGCCGCCCTGCCCGATCTACTCGGTAGCCAGGAGCCCGCTGAAGGAGCCGGAAGACTTCCTCGTCGGTCAGTCGGTCACCTTCTCGACCGAGGCCCTGATCCGCGCCCGGGGAGACATCCTCCAGGGCCGTCCTGCCGCCGTCGTCGGCCACGGGAAACTCGGCCGGTCGATCACAGCCATGCTGCACGCCAAGCATGTAGAGGTGACCGTCTACGACTCCAGCTCGGTCCGTAGGGCTCAAGCTCTGTCGCAGGGATACCGGACGTCGGAGACGCTCGCTGAGGCTCTCTGCGGTGCTGGTGTCGTCGTGCGCTACCGGCAACCTGTCGCTCCGGGCTGAGGATTTCGGCCGGATACGGAACGGTGCCTACGTGGCCTCCGTCACCAGCTCCGACGATGAGCTGGAGCTTGACGCTCTCCAAGGCCTCTACGACCGCACGCAGGTCGATACCAACATCACCAAATACAGCCGCACGGGACATTACTTTTACGTGCTGGCTGACGGGAACGCGGTCAACTTCATCCACGGAGCTTCTGTCGGCCCGTTCATCTTCCTCGTCCAGGCCGAAATTCTGGTTGCGCTGACACGACTCGCCGCACACGAGCACGAAGCAGGTATTTACGAAGTACCGGACGATGTCCGGCGGGTTGTTGCTTCGACCTGGCTGACCTACTTCAATGGAGTGTCATGACGATCTCTCAAGCCGAAATCCGCAGGACGATAGAGAGGTACCTCAAGAAATACCCGGACGAATGGGAGGGGCTAGAGCCGCTTCTCGTGACCCTTAATGCGCGAGACGCTTTCTGGTCCCGTTCCACGTTCCCGATTCACGTCACGTGTAGCGCGGCCGTCGTCGACGACACCGGCATGATTCTCATGATCAAGCACCGAGCGCTCGACAAGTGGCTTCTACCAGGAGGTCACGTTGAGTCCAGAGACTTGAACCTCGTCAGCGCGTCCCTCCGCGAGCTCAAGGAGGAGACCGATATCGGGAGCCAGTTCGCGGTCTCTCCCCAGGGTCTCGACGACACCCCCATCGACATCGACATCCACGATATTCCGGCCAACCCGAAGAAAGCTGAGCCTGCCCACCGTCACGCCGACCTGAGATTTGTCTTCCGTACCCGCTACCCGCGCGTGGAGGTTCAGGTTGAAGAGATCAGCGCGTATGCCTGGCGAAGCCCGATGGATCTCCACACTCCGAGGTTGGTCGAAAAGCTTACCGAGCAGGCCAAGGTGAGCTACTTCCTCTGAAACACAGAAAGAGCCCCCGCCTACAGGTGCCGAAATACCAGTAGACGAAGCTTTGGTAATTCCCGGAGCCGGGAATCAGAGGCCGGCCTTCCGGCTGAGCCGGTCTACCTTGTCGATCGGCTCACGAAGCATAGTGTTGGTGATATCACCTTCGCATTCAAGGTGCTGCCGCGAGCCTGCCCATGAAACTGGCCATCTCCGACGATCGGCTGGCCATCATTCCGCTGCTGCGAGCGGGGGACAGCGTGGTCACGGCGTCGTATCTGATCCATCCGTCGCCGCGGCCTGGCCGGTGATCGGCGGCGGCACGCTCATGATCGTGATGAGCACGCTGCTGGGGGTGGCGCTCGGAGCTATCCTGCGCAACGGCGCAACGGCGCAACGGCGCAACGGCGCAACGGCGCAACGGCGCGGCGGCGCGGCGGCGCGGCGGCGCGGCGGCGCGGCGGCGCGGCGGCGACCGCGGCGACCGCGGCGACCGCGGCGATCGTGCTCGTGCTGCCGTTCGTCGGCCGCGTCCTGCCGTGGGGCGAGGTGACCAACCGGTTCCTGCGCTCCAGCTGATCGAGCAGGTGCCGGACATCATGCCGGACTGGGCGGCGTTCGCGGTGCTCGCCGGCGGGACGGTGGTCCCCCTGCTGATCGGGGTGCTCGTGCGGGCGACCGGGCAAGGGTTGCCTGACCCTGACTCCTTCCGCGTCGGTAGACTGCATACTGCATACTGGATCCATGAATGCGAAGATTGTCAAGCGTCGTGCAATTCTCCGCAGCACCGGCCTCCTCACCGCGGGTCTGCTGTTAGGAGCCCCAGCCGCCCCCTCTTTCGCAGCCTCCACTGTCGACGCCGGCCGCCGGCTCACCCCGGACCAGGCCTGGGCGGCACTCAGGCAGGGCAACCGGCGCTGGGCCTCCGGCGAGGTGCTCCATCCGCATCAGGACCGCGCCAGGCGGACCGAGGTCGCCAAGAAGCAGGAGCCCTACGCGGTGGTCGTGTCGTGCATCGACTCCCGCGTGCCTCCGGAGATCGTCTTCGACACGGGCCTCGGCGACCTCCTCACCGTACGCAGCGCCGCCCACACCATCGACCCGCTCGTGTCGGGAGCGATCGAGTACGGTCCGTTCGAATTGGACGTTCCGCTGATCGTGGTGCTCGGCCACCAGCGCTGCGGCGCGGTGGGAGCAGCCGCGCACGCCCTGGACGAAGGCGAGCGGCTCCCAGGAAGTCTCCATGACATAGTCGAGGCCCTGCGCCCGGCCTACAAGCGCGCCGACGGGAACGTGGAGAAAATGATCAGGCTCAACACGACCGCCGTCGTGGCCGAACTCAAGGCCGAAAAGCTGCTCCGCCGCCGGATCGCCAGGAAACAGTTGAAGATCGTCGGAGGCTACTACTCCCTCGACACCGGCCTGGTCACCCGACTCGTCTGAGCGCCTACCCAGAAGTGGGGCGGTTCGGCCGGCCCGAGGACCTGGCGCCGGCCGTCCTGCGCAACGGCTACCTCACCAACCAGGTGCTGAGCCTGGACGGCGGCGCCCACCCCGCTGACCGGGGGTTAAGAGACCGTGACGTCGAGAAAGATCGGCTTCTTGCCGGCGAGGAGCTCGGCCCCCTCGGCGTTGGTCATCTTCCAGTAGATCTTGCATCGGCCGGGCTCGGCGGCGGCGCGTACGCGTACCTCGATCTCGACGGACTCGCCCGGCTGGACCGGGTCGATCGCCACCCGCTCCGGGGCCCGGCACGCGGTGTCGTTGAGCCTGGTGAGGTAGCGGTCCCGCCACGGGACGGTGCCCGCGTTGCGCAGACGCCAGATCTTTGTGAACGACGTGCCCCGCTTCACCACCGTCCCGTCGGGAATCGTCACGTCCGCCTCGAAGACGGAGTCGTCGTGCGGTGTCACGGCCTGCGCCGGGGTGTCCCGCGGCACCGGCTCGCGCTGCGCGCTCTCGCCGATGAGCGGGACGGCCCAGGCGAACAGGGCCGCGCCGGTGCCCGCCACGCCGATCGCCGCCGCCACGAGCGCCGTGCGCTTCCTGACGGGGGAGGGACGGTCGGGCGCCGGAGGATCGGGTTCGTGCCCCATGCCGGCCTGCTCCCAGTACGCTCGCCACTCGCGCCTGGTCGCCTCCTCGTCCTGGCCCAGCCGGTCGACGGCGAGGACGCGGACGAACTCCCACGTCGTCTCCCAGGTCGGCAGTGCGCTGCCCCGGGCGGCGGCGGCCAGCGACGACTTCGAGGCCGCCGCGCCGAGGCGGCCGGCCATGTCCGCGAAGGACGGGTCGCCCGCCTGCTCCTTCAGCAGCCAGAGACGGTGTGCGAACAGCGCGACAGGGCCGGATCCCGGATCCGGCCGTACGGGCCTGCGACCCCTCCGCGAGCCCGTGCCCCCGTCCTGCGAACCGGACGACCGCGCCATCGCACCTCTGCTCCGGTCGACTGCGTGACCAATGGAGGAGGCTACCAAATCGGTGCCCCGGCCGAGCCCCCGCCCGGCCGGGACCCCGGCGCGTCAACCGCAGTGGGAGACTTCCTTGATGGACTGCACGGTCGGGTGCGGCCCCTTGAACTTGTGGCTGCCGTAGTCGCCACCGCGCACCCAGATGCACTTGTCCGACGCCTGCGCGACGCGGATCTTCAGGCCACGCGAGTGCTTGCAGCGGTTGTGGTAGTAGACGGTGACGCTCGACGTGCCGTCATCGCCGTAGGAGTAGCTGAAGCACCTCGTCTTGCCGCGGATGACGTCGAGCGCCTGCTGCGTCCCGGTGGACACGGCCACGCTCTCGGCCGAGCCGGTCGTCGCGAACGACGCGGGCGCGGCTGCTGAATAGGCGAACATCGAGGCCGCCACAGAGGCCACGGTGAGAGTGACTTTCGCGCGAATTCTCATGATGCGTTTCCCCTTTTCTTCGGGTGCCGGTGCTTTCTGGTCATCACTCTTACGGGCCGCCGCAGCCACCGCCAAGCGATTAATGTCCGAACAATGTCCAACGTGCTCTGGACAATCAAAATCGCAGGTCAGAGAGGTTTGGAAAAAAGGAATGAGGACCGATCGCCGCACGGAACAATCGCCGCCGGCCAGCGCATCGGCGCAATCGTACGACCGGCGATTTACGGTTTCCCGCCATAGAGGTCGGCGGTCCGCCCCCATAGTGGCCGCGGCGGCGCCCGCCTAGCGTGAGGCGGCGTGATCAGTCTCAAGGGTTTGACCAAGCGCTACGGCGAACGGATGGCCGTGGACGACCTGTCGCTGGAGCTCCGGCCCGGCACGGTGACCGGGTTCCTCGGCCCGAACGGGGCCGGCAAGTCGACGACGATGCGGCTCGTGCTCGGCCTCGACCGGCCCACCGCGGGCACCGCGCTGATCGGCGGGGTGCCGTACCAGCGGATCAGGAACCCGCTGCGCACCGTTGGCGCGCTGCTCGACGCGCGGGCGCTGCACCCCGGCCGCAGCGGGCACGCCCACCTGACGGCGCTGGCGCGCGCGAACGGGATCGCGCGGCGGCGCGTCGAGGAGGTGCTGGAGACGGTCGGGATGGTCGGTGCGGCGCGCAAGCGGGCCGGGACGCTGTCGCTGGGCATGAGCCAGCGGCTCGGGATCGCGGCGGCGCTGCTGGGCGATCCCGAGGTGTTGATGTTCGACGAGCCGGTCAACGGGCTCGACCCCGACGGGGTGCGCTGGGTGCGGGGGCTCATGCGGTCGCTGGCGGAGGAGGGCCGCACGGTGTTCGTCTCCAGCCACCTGATGAGCGAGACGCAGCTGACCGCAGACCATCTCGTGGTGATCGGCAAGGGGCGGCTCATCATGGACGCGCCGCTGGCGGAGGTCATCGCGGGCAGCTCACTGACGGCCGTGCTCGTCCGCACCCCGCACGCCGGAGACCTGGCCGTACGGCTGCGCGCCGCCGGCGTCGCCGTCGACCGGCTCGGCGAGAACGAACTGGTCGCCACCGGCGCCCCCATCGAGCGGGTGGGCGACCTGGCGCACGAGGCCGGCATCAGACTGCACGGGCTGCGTACCCGCGAGGCCTCACTCGAACAGGCATACCAGGAGCTGACGGCGGACAGCGTCGAGTACGGCTCGCGAAAGGCGGGGGTATGAGCACCTTGTGGCAGGCTGTCCAGGCCGAGTGGGCCAAGCTGTGGTCGGTGCGGTCCACGTGGTGGTGCCTGGCCGGCGCGAGCGTGCTCATGGTGCTGAGCGCGGTGACGCTGGGCGGCGCGACCGCCACCGAGGCGTCGCGCGGGGGCGACGCCGGCGTGCGCGTCGTCGCGAGCGAGCCGGTGATCTCGGCGACGTCGTTCGTCCAGTTCGCGCTGGTGGCCCTGGCCATGCTGGTGATCACGTCCGAGTACTCCTCCGGCGGCATCCGCGTCACCCTGCAGGCCATGCCCGTCCGCGGGGTGGTGCTGGCGGCCAAGGCGCTGGTGGTGGCGCCGGTGATGTTCGCCGCCGGCGTGCTGTCCGGCGGCGTGGGGACCGCCGCCGTCCACGCGTTGCTGTCGATCGACGTGTTCGGCGGCGTGGTGGTGGCGCCGGTCGGCGAGGTCGTGCCTGACCTGCTCGGCGTGGGCTTCTTCTTCGCCCTGGTGTCGGTCATGACGCTGGGCGTGGGCGCCGCCATGCGCAGCGCGACGGGCACGCTGACCGTGACGTTCATGCTGCTCATGGGCCTGCCGCTGCTGCTGCTGATGACGGGGAGCCAGGCGGCGGTGGACGCCTCGCTGCGGACGCCGTCGTTCGCGGGGCTGGCGTTCATGGGCAGCACGGACAACATGACCGGCGGCCCGATCCCGTACCCGGCGGGGGAGGGGCTGGCCTGGCTGCTCGCCTGGACCGCAGCGGCGGTGGCGGCCGGGTACGCCGTGTTGCGCCGCCGCGACGCCTAGACTGCACGCCCGTGTCAGGCGGCAGAGTTGGGCGTGTGATCGCCGGAGTCCTGCTCGGGATGGCTCTCGGCCTCGTCGAGCTGGCCTTCCTGTGCGCGGCGTGGCCCGCGTCCCTGGTCCCGGCCCTGCGGCCGGTCACCGCGCGGGGCCTGGCCAGGCTGACCGCGCTGGAGCGGGCCAGGCTGGCCAGATGGCTGGACCACCACACGACAAGGGACGGCGGGTACGGGTTCCTCGCCGCCCGCGCCGCCCTGGGCGTCCTCGGCGGGTACGCCTGCGCGCTGGCCATGTTCCTCGGCGGCCTGCTGCTGTTCGGCGGGACATGGGACCTGGTGAGCGGCGACGCGGAGTCGGTGCCGCTGAACCTGCCCGGCGTGCGGCTGGTCACCAACAGCGGCATGCTCGGCCTGACCGGCGGCGTGGCCCTGGCCACCGTCGCCGCGCTGATGATCGTGGCGACGGGCGCGCTGGACCGCCGGCTGGCTGGCCACTTCCTCGGCCCGGACCGCCACGAGCTCATGCGCAGGCGCATCGCCGAGCTGACCGCGACCCGCTCCGGCATCGTCAGAGCCGTCGACGACGAGCGCCGCAGGATCGAACGCGACCTGCACGACGGCGTACAGCAGCGCGGCGTCGCCCTGGCCATGCTGCTCGGCCGCGCCAGGCACAGTGACGACCACCACAGGATCGCCGAGCTGGTCGCCCAGGCCTACACGGAGTCGCGCCAGCTCCTCGACGAGCTGCGCGACGTGGCCTGGCGGATCTACCCGACCGCGCTCGACGAGCTGGGCCTGCGCGCCGCGCTCGCCGGGGTCGCCGAGCGAGCCGGGGTGCCGGTGAGCGTACATGACGGGCTGGCCGGGCGGCCCGTCTCCGAGGTGGAGACGGCACTCTACTTCGTGGCCCGCGAGGCGATCACCAACGCGGTCAAACACGCCGCGGCCCGTGACATCCTGGTCGTACTGGGCGAGGACGAGCGGACGGTGAGCGTGGCGATCTCAGACGACGGCAAGGGCGGCGCGGACCCCTCGGGCGGCGGCTTGGCCGGTCTGGCCAGGAGGGTGCTGGCGCTCGACGGGGAGCTCACCGTGGACAGCCCGCCAGGCGGGCCAACCAAGATCGCCGCCCGGCTGCCGAAGGCGCCGCCGTGCGACTGATCCTGGCCGACGACTCCGTGTTGCTGCGCGAGGGTCTGACCCGGCTGCTCGACGACGCGGGCCACGAGGTCGTCGCCGCCGTCGGCGACGCGCCCGCGCTGCTCGACGCCGTCGAACGGCACCTGCCCGACGTGGCCGTGGTCGACGTGCGCATGCCGCCCGCCCACAAGGACGACGGGCTGCGCGCCGCGCTGGAGATCCGCGAGCGCCATCCCGGCGTCGGCGTGCTCGTCCTGTCGCAGTACGTCGAGCAGCACTACGCGGCCAGGCTGCTGGCCGGCTCCACTCAGGGTCTCGGCTACCTGCTCAAGGACCGGGTCTCGGAGGTGGCCGAGTTCCTCGACTCGCTCGAACGCGTCGGCGCGGGCGGCACGGCCCTGGACCCGGAGGTGGTGCGCCGGCTCCTCGCCGGCACCACCCACGCCGACCCGCTCAGCCGGTTGAGCCCGCGCGAGGCCGAGGTGCTGCGCCACCTCGCCCAGGGCTTCGTCAACGGGGCCATCGCCGAGCGGCTCCACGTATCGCTCAGCACCGTGGAGAAGCACGTCAACGCCATCGTGGACAAGCTCGACCTGCCGCGCGACCCCGGTTACAGCCGCCGCGTGCTCGCCATCCTGCGCTACCTGGAAGGCTGACCGGCCAGGGCTAGAACGCGGTGCGGGCCAGCCAGTGGTCGAGCAGCGCGCGGTCACCGGTGACGTCCCCGGGCGGAACGCGGCGCGAGAACACCAGCATCAGCTCGGCCACCGTACCCGACACCACCACGTCGGCGTCGGCGCGCCCGCGCTCCCACCGCACCCCGTCCGGTGTCCTGGTGACCAGCCAGCCCGTCATCGAGGACGGCCGCAGCCCGAGCGTCTCGCCGCGGCCACGCAGCTCGGCCAGCTCCGGCTTGAACGCCTCCACCCCCGGCGCCGAGAGCAGCTCCATGCCCTCGGTGATCACGTCCGCCGCCAGATCGTCGGCGATCGCGAACGCGGCGCCCGTCGTCACGGCCGCGTCGTAGTGGTGGACGGCGGTGTCGTTCAGCATCCTGCGCAGCCAGAACGCCGGCGGCCGCGGCCCCACACTGCTCCACACCTCCTTGTCCGGGTCCGCCTCGCCGACCGCGGCGATCAGCTCCTCGGCGCCGGCGCTCAGCCACCCCGCCCACTCCTCCGGGCGGCCGGGATCTTCCTGGCGCGGGTCGGGAACCTCCAGCGGCTCTCCCTCGCGTACGAGCTTCGCCGCCCACCGGTGTGCCTGCCCGATGTGCCCCACCAGGTCGCGCACCCCCCACTCCGGGCAGGTGACCACCTGGACGTCCTGGCCGGCCCCTTCGACCGCCCGCGCGAAGCCCTCCGTGTGCTCCCGCAGCCCTTCCACCAGCCGTGCCGTCATGATCCAGCTCCTCTCGAACGGGTTACGCCACTACCGTAGGAACTCCAGTCCAGTGGAGGTTCAAGTGCCATTGCGGGATGAGACGCTGGCGATCGGCGAGCTTGCCCGGCTGACCGGCGTATCGGTGCGGACGATCCGGTTCTACTGCGACGAGGGGATCGTCGAGTCGGTGCGCAGCACGGGCGGACACCGCAGGTTCGACCGCGCGGCGGTGGAGCGGCTCGGCCTGGTCAGGCGGCTGCGCGGGCTCGGGCTCGGGCTGACCGCCATCACCGGGGTGCTCGACGGCGAGCGCTCGCTGGCCGAGGCCGTCGCGGCGGAGCGGGCCGAGCTCGACGTCCGGCTCGCCGACCTGGCCTGGCGGCGCGCCTCGCTGCGCGCCGTCGAGGAGGCCGGGCCCGCCGAGCGGGCCGCCAGGCTGGAGCTGCTGGCCGCGGTGGAGCGCGGCCCGCTCGGGCGCGACGTGCTGGTCGGCTTCTGGCGGCGCACGATGGTGGCGCCGGTGTCCGAGCCGATGTTCGTGTCGTTCGTGGCCATGGCCGTCCCCGAGCCGCCGGTCGACCCGACGCCGCCGCAGGTGGTCGCGTACGCCGAGCTCGTCGCACTGGTCGGCGACCGGTCGCTTTCGCGCGGCCTGGTGGACCGGGCGCGGGCGAACGTGAAGCTGATCTCCGACGAGGACGCGCTGATGTCCGGGGTCGGCGAGGCGTGCGCGCTGGCCGAACCCATGGTGCTGACGGGCGAGCCGCCCAGGGAGGGGCCCGAGCTCGACCGCTTCGTGGCGGCGCACGCGTCGGTGCGGGGCGGCAGGGACACGCCCGCGTTCCGGCGGGAGCTGCTGGAGAGTGTGGCGGCCGACCGCGACCCGCGCATGCGGCGATACTGGCGGCTGGTGGGCGAGGTCATCGGCGGGCCGCTCACGCTCGGCGCGACCCACCTGTGGCTGACCGACTCCCTCCAGCGCTCCATCACCGCTCGGGCGGACGGGTCCAGGGCCGACCGGCTGGACGAGGTCCGGCTACGCGGGCGTGCCGGCGCTGGTCGCGGGGGTCAGGGGGCGGCGGTGGGCGAGGACGACGGCGAGGGCGGCCGGTAGCAGCCACGCCGAGGTCAGGCCGATCAGCCAGGTCCAGCCCGCGTGGCCGTACACGATGCTGCCCGCCGTGCCGCCCGTGCCGCTGCCGAGGTAGTAGCACAGGGTGTAGAGGCCGGCGGCCCGGCCGCGCATGTGCGGCGGTGCCGTCGCGGTGACCCAGGCGTTGGCGATCGCGTGCGCCGCGAAGAACCCCGCCGTCAGCACGGCGAAGCCGATCGCGATGAGCGCGAGTGAGGTGTGAATGGTCAGTACGGAGCCGGCGACCGTGACCAGCAGTGCCGCGACCAAGGCGGTCGTACGGCCCAGCCGCGTCGTCAGGCGACCGGCGGCCGCCGAGGAGGCGGTGCCCATGGCGTACGAGAGGAAGACCAGGGAGGCGGCGGCGGGGGAGAGCGAGATCGGCGGCGCGGACAGGCGGAAACCGGCGGCGTTGTAGAGCGCGACGAACGACCCCATGCCCAGGGCGGCGACGACGTACGGCGCGACCCGCCCCATCCACACC
>NZ_JADOGI010000023.1 GCF_015645445.1 Nonomuraea cypriaca | reverse complement strand
AGGCGGTGCAGCGCGGTGGTGAGCTCGTCGTAGGTGTGCAGGCGCTGGAGTGAGACCTGCTGCGAGTCCTGGACCCATGGACCCCCCGGCGTCGTGGGATCGGCGGACGCCGTGGCCGTCCCCGAGATCGTCAGGCCCAGGACGGCGGCCAGAACAACCACCGCCTGTCGCTTTCCAAACAAAACAGTCTCCTTTTACGGCATGCCTGCGGAGGGGAAAAGGCAGTGCTCGGATCAGGGGCCCCTGGTCGCGGACCTTCAAGATCACTTGTAACAAACACCATTGCGCGTGACAAGGCTCACGATTTGTGTCCGGATGAATTCGCACGGTCATTCAGGGCGGCCACCCAAGCCCGTTCCGGCGGAATAAGCGCAGATCAAAGCGCCCGTCTCGGTCGTCCGCAACCAACCGCGCCCGCTGCGAAACGACCCCTGGAGGCGGTGATAACGATCAGGATCACGGCCGCGGTTCGGTGATGTGCGAAGCGGGGTTTGGCGGAAATGCGAAACCGGCTACGATCGCAAGGCAATCCAAGATCGCTCGGGCGCCGTCCGACAGGCGCCGATATGACCGCACGACCGACTTTCACGACAGTCCGATTTCCAGGCGCTGCCCCGGGTTTCGGTCACTCGATCACCGTCGCGCAAACCCTTGCACATACCGCCCCCTCCTGTCTAGAGAAGCCCTCCACCTGCGGGTCTCCTTAAATCCGTATTACAGATCAGGTGGACCTAGATCTCAATTCTGTAACAGAATAGACCTGGCTATTTGTCCGAAACATTGGTCAATGATTCTGTTCCGCACTAACTGGCGCCGCTGACGCTAGTTCGGACAAAGGAGAGCTGTCGTGTCCCATAGGCGGAGACTCGGGAGATTACTCGCGGCGGTGGCAGGAGGCGCGCTTCTGCTGTCGGCATGCGGCCAGAGTGGCGACGAGGCGAGCGAACCCTCGGGCTCGGCCTCGCCCTCGACCGGCGCGGCACAGACCATCACCTACGCCGGCGAGCAGGAGTTCAACTCCTACAACAGCATGGCGGTCAACAACCTCGTCAACAGCACGGCCATGCAGCGGGTGCTGCTCGGCTTCTGGTACTACGGCGAGAACGGCGTGGTCACCCCGGACAAGGACTTCGGCACCTACACCAAGACCTCAGACTCCCCGCTGACCGTCGACTACGAGTTCAACGCCGGCGCGGTCTGGTCGGACGGCAACCCGATCGACTGCGACGACGCCCTGCTGTACTGGGCCGCCAAGTCGGGCAAGATCGAGGGCTTCCAGGTCGACGGCACCACCGGCGTCGAGCTGGTCAAGGCCCCCGACTGCAACGCGGGCGACAAGAAGCACACCTACGAGTACTCCGAGCCGTTCGCCGACTGGGAGAGCAACGGGCCCGGCGCCGGTGACGTGCTGCCCGCGCACGTGGCCTACAAGGCCGCCGGCATGACCGAGGCGGACTTCATCGCCGCGGTGAAGGCGACGGACGCCGAGAAGCTGGCGGAGGTGATCAAGTTCTACAACGAGGGCTGGGTCATCGAGGGCGGCATCAAGGACCTGTCGCTCTTCCCCGCCTCAGGTCCCTACAAGATCTCCGCCATGGCGCCTGGCCAGTCGCTGACGCTCTCCGCCAACGACAAGTGGTGGGGCACCCCGGCCGCGACGCCGACCGTCGTCATGCGCGTGATCTCGCAGGAGGAGCAGGCCCAGGCCCTGCAGAACCGCGAGGTCAACCTCATCGAGCCGCAGCCCAACCCCGACCTGCTCGCCCAGCTCGAAGGCATGCAGGGCGTCACGGTGAAGACCGGCGACGCGTACACGTACGAGCACCTGGACTTCAACTTCGACAACAGCGAGTTCAAGGACAAGACGCTGCGCGAGGCGTTCGCCAAGTGCGTGCCCAGGCAGCTCATCGTGGACAACCTGATCAAGCCGCTGGCGCCGCAGGCCCAGGTGCTGCAGGTCCGCACCAAGCTGCCGTTCGAGGCGGACTACGCCACCGTCTCCCAGGGCAGCGGCTCGGAGACCTACGCCCAGCCCGACATCGAGGGCGCCAAGGCGCTGCTCGAGCAGGCCGGCAAGGTCGGCATGGAGGTGAAGATCGGCCACAACCTGCCCAACCCGCGCCGTACCCAGGCGACGCAGCTGATCGCGGACTCCTGCGGCAAGGCCGGCTTCAAGATCGTGGACGCCGGTGACGAGAAGTTCTTCGAGGCCGGCGGCCCGCTCTACACCAACACGTATGACGTGGCGTTGTTCGCGTGGAGCGGGTCGGCCGAGGTCTCCAGCTGGAGCTCGACGTACACCACGGCCAAGGAGTGCACCGAGGCCGGCAAGCAGAACAACAACGGCTGCTACTCCAGCAAGGAGGTCGACGATCTCGTCAAGCAGCTCAACGCCGAGGTCGACAAGACCAAGCACGCCCCCATGATCGCCGAGATCGAGAAGGCGCTCTGGGCGGACCTGGCCACGATCCCGCTGTTCGCCCACCCGAACATGCTCGCGTGGGACGAGAAGATGCAGGGCGTCGTGCCGAACCCGGCCCAGTCGTCGGTGACCTGGAACATGGACAAGTGGACCCTGGCGCCCTAGCCGTCCGATCACTCTGAACCAGCGGTGCGGGCCGGGGATCCGCGGGATACCCGGCCCGCACCGCAAGGACTTCGCCATGAACCTTGGGGGTAGTGCGTGATCGCCTTCATCACCCGAAGACTGGTCACCTCGTTCTTCGTCCTCCTGGCGGCCACCATGGTCATCTACGGGCTGACGGCGCTCGCGGGTGACCCGCTGGCGGACCTCAGGGAGCTTCCCGGTCCGGACCGGGACAGGAGGATGGCCGATCGCAGCGAGCGGATGAACCTCGACCTGCCCCTTCCGATCAGGTACCTGAACTGGCTCGGCAACCTGTTCCGCGGTGACCTCGGCGTCAACCGCGACGGCCAGGACGTGGCCGTGCTGCTCGGCGAGGCCCTGTCGGCGACGCTGCAACTCGTCGTGGCCGCCACCGTGCTCGCGGTCGTCATCGGCGTGATCGCGGGCATCATCTCGGCCCTGCGGCAGTACAGCGCCTTCGACTACTCGGTCACCCTCGCCGCCTTCGTCTGCTTCTCGCTCCCGCTCTTCTGGGTCGCGGTGATGCTCAAGCAGTACATCGCCATCGAGTTCAACGACTGGCTTCGCGATCCCGTCATATCCCCTACAGTCATCGGCGTGGTCGCCCTGGTCGGGGGGCTCATCTGGGCCGCGCTCGCCGTGGGCGACCGGCGGCTCAGGCTCGGCATGTTCGCCGCGGGGGCCGCCGCCACCGCGGTGACGCTGGCGCTGCTGTCGGCCACCCGCTGGTTCGCCGACCCGGGCATCGGGCTCGTCGTCCTGGCGGTGCTCGCGGGAGGCACGGCGATCGGGCTGACCACGCTGATCTCCGGGCTGCAGTACCGCGGCCCGCTCTACGCGGCACTCGCGGCCGCGGGGATCGGCGTGCTGATGTCCGAGATCCTCAGTCCCGTGCTGGCCGACCCCGGCTGGCTGGAGATCTTCGGCCTCGCGATCCTGACGGTGGCCGTCTGCGCAGGACTCGGGTACGGCCTCGGCGGCGTGCTCCGCCGTCAGGCGATCACCGCCGCCGTGCTGACCGGCCTGATCACCGGTGGGCTGATCTTCCTCGACCGGATGCTGCGCGCCTTCGCCGCCTACAGCGAGCGGGTCCGCGGCCGCCCGATCTCCACGATCGGCTCGCGCACACCGAACTTCACCGGTGACTTCTGGCAGACGAACCTGGACGCGGCCGGCCACCTCCTGCTGCCGACCATGGCCCTGATCCTGATCTCGCTGGCCACGTACACGCGCTACAGCCGCTCCAGCATGCTCGAGGTGATGAACCTCGACTACGTGCGCACCGCGCGGGCCAAGGGCCTGCCCGAGCGTACGGTGGTCACCAAGCACGCCTTCCGCAACGGGATGATCCCGGTCACCACGCTCATGGCCGTCGACTTCGCGGCCGTGATCGGCGGAGCCATCGTGACCGAGAACGTCTTCGGCTGGCAGGGCATGGGGAGCATGTTCCTCAAGGGGCTGGAGCAGGTGGACCCCGCCCCCGTCATGGCGTTCTTCATCGTCTCGGGGACCGCGATCGTCGTCTTCAACATGCTGGCCGACATCGTCTACGCCTATCTCGACCCGCGGATCAGGCTGTCGTGAAGGAGAATCCGCTCATGGCGATCAGCGCCCAGGCTCCAGGGGCAGCGCAGGGCTTGACCGTCGTCGCACGTACGCAGAGTCAGATGGTCCGCCGCCGGTTCTTCAGGCACCGCGCGGCGCTCGTCGGCATGCTGGTCTTCGGCGGCGTCGTCCTGCTGGCGTTCACCTCCATCGGGTTCGGGCCCGTGCCCGGCTGGTGGGACAAGACGTACCTCGCCACCGGGTCACTGGTGAACCAGGGCAGGCCGACGCTCAGCGTGGTGCCGGAGTTCCTCGGCGGCGAGGGCATCCGCTTCGGCGAGCATCCGTTCGGGCAGGACAACATCGGCATCGACTACTTCGCGCTGACCATGCGCGGCACCCAGCAGTCGATCATCGTCGCGTTCATCGTCGGCTTCGTCGCCACCGCCGTCGGAACGCTGGCCGGTTCCTTCGCCGGATATTTCAGGAAAATTACTGAATCGATCATCATGCGGCTGACCGATGTGATGATCACTATTCCGATCCTGATCATCGCGGCCATCGTCGGGCGGACCTTCGGCGACTCCGGCATCATGATCCTGGCCGTCTGCATCGGCCTGGTGACCTGGCCCACGCTGGGCCGGTTGGTCCGTGGCGAGTTCCTGTCGCTGCGCGAGAAGGAGTTCGTCGAGGCGGCGAGGGCGGTCGGCACCTCCGCGGGCAGGATCATCTTCCGGCACATCCTGCCGAACACGATCGGCATCATCATCGTCAGCGCCACCCTGGCCGTGGCCAACGCGGTGCTGCTGGAGTCCGCGCTGTCCTTCCTCGGCGTCGGCGTACAGCCGCCCGACGTCTCCCTCGGCCAGCTCATCGACACCTACCGCAGCGCCATGACCACCCGTCCGTGGCTGTTCTGGTGGCCGGGCGTCTTCATCATCGCGATCGCGCTGTCCATCAACTTCATCGGCGACGGCCTGCGCGACGCCTTCGACCCACGACAGACCCGGGTGCGTGCCTGATGACGAGTCCCTCCAACGAGATCCTCCGCGTGTCCGACCTGACCGTGGAGTTCCCGACGGACGACGGCGTCGTCCAGGCGGTCCGCGGAGTGTCGTACGAGTTGCACGAGCGCGAGGTGCTCGGCATCGTCGGCGAGTCCGGCTCGGGCAAGTCGGTCTCCTCCCTCGCCGTCATGGGGCTGCTCCCCCGCGGCGCCCGCGTCCGGGGACGGATCCTCTACCGCGGAGAGGACGTGCTGAAGATGCCCGCCCGCCGGCGGCGGGCGCTGCGCGGGGGGAGGATCGCCATGATCTTCCAGGACCCGATGACGGCGCTGAACCCCGTGCACACGATCGGCGACCAACTCGCCGAGGCGGTGCTCGCGCACGGCCTGGTGCCGCGCGGGCAGGCGCTCGCCAGGGCCAGGGAGATGCTCGACCTGGTCGGCATCCCGCAGGCCGAGGCGCGCCTGCGCAGCTACCCGCACGAGTTCTCCGGCGGCATGCGGCAGCGCGCGATGATCGCCATGGCGGTCATCAACAACCCGGACGTCATCATCGCCGACGAGCCGACCACGGCACTCGACGTCACCGTGCAGGCGCAGATCCTGGAGAAGCTCCTGGAGGTCAAGGACGCCGTCAACGCCGCGATCGTGCTGATCACGCACGACCTCGGCGTGGTCGCCGGCATCGCGCACCGGGTGCTGGTCATGTACGCCGGCAAGCCGGTCGAGATCGGCGACACCGACACGATCTTCTACCGGCCGCGCATGCCGTACACGGCTGGCCTGCTCGGCTCGATGCCGTCGCTGGAGACGTCGGGCGGGCGGCTGCGCCCGATCGGCGGCGCTCCACCGTCCCTGATCAACCTGCCCGCCGGCTGCCCGTTCGCGCCGCGCTGCCCGCTGGCCGACGCCACGTGCCGCGGCGAGGAGCCCGGCCTCGTGGAGGCCGGCGAAGGCGGCCACTACGCCGCCTGCCACCACTGGCGCGAGGTGGCGGCGACGGCCGATCCCACCACGCTGTTCCGCACCGAGAGCGAGGCCGTCGGATGAACGCGCACCTGCTGGAGGTCAACGACCTGGTGATGAGCTTCCCCGTCCGCGGGGCCGGGCTCCTGCGCAAGGTGGCCGGCCACATCCAGGCGGTGAGCGGCGTCTCCATGTACGTCGACCCGGGCGAGACCCTCGGTGTGGTGGGCGAGTCCGGCTGCGGCAAGTCGACGACCGGCCGGGCCATCCTCCAGTTGCACAGGCCCACGTCGGGCTCGGTGCTCTTCGAGGGCGACGAGCTGACGACGATGCCGGCCAGGCGGCTGCGCGCGGTGCGGCGGGACATGCAGATCGTCTTCCAGGACCCGTACGCCTCGCTCAACCCGAAGCTGCCGGTCAACGACATCATCGCCGAGCCGCTCAAGGTCCACGGCCGCTGGCAGGACGGCGGCCCCGCCCGGGTGGCCGAGCTGCTCGAACTGGTCGGGCTCAACCCCGAGCACGGCAACCGGTACCCGCACGAGTTCTCCGGCGGCCAGCGGCAGCGGGTCGGGATCGCCCGCGCGCTGGCGCTGGAGCCCAAGCTCCTCGTCCTCGACGAGCCGGTGTCGGCACTCGACGTGTCGGTGCAGGCGGGGGTGGTCAACCTGCTGGAGGATCTGCAGGACACGTTCGGGCTGTCGTACATCTTCATCGCGCACGACCTCTCGGTGGTCAGGCACATCTCGGACAGGGTCGCGGTGATGTACCTGGGCAAGATCGTCGAGACCGGTTCCCGCGACGACGTGTACGACCGGCCCGTCCACCCCTACACCCAGGCGCTGCTGTCGGCGGCCCCGATGGCCAACCCGCGCGAGGAGCGCCGCAGGCAGCGGATCATCCTCACCGGCGAGGTGCCGAGCCCGCTGGATCCGCCCAGCGGATGCAGATTTCGTACGCGCTGCTGGAAGGCGCAGGAGATCTGCGCCACCGAGGAGCCGGCCCTGATCGACCACGGCACCGGCCACCCCGCCGCCTGCCACTTCCCGGAGGTCAACACCGAGGTGGTGTGAACCGGGCGGCACCTGGCGCCGCCCGGTTCCGGTTGGGTGGGCTACGTGGCGGTGCCGCCGCCGGTTTCCGTGCTCGTGCGCGGTCGCAGGATGTAGCCGGTGTAGCCGTACTCGGCGCCGTGCTCCCTGCGCATGGTGATCTCCTCCCGGGTGTCCGCGACGGCCTCGCGCATGCCGGGCACGGTCAGGTCGGCGGCCTGGAGGCGGTCGGCCAGCGGGGTGTAGTACTCGTCGAACCAGTCTCCGTCGGGCAGCGGGTGGAGCGCCGGCACGTCGTACCCGGCCGCGTGCGCCGCGGCGAGGTTGCCCTCAGGAGTTCGCAGCGGGTAGATCCCGTCCCAGTACGCCCGTGCGGGGCCGGAGGGCGAGCCGGTGGTCCATTCGCACTCGGTGAGCACCAGGACTCCACCGGGGGCGAGCAGCCGTCGCCAGGAGCGCAGCGCGGCGTCGAAGCCCATGAGATAGACCGACCCTTCCGCCCAGATCACATCGAAGCTCTGATCCGTGAAGGGCAGGTCCGCCATCGAGGCGCGGACGGTGCTGATGGCGTGGCCGAGGCCGCGGTCCGCGGCGGCCTGGGTCAGGTCGTCCAGGTACGGCTGGTACAGATCGACCGCGGTCACCTCCGCCCCGGCCCCCCCAGCCAGCAGCAGTGAGGCGCGGCCGGGCCCGCAGCCGATGTCCAGGGCCCGGGGACGCCGCGGCAGCGGACCGGCCAGCGCCAGCAGGCGGCGGGTCGTGTCGTCGGAGCCTGGCCCCTGGCGCGGCAGGCCGTCGTGCAGGGTGAGGAACGCGGACGTCACGGGGTCGGTGACAGCGTCATTCCAGGTGTCGCTCATGGTGATAGGTGATCCCTTGAAGAAAGGGGCCCCGACGGGATTCAGGCGTCACCCACCGCGCGAGCCGTCCGGCTCACGTACGAAAGGGGAAACCTAGGTCAGGCCAGGGCCCGGGACGTGAGGATGGTCCGAGCGCCGCACGCAGCGGCGACCTTCTCCGCGGCCATCAACTCATCTCCCCTTTCACCCATACCGGACACGACGATCATCACCTTACCACCCATCCAGGACACGACCGCTCGATGCGGACGGCCTGAGCCGATGCGGCCGGTCGTGCGGCGGCTGGTCAGCGCGGGCCGCACAGGCGATTTGCCGGGCGTGACCGCGCCGCGCCACTTTCAAATTCGTTGAACGATGGCTTCGCGGGGCGTACCGGACACGACAATTGATCCGGAAAGTGGGAGGCCGCACTGTTCACGCTCGACAGAGGACACGCACGACCGCGGTGTTCCCCATTCGACCAGAGACCGGCCGGCCGGCAGCCGTGAGACGTGGATGATCAGCGTCCTGGTAGTCGACGATCAGGCGCTCAGCCGGGCCGGCATGTCGGCGCTCATCCGGGCGTCCCCGGACCTGGACGTCGCCGAGGAGGCGGCCACCGGCGAGGAGGCCGCCTTCCTCGCCGCCGCCACCGGGGCCGACGTCGTCCTCATGAACGTCCGGGTGCCGGGGATCGACGGCATCGCCACCACCGAACGCATCCTCGCCCTGTGCGAGCGGCGGCCGCCCCGAATCCTGATCCTGGGCGGCCGCGACGATCTCATCGGCTACGCCTACCCGGCGTTGCGGGCCGGCGTGGCGGGGCTCATGTTGCAGGACACCCCGCCCGCGCGGCTGCTCCCGGCGATCCGGATGATGGCCGACGGCCACATCCTGCTGACGCCGTACGCGGTCGACGCGCTGATGGACGTGTGGCGGCCGCCGGACCCGCTCGCCTCGACGCCGGATCTGGCGTCGTTGACCAGGCGCGAGGTCGAGGTGCTCACGCTGGTCGGGCGTGCGCTGTCCAACAAGGACATCGCGAGGCTCCTGTCGGTCAGCGAGGCCACGGTCAAGACGCACCTGAACCGCGCGATGGCCAAGCTGCGACTGTCCACCCGCGCCCACGTCGTGGCGCTCGCCTACGACCGCGGGCTGGTCAAGCCCCGCCACGCGGGCTCACAGCCCTGAAGGTCCCGCCAGGCCAGGGTCCGGTGGCCTGGCGGGATCGGTTCAGATGTTCAGCTTGCTGTACCAGTGCAGGACTCTCACGACGGCCTCCCCGAGCTTGAGCGCGCCGGCCCCCCTGCCGCTGACCTTCCAGGGAAGCCCCTCCTCGAAGTTGAAGCTCTTCTCCCCGTAAAGGATCTCCGGCGTCTCGGGCTGCCCCGTGAATGCGCGGCGTTCTCCGCTGCCGTAGGGATCGATCTGCTTATGGATCTTGCTCCAGTCGTAGCGCTGCACGGAGCTCGACTGCTGCGGCGTGGCGGGGGTCCGCTGCGTCTTGGGCGGGGACTGGCGCTGCTGGGCGTTGCGGGTGGTGGACCGGTGGCTCGGATTGCCGGTGATCTTATTGAAATGCTCCTTGCCGACGCGCCTGCGCTGCTCGCCCCGCAGCTGGGCGAGCGACCTGCGCGCCCGTGACTCCGACGCCGCCCGCCGCCTGGCCGTGGCCGCGCGGGCCCTGGCCGTGGCGGCGGCGCGGCGGCGGGCGGCGGCCTCGGCGGCCCGCCTGGCCTTCTCCGCGGCCCTGCGCTGGGCGGCCTGGGCGGCCTTCCTCCTGGCCACCTCCATCGCCTTGCGCCGGGCGATCTCGATGGCCCGCTTCCTGGCCAGCTCGGCCGCCCGCCGCGCCGCCGCCCGGGCGGCCGCCCTGGCGGCCAGCTGGATCCCGATGCGGACGGCGGCGGCCACGGCGAACCACCAGAGCTGCCCGTCGGGGTCGCTCATCGAGACGGGGCTGTTGTTGGCGTAGGCGTAGCCGTGCAGCTGCTGGGGGTCGGACTCGTCGATGACCGGGTCCACCGAGAGGAACCGGCCGGTCTCCGGGTCGTATTCGCGCGCACCCAGGTGAACGAGACCGGTGCCGGCGTCGACCGTGCCGCCGACGAAGCCGCGCTGGCCGGGCCACCAGGGCGGCGCGGCGCCGCGGTCGGTGCCGAACGGCGTCTGACGGCGGACGGCCAGTTCGCCGGAGGCGGCGTCCACGGCGGCGTTGGCGGTGCCGTGGTGGTCGCTGCCGAAGAAGAACACCTTCCCCGCGGAGTCGCGCATCGCCACGGCCTGGCCGTTGACGGTGTAGTAGCGGCTGCCCTCCACGGCGTCCTCGGCGTGGTCGAGGCGCAGCTCCATGTCGTCGACGTAGAGGGTGGCCTCGTCCGGGCCCTTGCGCAGCAGCCGGTCGCCGTCGGCGTCGTAGATGAACGACGTGGTCTTACCGCCCTCGGTGACGGATTCGAGGTTGCCCTCGGCGTCCCAGGCGAGCTGCTGCTCCGACTGGCCCGTCCGCCTGGTGACGGTGTTGCCGGCCGCGTCGTAGACGTAGGAGGAGGGCTGCGCGGTGGCCGCGCCCGCCGGGGAGACGGAGCTGAGCGCGTGCGGCCTGGCCGCTCCTGCCTCGGGGTAGGCGTACGTGCGGGTCACCTCGGGGTGCGCGCCGAAGGCGTGCTGGACCTCCTTCGTCCGGTTGCCGGTGACGTCATAGGTGTAGCTCGTCGCGTACGGCGCCGCGCCGCCGATCAGCTCGGACCGCGGGCTCCGGGCGGCGCAGCCGTCGGTGGCCGTCCACGCCGCCGTCAGGCGGCGCAGGTGGTCGTACGTGAGGCACTGGGTGTCGGTGTCGCGGCCGCCCGCCCGGTCGGCGATCTTCGTCACGTTCCCCGCGCCGTCGTAGTCGTAGTGCAGGTCCAGGTCGGAGCCGTTGCCGTTGTCGCGGTCGACCTGGGAGCGGACCAGCCGCCTGGTGCCCTCCTCGTGGGTGAAGGTGAGCCAGGTCTTGCGCGTGCCGGTGCTCAGCTCGTACTGGAGCGTCTCGCCCAGCTTGCTGTAGCGGGCGTCGGTGACGTACGACGACAGCCCCGTGACCTGGACGGGCTGCCTGAGCCCGTCGTAGTCGTAGGTGACGGTCTCCGCCGCCAGGCCGCCCGCCTCCGGGAAGGTGATGGACTGGACCTGGTCGTCGGGGGTGTAGCGGGTGTTGAAGGTGTACGACCCGGCCAGCCCGCCCTCGCGCGCGGGGATCGTGACCGTCTGCCGCAGCGTCCGGTACTCCCGGTCGACGGCGTTGATCTCGGCCGTGTACGCCTGCCCGTCCACGTACCTGATGCTCGCCGCCAGGTGCCCCTTGGCCAGGGTGTCGTAGCGCCACTCGGCGAGCTTGGGACCGGCGGCGGAGCCCTCGTGGGTGGCTACCTTGCGGCCGAGCGCGTCGTAGGCGTGGACCAGGGTCCGGCCGCGGGCGTCGGTGGTGGAGACCACCTCGTCGGTGTCGTTGTAGACCATGGTGGTGGTCCCCTTGTCGGGGTCCTCGACCTTGGCCTCCCTGCCGCGCAGGTCGTAGTGGTGACGCCAGACGTTCCCCGCGGGATCGGTCACCGTGGCCGGGCGGCCGGCCTTGTCGTAGGTGTACGTCGTGGACTCGTACGCGCCGGTCGGGGTCGCGCCCTTGTACTGGCGCAGCTCGATCACCCGGTCCTCGGCGTCGGCGATGTGCGTGGTGGCGGTGCCGCCGGGCGGCGGGGTGATGTGGACGCGGTCGCCCAGGCGGACGGCCTCGGTCGTCCACTTCTCGACGCCCTTGACCAGGAAGCTCTGCCGGATCAGCTCGCCGGTGCCGTCGTAACCGCCGGTTATCTGGCCTGCCACGTCGTCGTCGGACACGCCGAGCAGGTCGGTTCCCGGCTCGCCGGTGCTGTAGTAGCCGGTGTTGGTCTTGGCGATCTCGCCCAGCGAGTTGTGGAAGGTGTCGGTGAGCACCCTGCCGCCGCCGGGGGCCGGCTCCTGGGTCTGGCGCTCGCGCATCAGGCCGTCGTACAGCTCGTGGCTGGTGATGTACGCGCCGCCGGCGGCCAGGGTCCTGGTGGTGACGACGTTGGGACCGTCGGGGCGGACGATGTAGGCGTACTCGGTGTTGGGGCTCTGGCCCGCGGACCTGTCCCGGTCGTGCTGCCAGACCTTGACCAGGCGCCCGAGCGGGTCGTGCTGGAAGTCGGTACGGCGGCCGTTCTCGTCCACCTGCGCCACCGGCTCGCCCCACGCGGGGTCGATGTGGGTGACGTCGGCGTGCCCGAGCGGGTTGGCGGACCTGACCTCGGTGGCGTACCCGGAGGCCGGCACGTACGTCGTGGTCTCCGTCCCGCCGGACGCGTCGGTCTCCGAGGTGACCCGGCCGTAGCCGTCGTACGCGCGGATCATTTCGGTGACGTGCCGCGGAGTGGTCCCGTCGTAGCCGGCGAGCTCCTCGGTCCTGGTGACGTCGCCCCTGACCGGCGGCTGCCCGAAGGCCCGCCCGTCGAAAGAGGTGCGTTCGTCCGCCAGGACGTCCGCGGGCCGCTCGGGCGTCGCGGAGCAGGGCTTGGCGACGGTCTCCGCCCGGCTGACGAAGTCGAGCATCCACGTTCCGGTGTCGCGGGCGTAGGTGTAGCGGGTGCACTTGTCGTCGGCGGGGTCGGCGACGTCGCCGCGGTCGTCGACCTGGGTCACGATGCCGTGCTCGTCGTACGCGCGCTCCTCGGACGTACGCCGCCAGGCGCCGTCGGCCTTGAGGGTGCGCACGGTGGTGGCCTTCGCCTGCACGGCGTGGGCCGCCTTGGTGACGCCCTCGAACGTGGACGTCGCCGTCTGACGGGACCACGGCTCCTGGAGCGTGGCGGAGAGGATCTTCCCGCCGTCACCGTCGTGGATGACGGTCTCCCTCTCGAACCCGGCGAACTGGTCGTGGTCGGCGCGCGTGCCGCCCTCGGAGTCCTCGACCTGCGCGCTCTTCTGCCCGCCCGCGGCGAGCCTGTCGCCGTCCATGCCGCGGAAGTACACGTGCTCGGTCAGCGTGCGCCTGGTGTCCTGGCCGTCGCCCTGGCGTACCCGGACCCTGCCGAAGCCGCGCCAGTCGGACCAGGTGCGCTCCTCGGGCTTGGTCAGGATGTTCTCGGCGTAGCGCCAGGCGGCGCCGCCGGCGTACTCGTAGTCGGTGACCAGCCACGGCGAGCGCGCGGTGCGGTCGATCTCCGCGGTCTGGGCGACGACGTGCTTGTGGAACCAGTCGACCACCTCCATCTCGTCCTGCGGCACCCAGCGCTGGGGGAAGCAGCGCATGGTGTTACGGTCGGGGGCCGGCAGGTTGGACGGGGTGCACTGCTCGGGTGCGTACGTGACCCTGAGCTCCGCCCCCGCCTCCGAGTAGACCGACTGGACGCGCCACTTGATCAGCGGCGCGCGCCCCTCGTCGGCGTCCACCCGGTTGTCGAGCTGCACTCCCGCGAACGTCACCTCGGGGAGCGTGACGGTGCCGCCGACGTGCCCGGCGTGCTCGATCCCGGTCAGCCACAGCGCGGGGCCGAGGCCGTCCCCCGTCGCGGGGAAGGAGTGGGCCAGCGTCCAGGAGTCGACGTCCTGGTACGCGCTGCCCGACAGCACCCGCGTGGTCACCTTGGCCAGCCGCTTGCGCGTCCAGAACGTGGGCGAGGTACGGTCCGTGCAGCTCTCCCCCGCCGCGCAGTTCCGGTCGAACGGCACGTCCGGCCACGAGGCGGCGGTCTCCTTCTTGAGCTGGTCGGCGGCGCACGTGACGGCCCCGCCAGGCACGCACCGCTCCGCCACGGTGAACACCACCCGCGCCGCCGGCGACCGGGTGAACAACTCGCCCGACCGGTAGCCGTAGTCGATCCTGGCCAGGTGACCGCCGCGGACGTACGGCGTCCCCAGCTCCGGCCGGTCGTCGCGGCCGTAGTGGTTCTGCTCGGTCTCGTACCAGTACGTGATGGCGTTGCCGTGCCGGTCGGCCGAGTAGTCCAGGTTCCACCGCCAGGCCTGCCGGCACCAGGCGTTCGCGGCCGTGCTGTCGTGGCACGGCTCGCCGGCCTCGTTGCCGAACACCGGCACGGTCCAGGCGGAGCGGGTCTCGGGCTTGCCGGAGGTCCAGCCGGGGAGCCTGTTGAGGCCGAACACGTACTGGGTGCCGTCGGTGGTGGTGACCCGCCAGTGCTCGCCGTCGTCGTCGCCGTTGGCGGCGCCGGTCAGCTGCTCGATCCTGGTGCCGTCGTCGCGCCTGGGCCGCCACGCCTTCGTGGTGGCGTCCTTGACCAGCTCGACCGCCGAGCCGCCCAGCACCAGCGTGGCGTTGTCGTGGTCCCAGCACATGTCGCCGGTCTTCTTGCCGTCGGCGGAGCAGGACTTGTAGCGGCGCTCGATGTAACCGCCCGGGTTCAGGTCGAAGCCCTCGCCGGCCCAGGACGCCTGGTTGTTGGTGGCGGAGGTGCGGCCGTCCACGCTCTGCGCGGAGTAGCCGAGTGTGACCTCGGGCGCGTCGCCGGCGATGGCGGGCGGGACGCGCATCGGGTAGTTCCAGGAGAAGTCACCCGACTGAGGGCCGACGCTCCACGTGGCGGACGGGGCCAGGGACGTGGCGCCGTAGTTCCCGGACGGGCCTGACGCGGCGCTGGTCAGGGCGTACAACTGGGCGCCCGCGACGTCCACGTCGGCGGTGAGGGTCGCGCCCTCGACGTCGTTCTCGGCCGGCACCCGCTCGGGGGCCGGGCAGTCCCGCGCGGTCCCCTCCAGGGCGCAGGCGGGGAGCTTGACCAGGCCGAGACGGGTGGCGTAGTCGCCGCCGAAGGCGTGACGGAAGCCGGAGTAGTCCATCCGCAGCCGGGCCCTGCCCGCGCGGGTGACGCCCTGGCCCGGCGACACGCGCAGCACGACGCCGGGCGCGGCGGCCCGGTCCAGGACCTCCACCTTGACCCGCTCGGGAGGCGTGGCCCGGCTGGAGGCGGCGTCCATCCGCACGGCGAGCGAGCCGTCCGCGATCCTCCCGGACCCGCCGGGGCGTAGCTCCACCGTGCCCGTACGCGGCCAGGTCACCGGCGGCGCCGCCTTGAGCGCCTTGGCGGCCGCCGCGTCCGCGCGCTTGGGCAGCACGGGGACGGGGAGGCCCGGCACGGGCTCCTCCTCCTGCACGCCGGGCCTGGCCCGGCGCTCGGCCTGGGCCGGGAGCGCCGGGGCGAGCGGCACGGCGACGAGCACCGCCATCATCGCGCAGGCGCGGGCGAACCAGCGGAGCCTGTCGGGATACCAGATCAACAAGGTCGAGCGCTCAGTCTCAGGGGACTCCCCGAAGACTTCCATCCTCACCATCCAGAGGTCGGTGTCGGATCCCGCCGGCGGGCGGCTGCGCGCCGGCGAGGGGGGTCATTCAGCGGCGAGCCGGGCGATGTCGTCATCGCCGAGGGCACCCTGATAGGTGCGTACGTCGTCGAGGGTCCCCGGCCAGTGGGCCATCATGGCCCCGGCGAAGATGCCCCGCCCGACCTGGAGCGGCCCGTCCGCGTTCCAGGTGCTGTGGAAGTCCGTCTCGGCGGCGGCCACGAACTGCCCGCCGACGTAGACGCGCAGCTTCCGCGCAGGCGCGTCGTAGACGCCCGCGACGTGGGTCCACTCCATCGTGTACGGCACGGCGTCCGACCTGGCCATCACGAGGTCGGGCGCGTCGGCGTCCGCCGTGATCATGCCGAAACCCCACCGCGGGCCTTGCGCCGTGTACCCGAGGGCGAACGCGCTGGTGCGCTCGCCGCCCTGGGCGACGGCCACGACGTCGGCCGCCGGCAGGGTGTCGAGCTGGACCCAGGCCGCGACGGTGAAGCTCTGGTCGGTGCGCACCGCGGCCTTGCCCGCCGCGGCGTGGCCGGCGATCCCGTCCACCGCGAGCGCGCCGCCGAGCCAGCCCTGGGTCCACGCCGCGTCCCCGCCGAGGGTGAGCGGCCCGGTACGCCCGGTCGCGTCGGCGGCGGCGGTCCCCGTCCCCTCGTCGAGGGTCCAGTGCCCGGTCGGCGTGGACCCCTGGTTGACGAGCCGCACGATCTCGTCGGCGTACACCGCCCGGTCCCAGACGCGTACGTCGTCCACGTCGCCGGGCCACGGGTCGGTCATGCCGCCCTGGTGCTGGGCCTGTCCGAGCCGCAGGGAACCGGCCGGTCCCGCGCCCCCGTGGTACGGCACGGGCCCGGCGGCCAGGTGGCCGTCGACGTACAGGTACATCGCCTTGGCCGCCGCGTCGTAGACGCCGGTCAGGTGCGTCCACTCGCCCGCCCTGGGCACCACGGCCGGGTTGTCCGCCCACACCGACTGGGAGGTGCCGGCGGAGTTGTTCAGCTTGAACGACCACGACCGGGTGGCGGCACGGTAGCCGAGCCAGGGTCCGGCGTGCAGTTCTCCGTCCTGGCTGACGGCGGCGGCGTTGTGGTCGGGGAGCGTGGTGCCGGCGAGGCGTACCCAGGCGGAGACGGCGAGGTTGCGCTCGCTCGCCACGATGCCGGCGGCCGTCGCGGCGTGCTGTCCCGCGCCTGCGAAGCGCAGCGCCCCGGCCTGCCGGCCGTCGGTCCAGGCGGCGCCGCCCAGCGTCATCGGATGGTCACCGGCCGAGTCCGCCGCCGCGCCGCCCTGGCCCTCGTCGAGCGTCCAGTGGCCGGTGGGGCCCGTGCCGTCCCTGACGTTGAACACGTAGCTGCGGATCGGTCCCTGCTTGCCCGCCGCGTCCTTGCTGCGCACCGACAGGACGTTGGGGCCGTCCTCGTCCGGCGTGAGCCAGACGGCCGCCTGGCCCCCTGAGGCGTTCACCTCGGTGTCGGGAACGTCGTTGAGCCCGTAGACGAACGCCGTCACGTCGGCGACCCCGTTCGCACCGAAGGTGAAGGAGCCGGCCCGGCCGAGCCCCACGCCCCAGGCGTTCTCCGGGTACTGCTCGGAGGTCACCACCGGCTCGCGTTCCGGGGCGGTAGTGTCGACACGGATCTCGCACCACGGGCTCCACGCGCTGGTGGCGATCCCGTCCTCGGCGCGTACCCGCCACCGGATCACCGAGCCGTCCTGGTACGCGCCGGCCGGGACGCCGGCGTAGAACGCGTTGCCGGAGGAGGCGGCGGGGGTGAGGAACTCGCCGATCCTGGCGCCGTCGCGGTGCCACTCGAAGCGGCCCTTGACGGAGTTGTCGCCGTCACGCAGCTTGGCCCAGAGCTTGGGGGTCGCCGTCCCCACGGCGGGCCTGGCGTCGCCCGAGACACAACCGCCGCCGGGGTCGGACCAGGCGTCGGCGGCCGCGGGCGTGGCCGGCGGGCTGTTGTACTCGATCACGAGGACGGGGTTGTTGTGGAACTTCTTCCACGCGTACGTGTCGCCCTCGTTGGCCGCCCGCAGGCCCAGGGTGATCGTGGGCCAGTTCTCCGCCGCCGCCCGCACCGCCGCGTGCGTGGCGTCGAACTCCACGCCGCCGCCCGGGCAGGCGGTGCTCCAGCCCTTGGCCACGTTCTCGGTGTCCAGCCAGGCCACCCAGGCCGGTTGGTTGTTCCAGGTGGTGGTGTTGCCGATGACGCTGGTGAGCCAGAGCTCGACCGGGCGGGCGCCGCAGGACCACGACCAGCTCTCGTACGTACGCAGCGTGGCCCTGATGATCTGCTTGCCGTGGATCGCCGAACCGTTGTTCATCTGGAAGAACGAGCGGTTGGTCTGGCCGGTCTGGCCCTCGTAGCCGACGCGGGCCACATCGCCGGAGTTGAGATAGTTCGTGTTCGGGTACTTCCTCCAGACCGCCGTCCACGCGCCGCGCGGGGCCGACACGGACGGGTCCAGGTAGATGGGGTAGCGCGTGCCGGGGGCGGTGAGCATTCCCCGGTCGGGGGCGAGCGCCAGCGTGTCGCCGGCCACCTCCAGGCCCATCCGCTCGTGCCGGGACCCGGGGGGCGGCCCTTCACCCGGCCTGGCCGCCGTGGCCGCGCGCAGGGTGCCGGAGGTCTCGGGGGTGTCCCACATCAGCGGGGTCGGGGCGGTGAACACCTCCGTGCCGGCCGGGTCGACCGCCTGGAGGCCGCCGCCCTTGCTCTGGCGTACCGACAGGCCCTGGGAGTCGAGTGAGTAGCGCAGGCGGTCCAGCCGGCCGCTGAGCGCCGCCTGCCTGGACTTGACCACGAGCACGTGCGAGAAGCCGTCCACGTCGGCCGTGACCTGGAGATCCACGCCCGGCAGCACCTCGGCGTAGGTGGCCGTGGCGCCGTCGAGCGCGGGGACGGGCAACGCGCCGGGCCAGGACACGGCCAGGGACCTGGCGCCGCGCGCGACCGTCGCCATCGGGGTCCGGCCTCCGCCGGAGAACCGCAGCCCCACGGCCGTCGCCACGGGCGCCACCGAGCCGTCCGCCTGGCGGCGCAGGGTCGTGTCCACCTCGGTCCAGCGGCCGTCCTGGCGCACGCGTACGGGGCGGGCGTGCTGCTCCAGCACGAAACTTCCTTCGGGGGTGGCGTACACCGTGCGTGTCTCGGTCCGCATGGATCCGACCTCGACCCGCTTGCCCGACTGCCGCGCCGCTCTCTGGGCGCCCTGCTCGGTGGCGGTATCGGGAACGGCCCGCCCCGCGGGCGGCGCCGGTTCGGCGGCGGGTGACGCAGGTGCGGCGGTGGCGGGCGCCACGGCCGCGTCCGCGCCCACGGCCACCGCGCCCATAAAGAAAGCAGCCGCTGTGGCGACTGCTGCGATGCGTCCCGGGGTGTGGGGCGACCGGGTGGGCGTACGTCTCGCCATCACCGCTGCGCCAACGCGGCTAACGGGTGTCTGCGGGCGTCCACGATCTGTCGACTCTCCTTCGGCTGTACGGGGTGGCCGGCCACTGCGGGCAGCGCCAGACGAAGATCGGCCGACCCGCCGATCTCGATCCGGAATATAGGGTCGCGGTCACGGCCCGTCGTCAACCGCCCGCGGTACTTCTTCTCAACCTTCCGCGGTACGCGGACCGGCACGGGACGGCGGTCGTCGCGCGTGCCCTGGTGTGCCGTGCCACGTCCCTCTAGTCTCTGGTGGAGATCACGGCTGGGAGGAGCCACGCCTAGATGGACGCACGGCCGCATGCCACGGACCTGCCGGAGACGGTGGGTCCGTACCGCATCGTGGGACGCCTGGGCATGGGCGGCATGGGTGTCGTCTACGCCGGCGTCGACGCCTCCGGAGTACGTGCCGCCGTCAAGCTGATCCATCCCGCCCACACCGGGGACGACGAGTTCGTGGCGAGGTTCGCCAGGGAGGTCGGCGTGCTGCGGCGGGTGGGCGGCCTGTGTACGGCGAAGGTGCTCGGCTCCGACATCGGCAGCGGCACCCCCTGGGTGGCGACCGAGTACGTGCCCGGCCCGACGCTGGAGCGCCGGGCCCAGGACGACGGCCCGCTCTCCGGCGACGAACTGTACGGCGTGGCGGCCGGATTGGCGGAGGCGCTCACCGCGATGCACGCCGCCGGGGTGGTGCACCGGGACCTCAAGCCGTCCAACGTGATCCTGTCCCCCGCGGGGCCGCGGGTGGTGGACTTCGGCATCGCCAAGCTCCTCGATCACACGTCCCTGACCAGTACCGGGACGGTGGTCGGCTCACCCGGCTGGGTGAGTCCGGAGGAGTACCGGGGCGAGGTGGCCGGGACGGCCGCCGACGTGCACGGCTGGGGGCTGCTGGTGTGCTTCGCCACCACGGGCCTGCCCCCGTACGGGCGGGGGCGCCCGGAGGTGCTCGTGCATCGGGTGCTCAACGAGGCCCCCGACTCCTCGGCCGTTCCCGCCGAGCTGCGCGAGACCGTCGACCGGGCGTTATCGAAGGATCCGGGGGCTCGGCCCACCGCCTCCGAGCTCCTCGGCACGGTCGCCGGCCAGTGGTGCACGGTGCGCGAGGAGCCGCCGTCGGCCGCCGTGGCGGATGTCACCCGCCTGCTCACCCGTACGTGGACCGCCCCCGCCGCGCCGGAACCCACCTGGACGCCCCCGCCTGCGACCCCGGAGCGGCACGTTCCCCCACCCGTGATCCCGGAACAGCGCGTTCCCGTGAGTCCGCGCGTTGCCACGCCCGCGGCCCCGCGCAGGCGTCGCTGGGGGCGCGTCGGGGCCGTCGTGACCGCCGTGGCCGTGATGGCGGCCGGTGTCCTGGTCCTGCAACCCTGGCGGAAGAGCGCGGCCGAGATCGCGGAGCTGGCGACGGACCGGGCGCACAGCGTGTACGCCCTCCGCTTCACCAGCCGCGACGTCGAGCTGACCATAACGGCGAAACGCTTCGCCATCGGCAAGATCACCCGGAGCGGGCCCGAGATACAGCTGCTCAAGGTGCCGGTGGGGGATTTCTTACGGGAGTCGCTCTACAAGGCTCCCGCGGCCTTCTGGGCCGACCGCGGCGAGACCATCGCCCCGATCGGCATGGGATCGGACAGACTCAGCCAGGCGTTCCTGCACGACTACGCCGGCAACTGGCTCACCAGCCTCGATCTCAACGGCAACGACAACCCCGGCGGCATCCCGTCCCTCTTCCGGGAGATGGACTTCAACGGGTCCCACGCGGGGGTCCGTACCCCGCTCCCGGCCGGCCTTCCGACCGACACGACCGTCGGCGACCGTCCCGCCGTGAAGCTTCCCTACGGAAACCACGCCTTTTACGTCAGCCGCGCGGAACCGCACGAGGTCATCCGTTTCGAGTCGGAGACGGAGTCCTACGACGTCACCGAGATAACCGGCGACGACGCGACCGCCCTGGCCGCCGACCTACGGGACGAGGTCACGCGACTACGGACGAAAGCCCTGACGACCTACTTGGTGCGTACGGACGTGAGCACCGCCCCGCCGTGCACCGCGTCCGGATGTTCCTCCTCATGGTCCTTCGGCCCCGGGAGGGGCGGCGACTCCGGGATCGGGGTCGTACACCTGTACGAGACCCTCGGTGACGGCACCCTGGGAGAGCGGCTCGGCACGTGCAGGATGCCCCTCGACCTGCGGGACCACCACGACGTCACGGACACGTGCGAGATCAGCGGATGGAAGTGGCGCTCGTGGTTCAACGGCTCGCCAGGAGGCAGGTACGAGTGGCAGGGGTACCTGATGCAACAGGCGTTCACCGACGACGAGATCACCACACTCCTCAAGGAGCTGGAGACCCCCTGAGAGCCCTCAGTGGCTCGCCTCGGCGTCCTTGCGCCGTGTGACCTTCGCGTACACCCGGTAGGCGAGCCTGCTCACGCCCGCGAGCTGATCGACCGCCTGGTCGAGCCGGTAGTACAGCCGCGGCGGGACGTGCGGCATCAGCACGGAGTGCCGCCTGCCGAGGAGCGCGACGACGTGCCGCGGTGGGAGGTTGATGTAGCGCGGCAGGTGCTCGAACCACTCGGCGCTGCGGAGGGCCGCCTTCTGGGAGGACCGGATCGGGGCCTTGCGTTGCCGCTCGTAACAGGCGAGCGCGGACTCGAGTCCGGTGCCGCCGCGCAGCGCCTCGACCAGGGCGGCGGCGTCGCCCAGCGCGAGCACGGTGCCGGCGCCGATGGAGTAGTGCGTGGTGTGCGCGGCGTCCCCGAGCAGGACGAGGTTGCCGCGGTACCACCGCTGGTTGGTCAGGGTGGGGAAGTTCAGCCAGTGCGCGCTGCCGTCGGCGTGGTCCCGGCCGATCAACGGGTGACCGTCCAGTACGTGGGCGAAGAGCTTCTCGAGCAGGCGCAGGCTGTCGCCCTCGTTCGCCCGGTCGAACCCGAGTCCCTTCCAGGTCGCCGGGGAGCACTCGATGACGCAGGTGCTGTGCTCCTCGCTGAACCCGTAGCCGTAACACCAGATCCACCCGTGCGTGGTCTCCACGAACGAGAAGACGAAGGCGTCGAAGACCTTGGTGGTGCCGAGCCAGATGTACGGGTTTCGCCCGAAGACGACCTTGGAACCGAAGTGGTCGGCGTGGCGCTCGCGCAGCCCGCTGTTGACACCGTCGCCGGCCACGACGAGATCGGCGCCGGTCAGCTCCTCCTCGCCGGCGATCTCGTGCTCGAACTCGACGCGCACGCCGAGGGAGCGGGCCCGCTCGGTCAGGATGTCGAGCAGCCGTCGCCGGCCGACGCCGAAGCCCTCGTCCCCGCCCTCCATCGTCGCCGTCATGCGGTCCTGGACGTGCGTGATCCACTTGTCCCAGCGGACCGAGCTCTCGATGATGGCGGTCGCGGAGTCGGTGTCGGCGGCGTGCAGGGCGTCGATCAGCTCGTCCCAGAAGGTCACGCCCCAGCCGTACGTCGACCCGGCCGGGTTTCGCTCGTAAACAGTGATGTCATGGGACGGGTCCACCTGCTTCATCAGGATAGAGAAGTACAGGCTGCCGGGTCCGCCCCCCACGCAGGCGACCTTCACAATAACTCCCACCGTAACGCAATGTAACTGATAATTAGCGTACAGTAGCCATGCCTGGTCCATCTGGTCCTGTCGAGTAACGAATATGCCTTGAGTTCCTCTGGTTCGCTCAGGGGCGAAGCCGGGGGCCGTCCCGGGTTGCCGGGTCGGCCCCCGACAGGATCAGACGCCGAACGGCGGCGGGTAGACGACGGTGCCGCTGGGCACCGGCAGGCTCTCGTCGAACACGAGCGCCATCATCGCCTCGTCCGGGACCTCGAAGGACAGGCGGATCCCGTACGCCGAGGCCCGGGCGAACCCGAACCGCGGGTAGTACTCGGGGTGGCCGAGCACGAGGATGAGGTTCTCCCCCATGGCGCGGGCGGCGGCGAGGCCGGCGCGGATCGCGGCGGAACCCGCGCCCTGCCGCTGCCTGGCGGGCAGGACCGCGCAGGGGGCCAGCGCCACGGCCGGGCTGTCACCGACGTGGCACCGGGTGAGCAACGCGTACCCCACGACCTCGCCGGCGGCGTCCTCGGCGACGAGGGACAGGCCGGGCAGCCACGCCGGGTCGGCACGCAGCGCGTCCACGAGGTCGGCTTCCATCGGCGTGGGGAAGGCCGCGAGGTTCACCTCGCGGATCGCGGGGATGTCCCGCTCGGTCTCCGGCCGGGTGTTCCAGATATCAGACATGGCGAAATGCCCTTTCGTACTGTTCATGAGTGGTCGTCGTGGTGGAGCGGCTGGGCCTGGTCAGGCTCACCGCCCCTTCTGCCGGTCGCGGAAGGCGTAGAGCTCGCGTAGAGATCGTGTGATGGCCTTCTGGCGATCCACGCGGGCGAGCCGCGCGTCACCGCGCGAGGTCGCCCAGGCGTTCTCGCGCTGGAGCTTGCGGTAACTGTCCAGGCGGCGTCCGCTCAGCTCGCCCGAGCCGATCGCGGCCTGTACGGCGCAGCCTGGCTCGGTGTCGTGGCCGCAGTCGCTGAACCGGCACTCCTCGGCGAGCCGCTCGATCTCGGCGAACACCTGCCGCAAGCCGTCATCGGCGTCCAACAGGCCGATGGCGCGCAGGCCCGGAGTGTCGATGAGCACGCCGCCGCCCGGCAACGGGACCATCTGACGGTGCACCGTGGTGTGCCGGCCCTTGCCGTCCACGTCGCGTACGACGCCGGTCTCCAGCGCCTCGGCGCCCAGCAGCGCGTTGCCCAGCGTCGACTTGCCCGCCCCCGAGGGGCCGAGCAGGACCACCGTTCCGGTGAGGAGGGCGGCGAGCGCCTCCACTCCCTGACCGGTGGTGGCACTGGTGGCGATGACCTCAACGCCAGGGGCGGAGTCCCCGACTTCGGCCACCGCCGCGGCGGGGTCGGCCGACTGGTCGGCCTTGGTCAGCACGATCACCGGAGTCGCGCCGCTCTCCCAGGCCAGAGCGAGCAGCCGCTCGATGCGGCCCAGGTTCAGTCCCACGGCGAGCGAGGCGACCACGGCCGCCGTGTCGACGTTGGCGGCCAGGACCTGGCCGTGTGAGGAGCGCGAGGCCGAGGATCGTACGACGACGCCGCGACGCGGCAGCAGCGCGACCAGTTCGGGGTCGCGGCCGGGGCGCAGGGCGGCCCAGTCGCCGGTGCACGGAGCCGAGTCCGGCTCCATGCCGCCTGCGAACGAGGTGCCGGCCCGCATCGGCCCGGTCTCGGTGATGACGTCGCACCTGCCGCGATCGACGCGGACGATGCGCGCGGGGACGAGCCCAGCGGCGCGATGGGGTGCGAAGGACTGTTCGAGTCCTTCGTCCCAGCCGTAGGAGGACAGTCCCCCTTGAGGGAAGGAAGAATGGGAAGCCAACGGTGTGAACCCTTTGCGAAACAGGGGCTTCGGCGAACACCGCACGACGCGCCGCATCGGGCGCACTACATGGGGAAGATCAGCCGAGAGCCCGGGACGTGAGGATGGACCGGGCGCTGCGAACGGCAGCCATCGCCACGACAGTCATTAATCCTCACCTCCCTCAATCAGTCTCGCGAACCGCGTGCTTCCAACGCGGACCACTATAACATCGGACAACCGAGCTTCCGTCTCCGGAACGACCGTTGGAGTGGGGGGCCGTACCCACGTGTCGGCCGGCACGCCGTGGGCAGCGGAAACCGGGAGGTACTCCAGAGTCCCGGGAGAGACCATGACTGTTCGATACCGCGAGCTGCTGTCGTCCATCACCAGAATGACCGATCTGGATTCGGTGTCGGCCAGGAAAGCCGCCGAGGCCACCCTGACCGCTCTGGTGCGCACCTTGGACGGCTCGGCCCGGAGCCGGCTGCTCGACGCCCTGCCGGGGAGGCTCACGGAAACCTTCTCCACGATCTACACGCTCCGGGACCAAAGCGCGGCGGGCTTCGTCGGCGAGGTGTCGCGGCTGGCGCGGCGCCCTCCTGAGCAGGCTCGGCTGCGTGCGCAGGCCGTACTGTCCGCGCTGGCCGAGCAGGATCCCGAGCTCGTGGCCGAACTGAACCTTCCCGACCACCTGCGGCAGATCTTCACACCCCCGGAGAGCGGAGGAGGCGTCACCGGGCCTGCCGGGCACAGCGCGCCCCTCACGGAGGACGAGTTCCGCGCGGCGGTGGCGCGGTTGCCGCAGTGGACGGGCGATCGTACGGCGTTGCGTCGAGTCGTCTCGCTGCCTCCCGAGAACCTCGACTCACTGGCCACGCAACTCGACCACCTCCAGCGGACCTACGGCAGGAAGCCGCACGTCCGCCGCACCAGCGACGGGCTGGAGGTCGTACTCCAGACGGTCGCGGCCGGGGCCGTCACCGCGCTCGACCTCGATCTGGCCAGGCGCGTCGACGCGCTGATCCTCGACGTCGGCGCCGGGATCGGAAGGTCGTAGCCGATCCTCGGCAGGCAGTGCCGGGATCGGGAGGTCGCGATCCTCGGCAGGCACGCCAGGTTCGGGGGGCGTGACCGACCCTCGGCAGGCACGCCGGGTAACGCGCTCGACGCCCACCGCCTGTTCCGGCGGTGGGCGTCGCTTGCGTGCACTCACTACCTGAGCCAGGCGTTGCGCCGGACGATCGGCAGGTTGCCCAGGCCGAGCGTCGTACCGGCGCCGGAGAGGGCCAGGCCGGCCAGCACGATGGCGTAGATGATGTGGTCGTCCATGAACGGGTTGCTGTCCAGCGGCAGCTGAGCCGCCCACATCATGAGCATGAGCAGGCCGCCGGTCACGGCCGCGATCCGGGTGCCGACCCCGAGGACGAGCGCGGCGCCGATGCCCAGCAGGCCGGCCATGAACAGCCAGTCCACCCACACCTGACCGGACAGCGCGCCGAAGACGCCGCCGAGCGCGTTCTCCCCCGTGCCCTTCAGGAACCCGGTCGTCGGGCTCCCACCCGAGATCCATGCCTTGTCCGCCGCGGTCGCGAACCCCCAGCCGAACATCTTGTCCAGGAACGCCCACAGGAAGGTCCACCCGAGCGCGATCCTGGCGACGGCCCAGACGTAGTCGACCGGGCGGCGGTGGGCGGTCGTGGTGGTGTCGTGCATGGCGGTGTTGGCATAGGCGGTGGCCATGATGTTCCCTCCTGGGGGATGTGAGCCATTCGTTCGCTGACTCAAGAACATCGGATTTCACGCGCCGTTCGCAGTGCCGGAGGGCCTGTCATGCGCGGGACCTTGGTCACTTCGCGGTGGTGCGGGACGTTCGCCTGGTGTCCGCCCGGGAGGTAAGCGGCCGGTCGAGACCGGGTCAACACTCGTCCGGGCGGTGTTGCGCCACCTTTGGCACGCCTTTGTCCCCTGGCTATAACAGAGCGGAATTGATCTTCGCCGTGAGAGCCGGGGGCCGAGTTGATCAGCAGAACAGCACGCATGGCCGTTTGCGTGGGCCTGGTCGCCGCCCTGTGCGTACCGGGGCAGGCGGCGGCCGATCCCCCTGTGGCGGCCGCGCCTGCACAGCCGGTGCTGGACCTGGTGCTGGACGGCGGTTCGCTCTCCTTCCTTGACGCCTTCGCGATCCTCGCGGGCCGTCCCGTCTCCGCCCGGCTCGCGGCGGACGTACCGGCGAACATGAACAGGACGCGGGCTGGAGCGCTGGCGGCCCTGGAAAACCAGCGGGTGTACGGCTGGAACCAGGCGCTCGGGCCGTTGAAGGACCGTCCGCTGTCGCCCGATCAGGCGGAGCAGTTCCAGCGCAACGTCCTGCGCTCCCACGCCGCGGGCGTCGGGGAACCGCTGCCCGGCGACGTGGTCAGGCTGGCCCTGATCCTCAAGGCGAACCAGATGGCCAGGGGAACCGTCGGCGTGCGGCCCGAGGTGCCCCAGCGACTGCTGGCCATGGTCAACGCGGGAGTCCTGCCGCGCATGCCGCAGATCGGCTCACTGGGCACCGGCGACCTGCAACCGCAGGCGGCTGCGGGGCTCGCGGCACTCGGCGAGAACGCGCCGGTGCGCTACCGGGGTGAGGAGGGGCCCGCTTCCGAGCTGCTGCCGAAGGCCGGGCTGCCCAGGGACTTCGTCCTCCAGGCCGGGGAGGCGCTGCCGATCATCAGCGGCAGCACCGTGGTGGCCGCCATGCTGCTGGACGCCGTACGCCGGGCCACCGTACTGGCCGACCAGGCGGAGGGGGCGTTCGCGCTGTTCATGGAGGCGACCAGGGCCGAGCGGGGGTCGCTGGACGCGCGTACCCACAAAGAACGTCACATCCCCGAGGAGAACGCGATCGCCGCGCGACTGCGCGCGATGGTGGCGGGCTCGGGCTGGATGACGGAGGAGGGGCGCGGGCTCCTCGACCCGGCGAACTACGAGCCGCGGATCCAGGACGCGGTGTCGGTACGGGCGGCACCGCACATCATGGCCGGCCTGCGGCACGTCCTCGCCGACGCCCGCCGGATCCTGGTACGTGAGGCCAACTCCTCCACCTCCAACCCGCTGATCTTCAGGCGTGACCAGGGGCCGGGGTTCGAGTTCGTGATGGGCGGCAACTGGGACGGCTCCGTCATGGGACATCTCGCCGACACCCTGAACGCGGAGATCACCGACGTCGGCGTGCTGTCGCAGGAGCTGTCGGGGCGGCTGCTGTCGCCCAGGTGGAGCTACGGCCTGCCGGCCAACCTCGCCGGCGGGACCGTCGGGCTGAACTCCGGAATGGTGCAGGTGCAGACGGTGGCCGCGGCGCTGATACCGGAGATGCAGGTCAGGGCCACGCCTGCGGGAACGTTGTCCCGGCCGGTCAAGGACGGGCAGGAGGACCACAACACGATGGCGATGGCCTCGGTCCGGCACCTGAACGAGAACCTCGACCGGCTGGAGACCGTCCTGGCGGTCCAGTACCTGATGGCGGCCCAGGGCATCGACCTCATCGCGCCGAAGATGTCCGGCCTGCCGCTCGGCGCCGTCACGCGAGACCTTCATGCGGAGATCAGGCGGTACGTCGCCCCTCTGGGCGAGGACCGCTATCTGACCCCTGACCTGGAGCGGGCGATCTGGCTGATACGCAACCGGCACCTGAGGCCGTCGGTCGCGGGCTGACACCGAACGCCCCCGGCCACCGACGGCGGCCCCTACCCGTGCGCAGACACAGAACGGCCCCCGTCCTTGTGGGTGCTGGGGAGGGCGGGGGCCTGTTCGTGTCCGACCTGGTCAGGTCAGCATCGACTCGCACCGTCGAAGTTCCTGGGGCCGCGCGGAACCTTGCTGCTGACCGTCGCGCCGGGCCGCGCGGTCTGGCAGCTCCCGTCCACTCCATGTGCCCAGACGATCTTCAGGTCCATGGTGTAGCTGCAGTCGTTTCTGGCATAGCCGGTCTTGGTCACGAGGCCCGTCTCCTGCCAGACGGTGACGCAGGTCGGAGCGTTGCCCGCCGGGATCGCTGATATGGACGCCGCCGCGGTGCCCTGGAGGGCAGTGAGGCCGACGGCGAGGCCGAGGCCGGCCATGAGAGTGGTCCTGAGAGTTACGAGCATGGTGGTGATCCGTTTCCCCTCTGAGAGTGGCTGCTGGAACGGTCCTCCCCGGCCCCTTCCGCCCAGGCCATCGCGCCTGGTCCGAGCAAGGTAGGAGCAACAGCCACGATCTCAACCACGCCGTACGTCTCTCTACGGCGGCGACCGACAACGCGCCTCGGCCAGCTTGATGGCGTGGCGGCTGTAACGATCCACAGCCCTCTCCGAGAATGCGGGCAACCCTCACACACAGCACGAACCGCACCCCTGAATGGACGCACCTGGGCCAACCGCCTCGACCCACCTGCGGTCTCCGTCCTGTGAAGCGCCCGGCTTGGTGGAAGAAGACCGGCACCTGAGGGGCACGGTTCATCGGCCGGTCAGGACGCCGCGCAGAAACCGGGTGTAGGAGATCTGACGGTAGGCGGCAAGCACGCGGGCGACCGCCTGTTCTTCCTGGGCCAGCGCATGGTGGTCGGCGCGGGCCGCCGACAGCCGCTGGTTGGCGTCTTGCAGGACCCGCGCCGCCCCCTGTACCGCGGCGGCGTGCCGATCGGTCATCTGTCGTACGGCTTCCGCCTGCCGGCGAGCGAGATCGGTGCGGACCTTGGCGCGGTCCCGTTCGATGCGCCCGCGCTGGTCCTTGACCGCGGTCACCTCAGCGGCGTAGCGCGCTTCGATGGCGCTGCGCTGGATGTCGGGAAGCGCCCTCGGGACGAACGGCTGGCCCCTGGCGCCGTTCAGGTGCGCCTCGCGCCACTCGAGCAGCGATGCCGCGCGCGATTCTCCGACTCCTGGCACGTGTACCGAATGGCCGTTCGCCAGGATCAGGTGAACTTCCGAGCTCTGGTAGCCGGTACCGACGTAACGGATGTCGACGAAGTCGGCCGGGGTCGAGATGCCGCACACCGCCAGCCTGGCCACGGTGGTCTCGCCGATGCCGGAGATGGAGCCCGCACGCAGCTTGATGCGCCTCAGGTATGCGCCCACCTGCTGTCCCTGGAGGTCCTCGAGGGCGCGGCGGAGCTCCTCCGACTTCCTCGCGGCCAGTGCCTGCAACTGGTGGTCGAATGGATTGAGCTGCTGCGTCGTCTCCCGGTCGAACGTCCCGAGCTCTCGCCGCCGCCCCTCATGAAGATCCCGCAGTTCCGTCGTACGCGCGTCCGCCCTCTTGACGTTGTCCGCCTGACGCTTGTCACGTTCCTTCTCGGCACCGGCCGCCGCTCTGAGCGCCTTCCTGGCCTTCCGGCGCGCTCGGTCCAGCCGGGAGGTGATGGGCTTGCGTGCCCTCGGCTCGGGACGCGAGGCGTAGACGGCACCCATGGCGGCGAAGCCCAGCGGCGGGCCCAGGAGCGCGACGGCCCACGGAAAGCCGGCCAGCCACACGACGAGTGCCACGGCGACGCAGAGCCCGAGAAATGTCAGCCGGGCGATGATCAGAGCGCCTCGGTGGTTCTGGAAGGTCACGAGAGAGGGCGGCGGAGGCGCGGAGATGTGCCCGCTCATCCAGGTCGGGAGCCCTATGGGAGCCTGGGTGGCGGTTTTCATGGTGGCGGCCGGCGAAACGGTCACGGTCCGCGGCGGAGTCAGGGGCGGTAGAGGAGTCAGGGGCGGGAGTACGGACAGCGGCCGGGACGCGAGGTCCGCGACGAAGGTGGCCAGACGCTTGATGTCATCCACCTGGTGCCCGACCAGAGCCGCCATCCGGGTCGAGGCCTTCGTGCCCGCGAAGTCCTCGTCCATCAGCAACAGGTGCTCACCGCCACGCTCATGCAGGACCTGCCACAGCGTGGGATCGAGCGCGACCGTGGTCAGCGACAGATAGATCAGCCAGACGGAGAACCGGTCCAGTTCCGGGCCGAACTCCGCGCCCGTGCGGTTGGGGGACTGATAGTGGCGATGACCTCGTTCCGTCGCGGCAAGCCCGTTGAGCGCGGGGACGTACATGCCGTCGTAGTCGACGAGCCGCAACGTGCCGTCGGCCGCCACGAGCAGGTTTCCGTGCTGGAGATCGCCGTGGGCGATCCCGGCCGCGTGCAGGTCGGCGGCCAGCTCGGCGAAGCGTCCTGCCAGGCCGAGCAGTGCGGTCTGGTCACCGAGGTGGTCTTCGATCCAGCGGATCAGGCTGACCGCCTCGACCCATTCCATGCGGAGGATGGGAAATCGCCGACCGGCCACCATGATGCCGGCGGGCTGGTGGTCGAAACCCATCTTCCACCGGTTCGGGAGCCGCCCGAGATGGTCGCTCACCGCTCGATAGCGCTTCTCCTGGTCCGATACCTCCCGTGTGAAGCATTTGATGGCGTACCGCCTGCCGGCTGTCGTCTGGGCGGAGAAGACGCTGGCGAAGTTGCCGGAGATGGGCTTGGGCCGCCCGAGCCTGTCGGATTGCAGGGTCGCCGACCGTAGCTCCGTGTCCGTGAAGCAAAGGCCGGGATTCTGCAACGCCTCGACATAATCACTGCCGCTGGGGAAACGCCTGGCCGCCATGAATCACCACACCGACACGTGAATCAGTGTGGCATCGTCGTTACGCATGCGCCCGCTCAACCTTTCCTCTCCGACGAACTCCGCGAAGTCCGGCCCGTCCGCGGTTCCGAGGTCCCGCAGAATCTCCCAGGGGCGGCCGCCGTGCTCTGCCTCGCGCAGGAACCAGGCGGCCACGGCGTCGGTGCACAGGTAAATGTCGTCCTGCTGCCGGATGCTTCCCGCACCCATGGCGACACGTTCCACGATGCGGCCGGAATCCTGATTCCGGCTGTTCAGCAGGTCCGGGCTCGTACCGAAATCCGCGCTTTCAGCCAGCGGGAACGTCGTGATGAGGCTGTCGTCGCGAACCTGGAACAGGCAGCAGTCCCCGATCGCGGCGGCGAACCACTGACCCTCGTTCGCCATGGACACGCGAAAACCCAGAGCCAGCAGGGTGGCGTACGCGCCACGATCCAGCTTGGGCTGCTCGTACCACTGGATGGGGCGACCGTCGGCCTCTCGACCGGCGACGTAGTCACTCAGCGTCGCCGGCCACGACGCCGACGCCGCCACCGCCTCGCGCCCGAACCTTTCCGCGGACACCAGGGCCTCGGGGGTGACGCCGGCGAAATGATCTACCAGCGACCGCGCCCAGAGGCCCGCGAGCGCGCTCTCGGACGCACCGTCGGACAGGGCGATCCTGAGCGACGCGACGTCGATCTGGTCATCCAGGACAGGAGGGCAGATGCGGTACGCGTCCTCGTACTCCTCCGCGTGGCCGCCACCCTTGTGCGTGCGGTGGGAGGCGACGCTGCCCGGTATCCGGCTACCGCAGGTCTGTCGCACGGGTGCCGATGTCGAGGAACTGCACCACCGATGTGATGTCAGCGTTGTAGACGAAGCCGCGAGTGCCGTCGCTGACGGTGAATCCCTCCTGCGCCGCGTACGAGCGCATGTGCGGAGGCAGCAGGCTGGACATGCCGAACAGCGTGCGCGCATAAGTGTCGGGCAGGTCCGCGTCGGTGTCGGGGAAGGTGACCGGGGAACCTCCGGCGTCGGACACGTGCAGATTGAACAGCAGCACGGCGCCGTCCGCGCTCGCCAGGGAACGGATGCCGGCGGCGGGAACCGTCGGATCGCCGTCGTTTGCCTCACCGTCCGTCAGGTTGAGCACGATCGGCGGGAAGCAGGCGGGGTGTTCGCCGAGCCACCTGTCGACAAGGCGGTGCACGTGCTCAAGGGCCTGCCGCATCGGCGTGCCGCCGTTCGACACCGGGTCCATCCACACCGGGAACCGCACGGTGCTCTCCACCAGCCCGCCGGCCCCGTCGGGAACCTTCTTGACGCGTTCCTCGAGGCGCGCGGGGTTGTCCGCGATCTGGCTGAGCGGGACGAGGTCACGGCCCGCGAGGGAGCCGCCGAATGCGGAGCCCACGCTGGTGTGGCCGTATCCGACCACGGCGACGTGGAAATAGTCGCGAACGCCTTCCTCCTTGGCGCACTTCACCGAGAGCTCGGTGAGCAGCCGGTTGATGGCGTCGGACACCACCGATGCCTTGCTCGTCGGAATCTCGCCGCCGATGGCGTCGCTCATCGAAGCGGACTGATCGACCAGGAAGACGAAACAGGTGGGATTCGATCGGCTGATCTCAGCCGTGTAGGGCATAGGCCTGTCCTTTCGCGCATGCGAAGCGGTCCGCATCGGCCGGTCGTACTGGGGAAGATTGGAACGATCTATGGGCAGGGTAGACCCAAGTGGCGTGATCTACCTGGTGTGCGGGAGATCTCGGAGGTTGCGATCGAATCACGTGGCCTCCTCCTCGGTCAGCATCCGGGCCGAGCGGGCCGGGAGCAGCGATGCCGAGCCCAGCAGCCAGTCCGCCAGTCGATCCCGTTCGACCAGGATCAGTGGCTCCCGCGCACCCAAAGCCTCGAGCCTGGCCTGTTTGGTGAGTCGGCTGGAGGTGACCAGGATCCCGGTGTGCCCGGCGAAGGCGTTGGCCAGCGCGCCCAGGAAGTTGCGTACGTCGGGGGCGCCGACCGGCTTGCTGTAGCGCTTGCAATGGACGGCGTACCGGCCATGTCCCGCGGCGACGGCCGTGATGTCCACTCCGCCGTCACCACTGCCGCCACGCTCGCGGACCTGACGGAACCCATCGGCGATCATCCGCTCGGCGACGAGGTGCTCGAACTCGGTGCCGGACATCTGGTCCACCTTCTCCAGTTCGGCGTTGGCGGCCAGGAACCGCTGTCTCGCCGCCTGGATCACGCGGTGCCGGAGAACGAGACCGCCCGCGACCATCACGACGAGTAAGCAGGCCATCCCCATGGCCCACCCTGGATGGTCGCCCACGAACCGGACCACGACGACGGCCACGACGACGGCCCCTGCGGCTCCCCAGCCCCAGACCTCCTGACGTTTCCGTGATCTCCGCTTACCGCGTACTCGCCTGGAGCCCCTCGCCATGGTGCCTCCTCGATGGATGGTGTCACAAGCGAGTGTGCGCCGCTGGACCGACAAAACCGGTACCCGGTCATATCCTTGATCAGGTCGCCGACCGCGCGGCCGCGAAGGGAGCGGATGTGCGTCGTTACGCGCGCGTCGTGGTCAAGCTCAGCGGCGAAGCCCTCGCGGGCGGTGCCGGTTGGGTCACGGATCCCGGCAGCCTGGGTCAACTGGCGGACGAGATCCTTACAGGGAGGCCCTGACGGCAGGCGTGCGGGTCATGGACGAGAGCGCGTTCGTGCTCGCCAACGAGCACGGCCTCGTCATGCACGTCTTCGACGTAGCGGCCAGGGGTGTCATGAGGGCGATCCGCCAGGGCGAGGACATCGGCACGCGCATCACCGCCGATGCCGGGACCGCGTGAGGCCCTGGCATCCCGCACGCGTCGCTCGGTCTTGGCGCAGAGGGCGGCGTTGACCCGGTTCGGGGCGGGCTCCGTCGTGGGCAGAGCGGCCACGCTGGGACCGGCATGTGAGCCTCAAACTCCGCAGGGCAGGCTCACGCTGAGCATGGTCGGCCCACCTGGAGGGCTGTGCAGCGAGAACATTCCGTCGTGCGCTTCGACCCGGCGGCGGATGCCGGCGATGCCGGAGCCGCTGCGCTCGTCCGCCCCGCCCCGGCCGTCGTCGGTGACCTGGATGTCGAGCCGGTCGTGGTGGCGGCGAACCGTGACAGCGGCGTGCCCGGCATGACTGTGCCTGGTGATGTTGGTCAGCGCCTCGGCCACCACGAAGTAGGCGGTGGCCTCGACGGACATGGCGGCCCTGGTCGCGATGTCGGCGTCGATCCGGCACGGCAGCGGGCACGCCGCGGCCAAACCGGTGAGCGCGTCGGCAAGACTCCGGTCGCTCAGCACGGGCGGCAGGATGCTTCGTACGACGCCCCGAAGCTCGCTCAGCGCCTGCTCGGCGGCGCCCTGGGCGCGTTCGAGAGGCTCCCTGGCGGTGGACGGGTCGCGTGCCAGCGCACGAAGCGCCGCGCCCACCAGCACGTTGACCGCCACCAGCCGATTCTGCGTCCCGTCGTGCAACGACCGTTCGATCCGCCGCAGCTCCGAGGCGTGCGCGTCCAGCGCGGCGGCACGAGTCGCGGTCAACTGCGCCACCCGCAACGTCAGATCGGTGTCGGAGACAGGAGCCAAGAGCCGCCGCCCAGGCCAGGCCTGCAGTCGCGCCATACCAGGTGCGAGGGTCACGGTGAGCACGATCCACACCGGCGCCAGCAGGGCGACGCCCAGAGCGCTAGCGGTGTCCCGGACGATCCAGAGCCCCATAGTGGCCCCGGTCGCGGCCTCCTCCGGCGGCAACACCCACCACCACAACGCGAACGTGGCATCCTGCACCGCGTCGACGGGCAGCGAGATCATCAGCAGGCCGAGCATTGTCCCGTACGTGGCGTGAATCGCCACCCAGCCCAGCTCACGACGCGCTGTCCGATCGGCCAGCGCGTCCCGGAGCCTCGCCGGCAGCGGCTCCGGGTGGATGATCTCCGGGCCCCACCGCGAAAGCCGGCCACGCTCGCGGTTCGCGACCGCCCGCACCCCGCGCAACGCAGCCGGCAGCAGTAAGAACCCCACGCCCACCACGCAGGCCAGCGCGGATACGACCAACGCCACCAGCGCGACCCCCGCCAGAATCCCCGTGCCGAGCCCGCCCACGAGATGCTCGAGCCCATCAAGGGCGGCGCGGGCACGCGCGCCCACGTTCCACCCGACGGCAGGCCGCCGACGGGCCCTGACACGAGAGGCCGGCACACGTACCCCCTCAACCAGACGCCCGGACGCCCAGGCCGTCATAGATCACCATCAAAGCGACAGCAGGCTATACCCGGCCTGTCTCCCTGTCAGGGCCACGGTCAGATTGGTCGTCCGCGCCGCCGGGGCTCACTTTTTGCGGCCGGTACGGCGGCGCGAGGGGCGTTCGGGTGGCAGCACCTCGACCGAGGTCTTGCGAATGTGGTCGTAGACCAGCGACGTGCGGACGTCGGCGATGTTGCGGTGGCGGGCGACGTGGTCGAGCACGAAGTCGCGCAGGTGGGCCGCGTCCCGCACGCCCACCTGAACGATGAAGTCGTCGCCCCCCGACACGACGAAGACGGCCAGCGTCTCGGGGAGCTTGGCGACGTAGTCGCGGAAGCCCTCCACGGCCTCGCGGATCTTGGGGTGCAGGCGCACGTTGATGAGCGCCTGGACCGGCCGGCCGATCGTGTCGAGGTTGACCTCCGCGTGGAAGCCCTCGATGACCCCGTCGGCGCGCAGAGAGCGCACGCGTTCGAGGCAGGTCGAGGGGGCGATGCCCAGGCGCTCGGCCAGCTCGCGGTTGGTCTGGCGGCCATCGCGCTGGAGCTCGGCGATGATCGCCGTATCAAGTTCGTCCACACGCGTATCATCCCACGACTTTCCGAACTTCCTTCGGAATTTCGTATCTCCGACTGGTGGAATGACGGGATCTCAGCGACTCTCTTGGGAGAACTTCGGAGAGGAGAAGTACTAGATGAAGGTTCTCGATCGGCGCAGCGATCAGCCGACCAAGGAGCACGCCGTCAAATGGGTCATCGTGATGGACCGCGACCTGCCCCGCGGGCTCCAGGCCAACGCCGCCGCCTGCCTGGCCGCCTCCGTCGGGGTCGCCGTGCCGGCGATCGTCGGCACGGGCGGCGTCGACGCCTCCGGCCTCACGCACGCCGGATTGCCGTGGACGGGGTGTACGGTGCTGGCCGCACCGACGGCGATCGTCAGGCGGATCAGGAACGACGCGACCGCCGAGCCGGAGCTGGTGGTCTCCGACATGGCGGACATCGCGCAGCGGGCCGGCGTCTACGACGACTACCTGGCCGAGCTGGCGCGTACTGAGGAGCCTTCGTACCACGCGGTCAGCCTGTTCGGACCGCGCGCGATCGTACAGCGCCTCACTGGACGTCTTCCCCTGCTGCGCTAGCGATCAGCACGGTAGGCGCGCCCCCTCAGCCGAACTGCGCCGCATCCACGCCTCCTGTTCCGCGCGTGGCCCGTCTTCGGCGTGTCGCACTATCGGTGTTGTTCGGCGGTTTCGTTGAACAGTTCGTCGAGGGTCTGGGCGGTGACCGCCAGGGTGAGCCAGGCTTCGAGTTGGGCGAGGTCGGTGCAGGCGGTGATCCGGGCGCGCGCGTCGTCCGGGACGTCCAGGCCGCGGGCGGCCAGCACGAGTAGCACCGACCTGGCTGCCTCGTTCGCCTCACCTTCGGCTTTGCCTTCCGCCTTGCCTTTCGCTTCGCCTTCTTTGAGGCCGCGGCCGAAGTGTTCGCGGGCCCAGGGGGTGTAGACCGGCCAGTGGGTGGACGTCATGATCTCCTCCATGAGGCGCCGGATTTCCGGGGTGGCCATGCTGTAGGCGTATTCAGTGTACTTCGGAGCGTGTTCGTCGCGGGTGTCGGCCAGTGCCGTGGCGAAGGCCTCGACGACCTTGCGGTCGCGGCCGTGGATCATGAGGGACATGGCCGACAGTTCCAGGTGGGCGGCGGCTTCCTGGGGGTCGGTGATGGCCGGGATGTCGTCCGGTCCCAGTACGCAGGCCTGCGGGCGGTAGCCGCTCAGCCCCGAGTCGATCGGCTGGGCGTAGTAGGTGGCGGCGCTCCGGGTGGGGCAGATGACCAGGACCGTGACGTCGCAGCCCAGCATCAGCCACACGGCGGCGGCGTAGCGGGCGAGTTGCCGGGGCGGTTTGGACTTGTCGTTCTGGACTTCCACGATGATGGCGTGGGCGGGCGATTGCGGCGGTCCCAGGACCACGACGAGGTCGGCGTCGAAGTCATCGGAGGTGCGGGTGTTGAAGGTCTTGTCCTCCAGCCGGACCAGCGACGTGGCGGGCAGGTCCACCCCCATGAGGTCACGCAGGATCTCCACCGCCAGCTGGGGGCGGTCGCTGATCATCTGAACGAGGGCATCGTGTCGGGGGGATGGCATGGCGCTCATTGTCACACAACGAGCACTCATAGTGACTGAATACGCTGGAACTCAGTACCCCAGTGAGATGCTGTGGCCGACGGCGGCCGGGTTCGCCAGCGCGGCGAGGATGGCGTGGGCGCCATCGGCGCATATCGGCCCGCCAACTCCAGGGCGAGGCCCCAGGGCCGACACCACGGCGTCTCGGCCGGTCACATTGGCGACGATGGCCTCGGCGTCCATCGCATCGGCGACCACCGGTTCGAGCCGTGGGTGACCCGCCCGAGGCAACCGGCCCACGTCGCGTACGACCGCGGTGACGTGGTGGCCCGCGGCGAGAGCCTGATCCACGAGGCGCTGCCCGGTGCCGCCGGTCGCACCGAAGACGGTCGACTCCATCTACACTCCCCATGTTAGTAAACGCTCGCTAACCAGCGAGGTTAGTGAGCGATTACTAACCTCCTGCTCGCGCTCGCCAGGATCAACGGCCTGGAATGGCATCAAGTGGAGAAGGTCGCCGAGACGAAGCGCGACGAGCGTGGCGCCTTCCGAGATCGCCTCTTCTTGATGTGACGGTCGGCATCCGGCGCGGACGCGGCGCAAGGGGTGCTTGATGACTGTGTGCTTGATGACTTATGCGCATATTCCGGTCATAATGATCATCGTGATGTGCGCTGACCCTCAAAGGAGACAGCCCATGCGTGATATCCCCTCCGGTGGGAAGCGCCCTTCCCTCAGTCGGCGGAGGCTGTTCACAACCGGTGGGGGGATCACGGCCGCGGCCGCGCTCGGATCCGCCGGTCTCGTCCTCGGCGCCGGGCCGGCGGAGGCGGACGTGCCGGATTCGCCCCGTTTCGACCTGGCCGGTGCGGGAGGCAATCCGGTCTGGAAGCAGTCACTGCACGCCAACTGGGTGATGCAGTCCTTCGCGTACGACAACGTGCACCAGCACATCTACTTCGCGCAGGTCAACTCCCAGAACTCGGACCCCGACCACGTCGGCGACCTCTGGATCACCAAGACCGACACGTCAGGAAGAGAGCTGGGCTCCATGGCCCTACACAACTTCGGGCACGGGGTGTCGATCGCGGCCGAACCCTACGACGGATCCGTGTATCTGTGGACGGAGTGGCAGTCGAGCGCCAGCGGCTTCGGCACCAGGATCGGGCGGTTCAGGTTCGTCGACGGCGCCGTCCTGGAGAAGAACAGCGGCGCGATCCAGGACCGTACCCCCTCCATCGGTGGCACCATGATCAATCCTCAGCCGGCGATCGACCCGTCGACGGACCGGCTGCTGGTGCGCTACAAGACCGGCACTGATCTGCCGCGTATTGTCGCCTTCAACGGCAACGATGCCCGTGCGGGCCGGCTGGCCAGTGAGCACCGCCTGGCCGAGCGGGCCCTGCCATCCCGCGGGGCCTGGGGTTCGAGCAACCCGTTCCAGGGCTTCACTGCCTACGGCCGCTACGCCTATCTACTGGAAGGCAAGGCCAACGGTCCGTCGTACATCACCGTCATCGACCTCAACGACACCGGGCAGTCCACTGTGATCGACAGGTGGGAGACCAAGGCCGGCGAATCGCTGTCGGGTCGAGAACCCCAGGGCATGGCCATCTGGATGCATTCAAGCGGTCCGCGCCTGGCCTTCGGATTCCACTCGAACACCGGCGGCGTGCGCCAGGCCGGCGTTTTCTACATGAGCCAGTTCGTCTGACCGCCGCCTACCGGGTGGGGTGCGGGAGGGCGCCGGTCGCGGCGGCGTGGCAGCGGGTCGCCGCGAAGGCCACCGCCACGGGCACGACGAGCAGGGCGGCGCGGGTGACGGACACCATCGCGGCGGCCAGGAGCAGGGTTCCTGCCATGGTCAGGGCCCGCGCGGGCGCGGCGAAAGCGAGTCGCGCCGACGTGCGCAGTGAATGGCGTACGCCCGCCCGCTCCAGCGCCGCCACTGGAAGGGCGAAGACCGCGGCGACGAATCCGCAGGCCACGACGGCCAGCCAGGCGACCAGGAAGGCACGTCGTTGCACGCCGTCCATGAGGCCGATGACGAGCAGGTCGGTGGCGGCCAGGGCGGCGGCGAGCGCCAGGATCAGGCCGACGCCCGTCGCCGTACGGCGGTGCGCCCAGACGTGTGTGAGGTAGGAGCGTGCGCCCGGCTCCGCATCGCGGGTCGTCCAGTCGCGGACCGACGTGACCAGGGCCGCGGTGGCCGCCGGCGCGGTGACCAGGGGCAGGCAGGCCGCCAGCCACAGCAGGTTCAGGTAGACGGCGACCACCACCACCCGGATCAAGCGCGGCAGGCCCCACCCCGAACTCGGACGCGCCAGGTCCCGTGCCCTGGTCGGATGCGCCAGGTTCGGCGGCCAGGTCAGGCGCGGTGGGTTCGGCATGGTGTCCCCCTATCCCTTGAGGCCCGTCATCCCTTGAGGCCCGTTCCCTTGAGGCCCGTCATCCCTTGAGGCCCGTCGTGGCGATGCCCTCGGTGATATACCGCTGCAGGCCCAGGAACAGCACGAACGCGGGTACCAGCGCGAGGACGCTCATCGCGAACAGCGGGCCCCAGGAGGACTCGCCGGTCGCGTCCAGGAACATGCGCAGGCCGAGCGGGACCGTGAACAGGTCCGTGTCGTTGAGGTAGATGAGCTGGGCGAAGAAGTCGTTGTACGACCACAGGAAGCTGAAGATCGTGGTCGTGACGAGCGCGGGCTTGAGCTGGGGCAGGATCACGTACCAGAAGATGCGCCCTGCGCCGCAGCCGTCGACGCGGGCCGCCTCGTCCAGCTCGATCGGCATCCCGCGGATGAACTGCACGAGCAGGAAGACGAAGAAGCCGTCCACGGCGAGGAAGTGCGGCAGGAACAGCGGGTAGAACGAGTTCACGAAGCCGGTGAGGTTGAACGCGGTGTACTGCGGGATCAGCGTCACGTGGTGCGGCAGCATCATCGTGGCCAGCATCACCGCGAACCAGGTCTTCTTGAGCGCGAAGTCCAGCCGGGCGAACGCGTACGCCGCCAGCGTGCAGGAGAACAGGTTGCCGGCCACGGTGAAGGCGGCGATGACGAAGGAGTTCTCGAAGAAGATCCGGAAGGAGACGCCGAGGCCGCGCCAGCCCTCGGCGTAGTTGGCCAGGTCCCAGGTCCGCGGCCACAGGCCGCCACTGCTGAAGATCTCCTCATCCGGGCGCGCCGAGCTCGCGAACAGCCACAGCAGCGGATAGAGCAGGGCGAAGGCGGCGGCGATCAGGCCGAGGTGGGCGAGCAGGCGGCGCGACCTGGTGCGGACGGCCCGGTCAGGGCTCGAGCCAGCGGCCGGGCCAGGGCTCAGGCCACCGCTCGGGCCAGTGCTCAGGCCAGTGCTCGGGTCAGTGCTCAGGTGAGCGCTCAGGTGAGCGCTCAGGCCAGTGCTCGGGTCAGTGCTCGGGCGAGGACTCGGGTCAGTGCTCATAGTGAACCCAACGGCGGCTGAAGGCGAAGTTGACCGCGGTGACGGCGCCGATGATCACTACCAGCACCCAGGCCAGCGCGGACGCGTACCCCATGCGGAAGTTCTCGAAGCCCTCCTGGTAGAGGTACAGCGTGTAGAACAGGGTCGAGTCGGACGGGCCTCCGGTGCCGTCGCTGACGATGAACGCGGGCGTGAACGCCTGGAACGAGCTGATCAGCCGCAGCACCAGGTTGAAGAAGATGACCGGGCTCAGCAGCGGCAGCGTGATGCTGACGAACCGCCGCACCTTGCCGGCGCCGTCCAGCGCGGCCGCCTCGTAGAAGGTCGCGGGGATCTGGCGCAGCCCGGCCAGGAAGATGACCATCGGCGCGCCGAACTGCCAGACGTGCAGGACGACCAGCGTGTACAGCGAGGTGGACGGGTCGGCGATCCAGGCGGGTCCCTGGATGCCGGCCAGCGCGAGCAGCCGGTTGACCAGGCCCTCGCCGCCGAACACCTCCCGCCACAGTACGGCCACCGCGACGCTCCCACCGAACAGCGACGGCAGGTAGAACACCGACCGGTACAGGCTCATCCCGCGCAGCCCGCGGTTGAGCAGCACCGCGACGGCCAGCGCGAACACCAGCTCAAGCGGCACGCTGAGCACCACGTAGAGGGTGGTGACCTTGAGCGACTGCCAGAACCGGGAATCGTCGGTGAACATCCGGGCGTAGTTGTCGAGGCCGATCCACTCGGGAACGGTGAGCAGATCGAAGTCCGTCGCGGACAGGTAGAGCGAGACGAGCATCGGCCCGAGCAGGAACAGGACGAATCCGGCCAGCCACGGGATGAGGAAGAGATAGGCCGCGGCGTTGTCGCGGTGCCGTTTGCGGCGCGGGGCGGGGGGCGGGGGCGCAGGTCCCGCCGCCCGGTCCGGGATGGTCATGGTCTCTGACATATCTCTCCGGGGGTCAGCGCAGGGTGCGGTCGGCCTCGTCGAAGAACCTGGTGACGGCGGTGGCGACGGTGGCCCGGCCGAAGCCGACGTCCTGGTTCTGCTTGCCGAAGACCTGGTCGAAAAGCTCGCCGGCGCCGACCGGGTAGATGTGCCTGGGGGCGGGGTCCTCGCCAGCGCTGCGCTCGTACTCCTCGATCGTGAGGCGTACGAGCTCGTCGGCGCTCGCCTTCGTGGCCGCGCGGAGGCTCTCGAACACCGGGATGCCGTGCTCGACGACCATGCCCCTGGCGGCGACCGCGTCGCCGAGCGCGTACGCGCAGAAGGCCGCCGCCGCGCGGGCCTTCGCCTCGGGGGCGTCGGCGGAGACGGCCCACCACTCGACGGGCGTGACCATGGTGCCGATCCGGCCGCCGCGCCGCTCGCGCGGGAACGGTACGAACGCCAGCTCGTCGGTCGTCAGCGCGGCGAAGCCGGCGATGCCCTTGGCCGAGTAGGCGCCGCTGATCACGCTCTTCTTCTTGATCAGCGGCGAGTTCTCGAAGCCGCCGCCCTCCGCGGTGACCGTCATCGGCGTGCACAGCCCGTCCCGCCGCAGCCGGTCCCACATCTCCCACCATTCGGTGAGGTGGTCCTCGGTGAGCGTGAGCGACCCGTCGGCGCCGAAGATCCCGGTGCCACGCGAGCGCAGGTAGGACTCCAGGGCGTTGACGTCACCGCCGAAGTCCGAACTGCCGCGTACCTTGCCGCCGCTGCGCTCGCCGACCGAGCGGCAGAAGCCCTCGAACTCCTCCTGGCCCCACTCGCGGTCGGGTTCGGGCACGCCGAGCTCGCGCAGCGCCGTCCGGTTGTAGAGCACGGCGGGCACGGTGGACAGGCCGGTCGGGATGAAGTGCAGCTCCCCGCGGTACTCGCAGGAGGGCCGCACCGCCGCTGCGAGCCGGTCCAGCGGGAGCGGGTCGGGGACCAGGCCGGTCAGCGGGCGTACGGCGCCGCGCTCGGCGTACTCGGCCAGGCGGGTGATGTCGAGCTGGAAGACGTCGGGCGTCCGGCCGCCGGCGACCTGGGTGGCCAGCTTGTCCCAGTAGGACGCGAAGCCGGTGTAGCGCTCCTTGATCGTCGTGCCGGGGTTCGCCTTCTCGTACGCGCGGGCGATGGCCTGGGTGTACTTGGCCCGTTTGCCCTCGACGTACCAGAAGAAGTCGATGTCGCGGCCGGTCGCGGCGGAGGACCGGCGGGTCAGGCCGCGGCAACCGGTGATGGCCGCGAGACCCGCCGTCCCCGCCAGCAGCGCGCGCCGCGACATCGGACGGCCCCGGGCGCGTACGAGGGTGGCGGTCACGGCCGGCCGCCCACGGGGATGACGCGGCGGGTCTCGGTGGTGGTCAGGTCGGGGGCGGTGCCGAGGCCGAGCCGTTCGTACTGCTCGGGCGGGCAGCCCTCCGCCGACATCGCCGCGCGCAGCGAGTCGAGGACCCTGGCCCGCACCGCCGGGGCGTCGTCCCACCGGTCGGCCGTCTGGCCCGGGTCCTCCGACCGGTTGAACAGCATGCTGGCGCGCTCGCGCGGCCGGATGCCGACCGGCACCCGCCACTGCGGCAGCCCGACGCCGGGCATGAAGTAGCCGGCGCCCTGTGGGGGCACCGCGCCGTCGAGGTGCAGCGACCGGTACAGCGACGCCGAGTAGTAGTAGAGCTGGGTGTCGGCCTCGGGCGACTTGAACAGCGTCCAGTCGCCGTCGGAGTAGCACACGCCCTGACCGAAGCTGCCGTAGAGCACCGCGTCGCGCACGCTCGCGCCCGGGTCGCGGAGCAGCGGGAGCACGCTGCGGCTGTTGGTCGCCTCCGGCACGGGCACGCCCGCCGCGTCGAGGATCGTGGCGAACAGGTCGACGGTCTGGGTGAGCCCGGAGACGCCCTGCCCGGTGCCCGGATGGTCCGGGTGCCACATGATCATGGGAATGTTGGCGTGGCTGTCGTAGTGGGGGTACTGCTTGGCGAAGTGGCCGCGCTCGCCGAGGTCGTGGCCGTGGTCGGTGGTGAAGATGACCGCGGTGTCGTCCCAGAGACCCTGCTCGTCGAGGGTGTCGAACAGCTTGCCGAGGTGGTGGTCCAGCATCGCGACCTTGCCCGCGTACTGGGCGCGGATGTAGGCCAGTTCGGCCTCGCTCACCTGCGCCATGAACGCGGCCTCCAGGTCCGGATCCTGGTAGGGCGGCCAGAGCGTGAAGTCCTGCCAGTCGCCTGGCCCGTCCCAGAACATCGACCGGTACGGCTCGGGGACGTGGAAGGGCTCGTGCACGTCGAACAGCTCGACCTGCAGGTAGAAGGGGCGCCGGTCGGTGTTGCGGCCGAGCCAGTCCCTGGCCGACTGGATCACCTTGGCGGTGAAGAAGTCGTCCTCGGTCTCGAAGTCGCGCACGTTCGCGTAGTACTGCCTGGGGCCGCGCGGGCGCCACCGCTCGGTGCTGCGCACCCAGCGGGGCACGTCCTCGTCCGCGTACGCAGGCGGCTTCCAGAAGTCGACCTCGTGACCCCTGATCAGCTCCGCCGACTGGAACGACTGGAGGTAGCCGTTGCCGGGCTCCTCCCAGTAGTGGTAGTGGTCGGTGGTGATGGCCGTGGTGTAGCCGGCCTGGGCCAGCAGCTTGGGAAAGCGGTCGTCGTACGGCTCAAGCGAGCCCCACGGCCGCCACAGGAACTCCTGCCGCCCGGTGAACAGCTCGCGCCTGGCGGGGATGCACGGGAGGCTGCCGACGAAGTGGTTGTCGAAGCGGTGGCCCCGGCCGAGCAGCCGGTCGATGTTCGGCGTGGGGATCGGGGAGTCGGCGTACGCCGGGAGGTGGTGCCGGTTCAGGCTGTCGCTGAGGATGAGGATCACGTTGGTCACGTTCGCCGCTCCTGCCCGCTTGCCGGGTTAGTGGGTAATCGATTTCTCACGAACTTAAGAGTGACGCTCACTTGATGTCAAGGCATCGGTGAGTTCCGCTACTCGCCGACGGTCTGCCGGTCAGCGGAGGAGAAGCTGATCACGAAGACGGCCTCGTCGTCGCCCACGTTGGTGGCGTTGTGCACCACGCCGGCCGGGATGCTGATCGTGTCGCCAGGCCCCATCGCGACCCGCTGGTCGCCCGCCACGTGCTCGATCGTGCCCTGGAGCACGTGCAGGACCTCGTCGCAGTTGGGGTGGTGGTGGCGCGGGTTGGCCTTGCCGGGCGCGATGTGACAGCGCCCGACCGTCATCGTGGTGGAGTTGCCCAGCCGGCCCGCGACCATCCACTCCAGCCGGCCCCAGCCTGTGTGCTCGACCTCGCGGTCCCCGGCCCGCGTCACCCAAGCGCTCATCGGTCATCCCTCTCGATCGTCACGGTGGTGCCTGGCGGCGTCTCGCGGTACACCTCGAACAGGCGCATGATCTCCAGTGCCTCGTCCAGGGTGCCCTTGACCGGCGCCCGCCCCGACAGCACGCTGTCGCAGAAGTGCCGTATCTCCGGCGCGTACCCCAGGTAGAACAGGTTCTTGTTGGATAGCTGGCCGAGGGAGAACTCCGGCTCCCAGACCAGCGGCGCCACGTCGTCGTCCACCACGAACGACGCGTCCCTGCCGTAGTCCCTGCGCGCCCCCGGCCGGTAGTAGGTCAGCCGCACGCCGTTCTCCACGATCACGTTGGCGTCCCGGCCGACCACCTCCAGCCGTTCGAGCGGCGACGTCTTGGCCACCCCGGAGATCAGGTGCAGCGAGCCGATCGCGCCCGAGGCGAACCGCAGCGCGGTCACGCTGCTCCCGCTGCCCGGCTCCCACTCGTACGACAGCCGCTCGACCGGCCCCATCAGGTGCGTCAGCACGGCGGCCGGGTGGTACACGTGGTCGAGGAACCAGCGCATGGCCTTCAGGTCGTGCCGCTCGGCCAGCGGCGGCAACCCCTGCGGGTAGCGTACGGAGATCGACGACACCGGCCCGAACGCCTCGCTCGCCATGATCGAGGCGACCTTCTCCACCGCCGGCATGAAGATCTTCTTCAGCCCCGCCATGACGAACCCGCCGGTCTCGGCCGACACCCGGCGCAGCTCCAGCACCTCGGCGACCGAGGCGGCCACCGGTTTCTCCATCCAGACGTGCGCGCCCGCGCGCAGGCAGTCCATGGCCAGGTCGGTGGCCTGCACCCGCCCGGTCTCCTGGTCGTAGGAGGTGACGATGAAGACGGCCGCGGGCTTCTCCCGCTCCAGCATCTCCAGGTGATCGGTGTAGGGGGTGGCGCCGCCGAACGTCCCCGCGTACGCCGCGGCGCGCTCGGGCCGCACGTCACAGACGGCGACGAGGTCGACCGGGGCGTACTGGAACGCCGGGTAGATGTTGCGGTAGGAGTGCTCCCCCGCGCCGATGAAGGCGCAGCGGACCCTTTCCTCGTACTCGAACTGATAGGTGACGCGATCTGGCACGCTGACCCTTTCTCACATGACCGGGCGCACGGTGCGGAAGCCCACGTTGCCGCCGCAGCTGTCGGGGGTGTTGGCGGTGCGCGCGGCCACGCGGTAGCGGTCGCAGTACGACACATGACACAGGTACGACCCGCCGCGCATGACCCTGGACCCCGCGTCGTGCCCGCTCCGCGGAGAGGGGGCGCTCCACCGGTCGGCGCACCACTCCCACACGTTGCCCACCGCGTTGTGCAGGCCGTGACCGTTGGGCGGGAAGGCGTGCACGGGGGCGGTGCCGCGGTAGCCGTCCTCGGCCAGGTTGCGGACGGGGAAGTGGCCCTGCCAGATGTTGCACATGTGCTCACCGCCCGGCGTCAACTCGTCGCCCCACGGGTAGAGCTTGCCGGCGAGGCCGCCGCGGGCGGCGTACTCCCACTCGGCCTCGGTGGGCAGGCGCGCGCCCGCCCACGCGCAGTACGCCGCCGCGTCGTTCCACGACACGTGCACGACCGGGTGGTCCCACAGGTCGTCGAGGCCGGTGCCCGGGCCGCCGGGATGCCGCCAGTCCGCGCCCGTGACGGCGCACCACCAGGGCGTCACCTCGGGCCGGGGCGAGACGCGGCGGATCGCGGCCGGCAGGAAGCCGGCGAAGACGTAGGACCAGCCGATCCGTTCGGTCTCGGTCACGTAGCCGGTCGCCTCGACGAAGCGGGCGAAACGTGCGTTGGACACGGCGTACGCGTCGATGCGGAACGGCCGCACGCCGACCTCCCGCGCAGGACCTTCGCCGTCGTCCGGCCGCGACGGCGTGTCGGTGCCCATGAGGAACGTGCCGCCGGGAAGCTCGACCGTCTCGTCATAGTCACGGACGCCGTCAGGAACGGCCACCGCATGGTCCTGGACGGCCACCGCGTCGGCGTGCGCCGTCTCCGCCTGTTGTCGCTCGAACCCGCTCGGTCCGCAGCAGGAACCGCCGGTCGTCATCGATGCTCTCCTTCCCGCACACCCTTGACAGTCCAGGGGCCGCCGGATACTCCTAGAAATCGATTACTCGGCACCGTAGCAGAGCTCCAGGTCATGGGGCAGGTGCCCGGTTCACGAAGGGATCCCGCGTGCAGAAACGGCCCAACATCCTGTTCCTCATGAGCGACGAGCACCGGCCGGACGCCGCCGGATTCGCGGGCGACCCGGTGGCGCGCACGCCGGTGCTCGACTCCCTCGCGGCGGACGGCGTGGTGTTCACGAACGCGTACACGCCCTCCCCCATCTGCGTGCCGGGACGCCAGTCGATCATGGCCGGGCAGTTCCCCAGGACCACGGGCTGCGAGCGGTTCGGCGAGGACCTCGCCCCCGGCCACATGACGTACGCCCGCCGCCTGGCCCAGCACGGCTACCGCACGGTCGCGGCGGGCAAGCTCCACCACACCGGCACCGACCAGATGCAGGGCTGGACGAACCGCATCGGCATGGACTCCAACGTTACCCATCGGCACATCCCGGACCGCGACGAGGCGTCGTTCGCCGGCCTGCCGGAGCCGATCCACCGCAAGTGGTCCATGGTCAAGGAGGTGCGGCGGGCCGGAGTGGGGCGCCCGCCGTACCTCGCGGCGGACGAGTACGCCGTCGAAGGCGCGGTCCAGTACGTCCACCAGCACTTCGTCGACTCCTTCTACGACCGGCCGATCCCCGAGGTGCCGCTGCTCCTCAAGGTCAGCCTGTGGCAGCCGCACTACCCGTTCCAGGTCCCCGACCGCGAGCTGTTCGACCACTACCTCAACCGGGTCCGCCCATTCGCGGACCAGGACCTGTCGGACCACCCGGTGCTCGGCGGCGACCGCTTCGTGGTCCGCCCGGGGGTCGAGGTCAGCGAGCGCGAGCACCGTCGCGCCACGGCGGCCTACTACGCCATGATCGAGCTGGCCGACCGGATGTACGGCCAGGTCCTGGACGCTCTCCGCCTGGCCGGCCAGGACCTCGACGACTGGATCATCGTCTACACCACCGACCACGGGGAGATGCTCGGCGAGCACGGCGTCTACGAGAAGCAGCGCTTCTACGAGGCCAGCGTCCGCGTCCCGCTGATCATCCGCTGGCCCGCCCGCTTCGCCCCGCGCACGGTGGACCGCAACGTGAGCACCTGCGACCTGTTCGCGACGCTCTGCGACCTGACCGGCGTACCGGCTCCGGACGGTCTGGACAGCAGGTCGCTGACGGGACTCATGTCCGGCGACGAGGAGGGCTGGCCCGACGAGGCCGTCTCCCAGTTCGGCGGCAACCGCCTGATGATCAAGCAGGGCGCGCTGAAATACCAGTGGTACGGCGCCGAGGGCCCGGAGGTCCTGTTCGACCTGGACAAGGACCCCCAGGAGACGACCGACCACGCCCATGACCCCGGCCACGCCGAGGCCATGGGCAGGTTCCGGGCCCGCCGCGACGCCCTCGGCTTCAGCCCTTCCTGAGGGGATCACTGAGGGGATCATGACTTCACTGCGCCCGCCATCCCCTCGACGAAGTAGCGTTGGAGGAGCACGAAGAGGATCACCACGGGCAGGAGCGAGATCACGGCGGCGGCGGCCATGCCGCTCCAGTCCACCGAGTTCTCCCCCACGAACGCCAGCATGCCCACGCTCAACGTCCGCAGGTCGGGCCGGCTGAAGGTGAAGACCAGCGGGAGGAAGAAGGCATTCCAGGTGGACAGGAACGTCAGCAGGGTGACCGTGGCGGTCACCGGCATCGCCAGCGGCAGCATCACCCGGAAGAAGACGGACATGAAGCCCGCGCCGTCGAGGACGGCCGCCTCCTCCAGTTCCTTGGGGACGCCGCGGAAGTAGCCGATGTAGAGCAGGATCGAGGCCACGTGGGCGGCGCCGCTCAGGGCGATGACCATGCCGGTGAGCGAGTTGAGCAGGCCGAGCCGCTGGGAGATCTCGACGACCGGGATGATGGTGTAGCCGGTCGGCACGAAGAGGGTGGCGATCAGGACGACCATGATCGCCTTCTTGCCGGCGAACTTGTACCTCGCGAGCACGTAGCCCGCCATCGCGCAGCGGACGACGACGACCACGACCGTGCAGACCGTGACGATGACGGTGTTGAGCAGATATTGGCCGAAACTCGCGTCGGTCCACGCACGGGAGTAGTTCTCCCAGACCGGGGTCTCCGGCAGCAGGTTCAGGCCGGAGCCGAAGACCTCGAGCTGGTCCTTGAGCGAGGCGGACACCATCCAGATGAACGGGTACACGAACAGCAGCGCCCCGATGCCGATGATCACCGCCATGATCCACCACACGAGCCGGCGGCGCAGGTGTGCCACCGACCAGCGGCGGCGGCCGGAAGCCGCCTGAACCGTGCTCATACCAAGTCTCCTGCCTTGCGGGCGGCACGGATGCCGAGGAACTGCAGCAGCCCGATCGCGCACACGAACATGCCGAAGATGACGGCCGCCGCGGAGGCGAAACCGAGTTGCGGTGTGGTCGCGGCGAACGACCAGCGGTAGATGTAGATCTCCACGACCTCGGTGCTGTAGAAGGGGCCGCCGTTGGTCATGGTCAGGACGAGGTCGAACACCTTGAGCGTGCTCTCCACCGTCAGCAGCGTGATGATCACCGTGAACGGCTTGAGCAGCGGCATCGTGATGTGCCGCAGCATCGACCAGGGCCCGGCGCCGTCGATCCCGGCCGCCTGGTAGACGTCGTCGGGGATCGTCTGGAGCGCGGCCAGCCAGTAGATCAGCGTGACGCCGAACCACTTCCACACGAAGACGGCGACCACGGTCCACAGCGCGGTGGAGGACTCGCCGAGGAAGTTGACGCCCTCGTCCACCAGCCCCAGCGCGAGCAGGAGCGAGTTGATCGGGCCGTCGGAGGGGTCGAACACGAACTGCATCACGACGCCGACGATCGCCGTCGTGGTGACCACCGGCAGGAAGAACGCCGTGCGGAACAGGTTGCGCAGCGGCATCTTGGGCGAGTTCAGCAGCAGGGCGACCAGCAGGGAGAGGATCACCTTCACCGGGACGGCGACGATCGTGAACAGCGCCGTGACCGTGAAGGAGTTCCAGAACTGCGGATCCGCCAGCACCTCCTGATAGTTCTGCAGGCCGACCCAGGTCTTGTCCGCCTCGAAGCCGTTCCACTCCACGAAGGAGAACCAGTAGCTCGCGAAGATGGGATAGACGGTGTAGAGGCCGTACAGGACCACGGTCGGGGTGAGAAACAACCAGATCCAGATCTGCGTGCTGGTGAAGCGGCGCCGCGGCGCGGGCGGCCGCCTTCGGGCCAGTGCGGGCGCGGCTGGTTCGCCTGCGTCCCGCCTGGCCTTCAGCCTGGGCAAACTGACCATGACATCCTCTGCGGGTCGTCGTTTTCTGTTGCGGTCACCGCGCGCCCGCTCCCCCGGCCGATGCGGTGAGCTCCCGCGCCACCTGGGGGAACACATCGCCGACCTCCGCGCCGAGCAGGCCCCTCAGTTCGGCTCTGACCTGCGCGTACGCCGGGTCGGCCGCCAGGTTGCGCTGCTCGGCGGGGTCGGCGCGATGGTCGTACAGCTCGTCCAGGTCGCGGGAGCGGTAGATGTAGCGCAGGTCGCGGGTGCGGACGGAGGCGTTGAGCGTGTCCTGGGCGGGGTCCCAGGCGGACGGCGGGGTGTGCTCGCCCCGCGCCTCGGGCTCGCCGCCGTACAGGCAGGTCTCGGCGGTGACGTGGTCGCGCGTGGCCGCCGCCGACGGGTCACCGATCATGGTGGCGAAGGAACGGCCGTCGCGCTGCCCCGGCCAGTCGACTCCGGCCAGTTCGGCCAGCGTGGGCGCGATGTCGACCATGGAGACGAGGTTGCGCACCCGGGCCGCCGCTTGGCCGGGATGGTGGATCAGGAGCGGCACGCGCAGCGTCTCCTCGTAGTGGAGCTCGTGCCCCTTCTCCATCAGGCCGTGCGCGCCCATCATGTCGCCGTGGTCGGTCGTGTACACGATGATCGTCCGGTCGAGTTCGCCGGCCGCGCGCAGGTGGTCGAGGATCGCCCCGACCTGGGTGTCCATCAGCGCGCACAGCCCGAGGTAGTGGGCGATGATCTCGCGCCAGTCGTCCTCGCCGAGCCCGGCGAACTCCTCGGCGAACCTGGACTCGCGTACCTCGCGCGGGAGCCCGGCCGTGCCGGCGGCGAGCGCGGCCGGCAGTTCGACCAGGTCGCGGTCGATGAGCCTGTCGTACGGCGCGGGCACGGCCATCGGGAAGTGCGGCGCGTTGAACGAGCACACGGCGAGCCACGGGGTGTCCGCGGGCCGCTCGTCGAACGTGCGCAGGAACCGGCCGGTCTGCCAGCTCTCCAGGAAGTGCTCGAGCGGGATCTCCGACGTCGTGCGCAGCGGCGTGTCCGGGTCGCGCAGCGACTTCCTGTCGGCGGCGGTCAGGTTCTGGACGTCGCCGGGGTGGAGCCGGTAGCCGTGGCTCTCCAGGTAGTCGCAGTACTCCGGGATGTGCCTGCCGCGCTGCCTGCCCTTGATCGTGGACGGGATCGCGGAGCTGCTCGCGAACCCCATCCGCTCGGGCGTGGTGCCCGGCACGTGCCATTTGCCGGTGTACATCGTGTGGTAACCGGCGTCGGCGAAGGCGGCGGCCACGCTGGAGTCGCGCAGCGCCGGGTCGATGGCCCGCCAGTTGCCCAGCACGTGGTGGTGCCGGGGCATGAGCCCCGTCCACAGGCTCGCCCGCGAGGGGCAGCACAACGGGAACGGCGTGTAGCAGGCGTCGAACGACGTCGAACTCTCCGCCAGCCGGTCCAGGTGCGGCGTGCGCGCCGCGGGATTGCCGTTGCAGCCGAGCGTCGACCAGCTCTGCTCGTCGCTCATCAGGATCAGCACGTTCATGGGCTGTGTCGTCACTGCTCGGCCTCCGTGCGGGGTGTGGTGTCGCTACGCGCGCTGGGCGCTGTCGGCCTTGAGGTCCTCATCGAACTTCCTGATCCTGGCGGTTAGGGCGGCGACCAGCTCGGGGTGGCGTCCGCTGAGGTCGTACGCCTCCTCGGGGTCGCGGTCGAGGTCGAACAGCTGGGGTAACTCCTCGGTCGCGGAGAATCCCCTGCCGGTGTAGTACGGACCGGGGAACCGTTTGACGTGCAGCTTCCACTGGCCCCGTCGCACGGCGTTGCAGTCCGTGCGGCTGTAGTAGAAGATGTCGCCCCGGTCCACCCGCTCGGCCCGCAGCAGCGCGGCGGACAGGTCCCTCCCGTCGATGACCCGGTCGGCCCGCAGGCCGGCTCCGGCGAGCGCGGCCAGCGTGGGCAGCACGTCGACCATGCAGGCCGGCTCCTCGTACGTCACGCCGGCCGGCACCGTGCCCGGCCAGGAGACCACGAACGGGACCCGCATCCCGCCCTCGTACGTCTCTGCCTTGCGGCCCGCGAAGGGGCCGGTGCCGCCGACGTACCAGGGGCCGTTGTCGCTGGTGAAGATGACCATGGTGTCCTGGCGGATGCCGAGCACGTCCAGCTCGCCGAGCAGCACGCCGAGGTAGTGGTCCACGGTCTCGATCACGTCGCCGTAGTCGCCGCCGGCGGAGCGCCCGGCGAAGGCGGGTTCCACCGCCAGCGGCTCGTGCGGCATGGTGTGCGCCAGATACAGGAAGAACGGCCGGTCCGCGTGGTCGCGGACGAAGGAGACGGCCTGCTCGGTGTAGCGGCGCGTCAGGGTCGGCTGGTCCGCGGGGTTCTCGATGATCTGGTCGCCGTCGTACAGCGCGGGCCTGGGATTCCAGTCGTTGCTGCCGAGCAGGCCGTAGAACCGGTCGAAGCCCTGCTTGTCCGGCCGGAACCTGGCCGGCTCGCCCAGATGCCACTTGCCGATGCACGCGGTGGCGTATCCGGCGTCCCGCAGGTACTCGGCGAGGGTGACCTCGCTCGGCGCGAGCCCGTTCGTGTCGCGCGGGTCGAGCACGAGCGGCAGGTTCACCCGGGGCGCGTAGCAGCCGGTGAGCAGCGCCGCACGGGAAGGCGTGCACAGCGGCGACGCGGAGTACATCGTGGTGAAACGCATGCCGCCCGCGGCCAGGCGGTCCACCACCGGCGTGCGGATCAGCGGCGAGCCGTAGCAGGACAGGTCGCCGTAGCCCATGTCGTCGCAGTAGACGATGATCACGTTGGGTGCGCGGGAGGCGGCCGCGGCGGGCCGCGGCCGCGCCAGCGCGGCCAGTCCGGCCAGCGCGCCCGCACCCTGGAGCACCTGCCGGCGCGTGGCCGCCGCGGTCATGATCCCTCCACCATTCTGGCGAACTCCTCCAGATCTGTCCTCATCCGCTCGGCCACGTCCGGGTGCCGGGAGATGAGGTTGCACGTCTCCGCCGGGTCGGCGGCCACGTCGAAGAGCTGCGGCATGTACGCCGTCCGGTCCGTCGAGAACCGCACGTGCAGCTTCCACCGGCCGTGCCTGGCGGCGTTGAGTCGCGGGCCGAAGAACAGGTAGACGGGGGCGCGTTCCGCGGCGTGCCCCGCCAGCCGGGCCGACAGGTCGAACCCGTCCACGGCGGGCATGCTCGCCGAGCAGAGCGCGGCCAGCGTCGGAGGCACGTCCACCAGCGACATCGGCTCGTGGTCCACCCCGGGACGCACCTGTCCCGGCCATCTGACCAGGAACGGGACGCGCACGCCGCCGTCGTACACCTCGGGCTTGCGCCCGCGGCGGCGCTGGTTCGCGCCCTCGTAGCGCGGCCCGTTGTCGCCGGTGAAGATGACGAGGGTGGAGGAGCGTAACCCGCTCCTGTCCAGCTCCCGCAGCAGGTCGCCGACGTGGTGGTCCAGGCACTCCACGACGTCGCCGTACGCCCCGCCGGCCGACCTCCCCGCGAAGGCGGGATCCGTGCGGTACGGCACGTGCGGGTCGAGGTAGGAGAGATACAGGAAGAAGGGCTCCTCTCGCCGCTCGGCCACGAACTCGCGCGCCTTGGCGGTGAAGTGCGCGATGCCGCCGGAGACGTCGAAGCCCTCCTGGACCACCTCCTCACCCTCGACCAGCGGCAGCGGCGACACGTCCGTGCCGTAGGGCGTGCCGTGGAAGCGGTCGAAGCCGTGCCGCAGCGGGTGGTCCTGCGGCCGGTCGCCGAGCCGCCACTGGCCGACACACGCGGTGGCGTACCCGGCGGCCTTCAGCGCGGTGGCGATGGTGACCGCGTCCTGGCCGAGGCCCGCCTGCGCGCCCCTGCCGAGTGAGTGCGGCAGGCCGAGGCGGGCGCCGTACCTGCCGGTGAGCAGGCCGGCGCGGGACGGCGTGTCGGTGGCCGCCGCGGCGTAGGCGGCGGCGAACCTGCGGCCCTGTCGGGCGAGCGTGTCCAGGTGGGGCGTGCGGACCGCCGCCGACCCGAGCACGCTCAGGTCGCCGGGGCCGAGATCGTCGGCCACGATCAGCACGACGTTGGGGGGTGTGCGCGACATCAGCCGTACATCTCCAGCGTGAAGTCCTTCTCCGGAGCCCACTTGGGGAAGGCCCAGTCGTCCACGCTGACCTCGGCGCCCTTGGCCTTGGCTGCGGCGATGGCGCGGTCCCGCTCGGCGGTGTTCTTGTCGCTGAGCTCCTTGAGCGCCTTGCGGTAGTCGGGGATGTCGCCGGTGAACGCGCCCTGGATGATGTCGCCGAGGCCGGGCGTGATCTCCTTCACCTCGGCCTGGTAGGCGGAGATGCCCTTGGGGTTGCGCAGCACCGGGGCCGGGCAGAGGTAGGCCTGCTCGGCGTACCAGCCGATGAGCTTCTTGTACATCGGGTGGGCGTTGGACTTCTCGACCGCCTCGAGGTCGGCCGGCGGCTGCAGCATCGCGTTGGCCAGGTCGACGGAGTACTGCTCGGTGGCGAAGTAGTCACCCAGCAGGCGGCCCGCCTCCTTGGGGTGCTTGCAGGTGGGCGAGAGCCAGTAGGTGCCCGCGTTCGGCCCAGCGTAGGTGGCGACCTTCCTGCCGGCCTCCGGCACGAGGATCGGGCCGACGCCCAGCTTGTCCTTCCACTGCGGCACCGTCTCCAGCGTCGATCCCGCCGTCCACGGCCCGCTGAAGAAGTACGTCGCCGCGCCGGCCACCCACCGCCCGCGCGCCACGTCGTCGCTCCAGGACAGCGACCCGGGTGCCATCAGGCCGTCCTTGTGCAGCGACAGCATGAACTCGATCGCGTTGACGTAGGGGTCGGAGTGGTAGGCGTACTCGCCGGTGCGGAACTGGATACCGTCCGCGCCCTCGAAGCCGCCCGCCTGCGCCATCTTGTCGATCTCGAAGCCGAGCCGGATCGGCATGCCGACACACCAGGCGAAGCCGTGTGACTCGCCGCCCGACGCCTTCTGCGTGGCGGCGCACGCCGCGCGGAACTCGTCGTACGTGGCGGGCGGGGCGTTCGGGTCCAGGCCGGCCTTGGCGACCATCGTGGTGTCGAACCAGTTGACCGTCATGTACTGGCGGAAGTGGTAGATCGGCCAGGTGTAGACCTTGCCCTCGAAGGTGTGGATGCCTTCGTACAGCTTGCCTTCCAGCCGCTTCATGGCGGTGTCGCCGAGTTCGAGCGGCGCCACCCAGCCGTCCTTGATGAGCTGCTCGACCTGCGCCGTGATGCCCACGTTGACGTGGATGTCGGGCAACTGGTTGCTCTGCTTGGCCAGCTGGATGGCCTGGGGGAACTTGGCCGCGCTGACGTGCGTGTACTCGACGGGGATGCCGCCCGGCGACTCGGCGAACTTCTTGAGCAGCGCCTCCTTGGCCTCCTTGCCGCTCTCCTGGGCGTCCCACCACGTGAGCCGGCCGGCCGACCCGCCGGAACCGGCGCTTGTCGACCCGCCGCACGCGGCGACGGCGGCCATCAACCCCATCAGACCTGTCGATCGCATGAACCGACGACGGCTCAGGGTGTCCATCACCAACCACCTTTCGAGCGGATGCGCGATCGCCGCACGGCACAACGCACCCCCAAGAGCCGGGCGGGATCGGTAATCCATTTGATCTTGATACGGCACGACCCTTGACCATGCGCATACGGTCCGCGAGGTAGCCGAGTAATCGATTTCCAAGAAACGTAACGGTGCCGCACAGCAGTGTCAAGGGTCATGTGATCGCCGTAAAAACAGGCATTATCGAGGGGAAATGCTGTCTGGCAAGGTCGGCGCCGTGGGAGCGGCGGCCCACCGGCCGCCGCTCGATCGGGCCGTACGGCGTCAGGCGCAGCGGCCGGCGGCGCGCCCCTGGGCGTCGAGTTGCTGGGCGGCGATCTCGGCGGAGAAGGCCGTGGCCAGCTCCGTGAGGCGGGCCACGACCTCAGGCTCCAGGTTCGCCACGTTGTACGACTCCGACGGGTCCGCCTCCAGGTCGAACAGCTGCGGCAGCTCTCTGCGGTCGGGCTGCGGGTTGCGGTCGACGTGCAGCTTCCACTTGCCCTGGCGCAGCGCGTTCAGCGTCCAGTTGTGGAAGAAGTACAGCGCCTCGCGCTCCGCCATCGGCCCGCCGAGCAGCGCGGATCCGATGTCGATTCCGTCGACCGGCCGGTCCGCGGGCACCTCGCCGCCGGCCAGCCCCGCCAGGGTCGGGAGGAGGTCGATGAAGCAGGCGGGCTCGTCGCACACCGATCCCGCGGGGATCCTGGCCGGCCACTGGGCGACGAACGGCATCCGGATGCCACCCTCCCAGGTGTCGATCTTGCGCCCGCGCAGCCCGCCCGTGCTGCCCTCGAACCAGGGGCCGTTGTCGCTGGTCACGATCACCAGCGTGTCGTCGGTGAGACCGAGTTCGTCGAGCTTGTCGAGCAGGCGGCCGAGGTGGAAGTCGATGCACTCGATCGTGTCGCCGTACGTGCCGCCCCTGGAGGTGCCGCGGAAACCCTCTTCGACGTGCAGCGGGATGTGCGGCATCGTGTGCGCCAGGTAGACGAAGAACGGCTCCTCCCCGCCGCGCTCGATGAACTCGATCGCCTTGTCGGTGTACTGCCTGGTGACGAGCGACTGGTCCACCTCCGTCTGCACCGGCTTCTCGCCGTCGTACATGTGCACGGGGTCCATGTCGTTGCTGTACAGCAGGCCGTAGAACTCGTCGAAGCCGTGCCGCCTGGGGTTGTGTTCCGGGCGGCAGCCGAGGTGCCACTTGCCGTAGCCGGCGGTCCGGTAGCCGCTGTCCTTGAGCACTTCGGGGACCGTGCGCTCGAAGCTGGACAGGCCCTCGCCCTCGTGCGGGAACAGCACCCTGGGCAGGCCGACCCGCTGGGCGTACCTGCCGGTCATCAGCGCGGCGCGGGACGGCGTGCACACGGGGGCGGCGGAGTACATGTGACGGAAGGCGATGCCGTTGTTCGCCACGCTGTCCATCCGCGGGGTCTTGACCACGGTGCCGCCCATGGCTCCCATGTCGCCGTAGCCCATGTCGTCCATGAAGACGAGGACCACGTTCGGCCGGTCATTCACAGTGAGTACTCCCTTGACGTTGGATTGATGTAACGCCTACTTTCCTAGAAATCGATTACTCGCGCTACAGCACAGCGATGATTTCTGGAGGACGGATGTCGGCGTACGGGGATTTCGGCAGCAGCCTGCGTGACCTTCCGAGGTTGCGCGAGGGACGCCGGCACCGTGAGTCGAGCTGGGACAGGACAGGCGGCAACGACGACAGGAAGAAGCTCGAACCCGGCGAGAGCCACGTGCTCGCCGACATCGACGGAGCCGGCTCGATCACGCACATCTGGATGACGGTGACCAGCGACGCGCAGCGTACGCCGGTGCGCATGGCCGAGCCCGACTACCTGCGCAGACTCGTGCTGCGCATCTGGTGGGACGGCGAGGAGGAGCCGAGCGTGCTGGTGCCGCTCGGCGACTTCTTCGGCGTCGGCCACGGCCGCACGGTGAACTTCGCGTCCGCGCCGCTGCAGATGAGCCCCGAGGACGGCCGGAGCCTCAACAGCTTCTTCCACATGCCCTTCTCGTCGGGCGCCCGCATCGAGGTGGCCAGCGAGTTGGAGCACGACACCATCCGGCTCTACTACTACGTGGACTACGAACGGTTCGACGAGCTGGAGCCCACGCTCGGCCGCTTCCACGCCTCATGGAACCGGCAGAGCCCGACCGACGGCATCGACGAGACCGGCCTGTCGAACCAGGAGTTCCAGATGGGCGGCGTCAACCTCACCGGTGACGGCAACTACTCGATCCTGGAGGCCGAGGGGCGCGGCCACTTCGTCGGGTGCGTGCTCAACGTCCGCAACCTGCGCGACACCAGGCAGTGGAACTGGTACGGCGAGGGCGACGACATGATCTTCATCGACGGCGAGCCGTTCCCGCCCAGGCTGCACGGCACCGGCACCGAGGACTACTTCAACCTCGCCTGGTGCCCCACCCAGCAGTACTCCTCCCCCTACCACGGGCTCACCCTGCCAGGCGGCGAGAACTGGGGCGGCGAGATCTCGCTCTACCGCTTCCACATCGAGGACCCGATCGCGTTCGAGCGCTCGATCCGGGTGACGATCGAGCACGGCCATGCCAACCGCCGCAGCGACGACCTCTCCTCAGTCGCGTACTGGTACCAGACGCTGCCGCACCTCCCGCTGAGCCTGCCCCCGGCAGCGGCCCGCATCGCCGCCCCCTGACCCAGGTAAGCCCACTACCCCCTGAGGTTCGAGATGAAGCACTCCACCCCCGCGGCGCTCACTGGCCTGCTGGTCTTAGCGCTCGCCGCGACGCCGCCGGCCTACGCCCAGAGCCAGGCCGATCCGGCGTCCCCGCCGGACAGCACGTTCCTGTCCACGATCCGGATCGAGGAACGCAGCACCGTCAAGTCGCCGAGCGGCGGCGACCTGTGGCCGTCCTGCTGGTCCGACGACGACAACCTGTACTCCGCGCACGGCGACGGCCGCGGTTTCGCCGCGCCGCCGAGCACCGACATCGGCGTCAACCGGATCACCGGCACCCCCGAGCAGGACAACCTGGCCGGCGCGCTCGTCGCCAAGGGGGACGAGGTCGGCCAGATCTGGAGCGGCGCCGACTACAACCGCAAGCCCACCGGCATGGCCTGCGTCGGCGGGGACCTCTACCTGGCCGTGCAGGACCTGAAGAAGCGCACCTTCGACAGCGCCCCCGCCGCGACGATCGCCAGGTCCACCGACCACGGCAAGACCTGGACCTGGGACACGACCGAGGCGATGTTCGGCGGGTCCGTCTTCACCACGATCATGTTCCTCGACTTCGGCAAGGCGTACGCCGACGCCGCCGACGGCTACGTCTACGCGTACGGGCTGGACGGCAACTGGCGTCAGCAGTCCGACGTCTACCTCGGCCGCGTGCCCAAGGACCGGATCCAGGACCGCTCCGCCTGGGAGTTCTACACCGGCGGGCAGGGGAGCCGGGCCACCTGGTCCGCCGAGATCGGCGACAAGGCGCCGGTGATCCACGACGAGGAGCGGACCTACCCCAAGGTGCACGGCACGGGGCCCAGCGACAAGCTGCTCATCGCCCAGGGCGGCGTGGTCTACAACAAGCCGCTGAAGCGCTACTTCTACACCACCTGGAACGCCTTCCAGTGGACCGTCTACGACGCGCCCACCCCGTGGGGACCGTGGACGAAGATCCGCGCCAAGGACTTCGGCGTGCAGTGGAACCAGGCCAAGCACGGCGGCTACGCACCCACGATCCCGTCGAAGTTCATCAGCGCCGACGGCAGGACCATGTGGGTGCAGTCGAACATCTGCGGCCCCTGCGGCGCGGTGCCCAACACCGTCTACAACTTCAACCTGCGCAAGATGCAGGTCACGCCGTGGACGCCGTCGACTCCCGCCAACCGCCACAAGTCCGGCGGCGACAACCTGGCGCTGGGTCCTGGCACGACGCCGTACGAGCGGGTGACCAGGTCCGGCCGTACGTCGATCTACAACGACGGCGACCTGACGGCGTACGAGGACGACTGGAACGACGAGGACAAGACGACGAGTTGGTGGGGCTACACCTGGCCGCGCGTCCGGCACGTCAACGAGGTCCGCTACACGACCGGCGCGATGCTGCCCGACGGCGGCTGGTTCGCGAACGACCTGCGGGTCCAGGTGCGCAGGAACGGCCGCTGGAGCGACGTACGGGGCCAGCGGGTCAGCCCCGCCTACCCCCACGACCAGACGGCCGGCCCGAACAAGACGTACACGTTCCGTTTCGACCCCGCGCTGGCGGACGGAGTGCGGGTGATCGGCGCGCCCGGCGGCGCGCACACCTTCACCTCGGTCGCCGAAGTGGAGGTCTACTACCGGTGAAAGGACGCGAGGTCTGATGCGCATCCTGTACTTCGACATCGACTCGCTGCGGCCCGACCACCTGGGCTGCTACGGCTACCACCGCGACACGACGCCCAACATCGACGCGATGGCGCGCGAGGGCGTGCGGTTCACCCACGCGTACTGCGCCACGTCGCCGTGCGTTCCCTCGCGCGGCAGCCTGATCAGCGGCCGGGTGGGCGTCAGGCACGGCGCGATGACCCACTTCGGGCCGGGCTCGGAGTTCCGCTTTCCCGGCAACGGGCACCGGCACTGGGACGACATGCCGCTGTTCACCCGGCACCTGCGGCGGCACGGCTACCGTACGGTGAGCTTCTCCTCCTTCGCCGACCGGCACCAGGCGTACTGGTTCTGCGGCGGCTGGAGCGAGATGCACACCGCCACGCTCAAGCAGGGCGACGAGAACGCCGACGAGGTCAACGCGGCGGTCATCCCCTGGCTGCGGGCCAACGGGCGCGAGGAGGATTACTTCCTGCACATCCAGTACTGGGACCCGCACCGCAACTACACCGTCGACCAGAAGTGGATCGACCGGTTCGCCGGCGAACCGCCGCCAGGCTGGCCCGACGAGGAGGCGATCGCCGGGCACCAGCAGGACTACGGCCCCTTCACGGCGCGCGAGCTGTTCCCCGGCACGCCGGACGGCCGCAGCCCGGTCCCGTCGATGCCGGACGCGATCGGCGGCGTCGACGACTTCAAACGGCTCGTGGACGGCTACGACGCGGCGACCAGGTTCATGGACGAGGAGATCGGCCGGATCCTGAACACCCTGGCCGACCTGGGCGTGCTTGAGGACACCGCGATCATCTTCTCCGCCGACCACGGCGAGGCGCTCGGCGAGCAGGGCGTCTACGGCGACCACGTGTGCGCGGGCGAGGCCGTGCACAACATCCCCATGGTCGTACGCTGGCCGGGCGGCGCGGCAGACCGGGCGTACGACGGGCTGATGTACAACGTGGACCTGCAGCCGACGCTGTGCGAGCTGGCCGGGATCCCGGTGCCGACCGGCTGGGACGGGCTGCCGGTCACCGCCGCCATCCGCGGCGAGGAGTGGGCGGGACGCCCGCACCTGGTCTGGGACCACGCGCTCTACAGCTGCCAGCGGGCGGTGCGCACCCCTGACCGGCTGTTCGTGCGCACCTACCACCCCGGGCTGTACGACTTCGACGATCTCGCGCTGTTCGACATGGACGCGGACCCGCGGCAGACGACGAACATCGCCGAGGCGGAGCCGGGGCGGGTCGCCGAACTGGACCACGTGATGAGCGACTGGCTGCACGGGATGCTGGGCCGCCACGGCGCTCCAGGCGACCCGATGCAGGAGGTGGTGCGCACGGGGCCGTACCGGTACATCAGGCTGGAGCGGTGGATCGAGCGGCTGCGGGCGCGCGGCCGGCCCGACGACGCCCGGCGGATCATCGACCGTCTCGACCTGGACGCCGCGCTCACCACCCGCAGGGGGCATCCGGTGCTGTGACGGTCACCGGGTCGAGCTGCCGCGCACCTGCAGCCGCGTCTTCAGCTTGACCGTGCTGGGGGCGCGGTGCGGGTCGCGTACGCGTTCCAGGAGCAGGCGGGCCGCGGCCCGGCCGAGGTCGTAGGTCGGCTGGCTCACGGTCGTGAGGGACGGGCGGACGAGGTGGGCCCAGGGGATGTCGTCGAAGCCGACGACGCCGAAGTCCTTGGGGATGCGCACGTCCGCCTGCACCAGCGCGTCCAGCGCACCCACCGTCATCAGGTTGTTGGCCACGAACACCGCGTCCGGCGGGTGCTCCTCCGTGAGCAGCGAGCGCATCGCCTCGCGGCCGCCCGCCTCACGGAAGTCGGCGTATCTGACCAGGGTCTCGTCGTAGTCGACGCCGCCGCGCCGCAGCGCGGCGCGGTAGCCGCGCAGGCGGCGCGCCGCGGTGAACAGGCGGCGCGGGCCGGTGACGCACGCGACCCTCCGGTAGCCGGAGGTGATGAGGTGCTCGGTGGCCAGCTCGGCGCCGTGCTCGTTGTCCACGAGCACGGTGTCGACCGGGGCGGTGCCGACCACGCGGTCGATGACCACGGTCGGGGTCGCGGACTTCACGAGCTGGTTGATCCCGGCCGCGCGGGCCGACGGCGAGATGATCACGCCGGCCATCCGGTCGGCGAGCGCGGCCTTGATGTACGCGGCCTCCTTGGCGGCGTCCTCGTCGCTGTTGCACAACACGACCGAGTGACCGGCCTCCTGGGCGACGTCCTCGACGCCTCGCACGAGTGAGGTGAAGAACGGGTTGCCGATGTCGGAGATGATCACGGCCCACAGCTTGGTGCTGGACAGCCGCAGGTTCCTGGCCAGCGCGTTGCGCTCGTAGCCCAGCTCGGCCACCACGGCGCGGACCCGGGAGGCGAGTGCCGGGTCGACCGTGCTGGCGCCGTTGAGCACCCGCGAGACGGTCGCCGTGGAGACCCCGGCCCGCGACGCCACGTCGTAGATCGTCACCATGGCCACCTCCCCGTTCAGCCTCGCGCGCTCGTATCGTAATCGATTTCCGACCATGATCAGCAACAGGCCTCCCCCAGGAGGCGTTTCAGAGCAGGCCGGCGTCACGGATCTTCATGGCGACGTGGACCCGGTTGTCGGTGCCGAGCTTGGCGAAGATGCGGGTGATGTTGGCCTTCACGGTGGCCACGCTCACCGACAGGGCCGCCGCGATCTCGGTGTTGGAGCTGCCCTTGGCCACCTCGATCGCGACCTCGCGCTCGCGTGCGGTGAGCCGGGACAGCTCCCGCAGCGCCTCGGGACGTTGCGGCTCGTAGCGGCCGGTGGCGGCCGCGATCACCTGCTGGGCGACGCGTGGCGACAACACCGGCTCGCCCCGCGCCACGGCGCGGACCGCCTCGATCATCTTCGGCGGCGGCGTGTCCTTCAGCAGGAAGCCGTCGGCCCCCAGTTGCAGGGCGCGCAGGACCAGGTCGTCGGCGTCGAACGTGGTCAGCACCAGGATGCGGGGCGGCGACGGCCGGGCGAGGAGGCGCTCGGTGGTGGTCAGGCCGTCCTGGTGGGGCATCCGGATGTCCATCAGCACGACGTCGGGCCGCAGGTCGCGCACCACGGCCATGGCCTGCCTGCCGTCCCCGGCCTCCCCGGCGAGGTCCAGGTCGGGCTCACCGCCGAGGATGAGGCGCAGCCCCGTGCGCACCATCGGGTCGTCGTCCACGATCACCACTCGGATCACAGGTCAAGCTTCCCACGTCAGCGGGGCGTCGCCCGCCACCTGGGTGCGTTCGGTCCGCGCCGGCAGGGTGCTCAGTGGCCGGCGGGCACCGGGGCGGTCTCGGTGCGGGCCTCGGCGTCCAGGTCGGCGGCGACCATCATGGCCACCAGCTCCTCGAACCCCACCTTCGGCCGCCAGCCGAGAACGAACTCGGCCTTGCTCCAGTCGCCGACGAGCAGGTCCACCTCGGCGGGCCGGACGAAACGCGCGGAGGTGCGGACGAACCCGGACCAGTCGTCGACGCCGATCTGGGCGAAGGCGACATCGAGGAACTCGCGGACGGAATGGGTCTCACCGGTCGCGATGACGTAGTCGTCCGGCAGGTCCTGCCGCAGCATGAGATGCATCGCCTCGACGTAGTCTCCGGCGAATCCCCAGTCACGCATGGCGTCGAGGTTCCCGAGGACCAGCTCGTGCTGCATGCCCAGTGCGATCCGCGCCACCGCGCGCGAGATCTTGCGGGTGACGAACTCGCGGCCGCGGCGCGGCGACTCGTGGTTGAACAGGATGCCCGAACTGGCGTGCATGCCGTACGTCTCGCGATAGCTGATGGTCATGTGGTGGCCGAAGACCTTGGCGACCCCGTACGGCGAGCGCGGCCACAGCAGGGTGGTCTCGTTCTGCGGTACCGCCTGCGCCTTGCCGAACATCTCCGAGCTCGACGCCTGGTAGAAGCGCACCTGCCGGCCGCTGCGCTCCTGGTGCAGCCGGGCCGCCTCCAGCATGTTGAGCACCCCGCCGCCGGTGACGTCGGCGACCATGCGCGCGTTCTCCCAGGAGTGGGCGACGAAGGAGATGGCGCCCAGGTTGTACACCTCGTCGGGGTCCGCGCGGGCGAAGGAGCGCATGAGGCTGGGCAGGTCGAGCAGATCACCGGTGAGTACGCGTACGTCGGGCAGCGCGCACTCCAGGTAGGCGGCCTTGGGGTTGTTCTGGCCGCGTACCAGTCCGAAGACCTCGTACCCCTTGGCGAGCAGCAGCTCCGCCAGGTACGTACCGTCCTGCCCGGTGATACCGGTGATCAACGCTCTTCGCACGGTGGCTCCCCTGGCGTCCGTCACTCGGGATTCACCGAGAACACCGGAAAATAGCTCGTCACCCGGCCGGCGGCGTAGTCGTCCGCGAGCCGGGGGACGTCCTCGAAGTCGTAGGTCTGGATCATCTCCGGATCCGGGATCCAGCCGGTCGTCGCCTGGTACTCCAGGATCTCCGCGGAGTCGCCCGAGCGCCACACGTGCGTGTTGACGTGCAGGTGCCGCTTGATGCACTCGACGGCGCGGCGGGTCTCGGTGACCATGCCACGCTTCCAGCCGAGGGTGGTCAGCACCCCCTGCCTGCCGAGCGCCTTGAGCGTGGGCCGCAGCAGCGGCGCGCCGATGTTGTCGATGAAGACGGCGGCCCCGTGACCGTCGCTGAGCGACTCGACGATCCGCAGGAACTCCTTCTCCGCGGTCCGGTACCGGGCCACCAGCTCCGGATCCCTCTCGTCGAGCCGAAGGCTCAGCTCCAGGTCCGCGAACGTGCGCCGGTCCACCGGCGTGATCTCCTTGCGGGCCAGGAAGGAGAGCCGCTCGTCGCTCCCGGCCGTCATGGCGACGCGGAACCCGGCCCGCCGCGCGAGCTCGAGCTCGGCCAGGACGACACCGCCGCCCCAGCCGAACACCAGGTGGTCCTCGGTCGCGACGTCCGGCAGCTGCGCCCGCCAGCAGGCGTACGCCACCCGCCAGTTGTCCCAGGCCGAGAAGTACCGGGCGTAGGTGGCCCATTGGGGCAGGGAGTACGCCGAGCCGGGCGGCAGCGGGAGCAGCATCCGCGCCTCCACCTTCGTCCGTCTGGCCAGGAGTCCGATGGTGCCCGGCGCGTCGTACGCGTAGGCCAGCTCGGCGTAGCCGTAGCGGTCGCACTTGCTGAACGGCATCACCATGCACACGTCGCCGGCCGAGAACGCCCGCGCCGCCGGCGTCCGCCCGGTGCGCAGCACGCGGACCACGCCGATGTTGCCGAGCACGACGGACGGCTCGCCGCGTTGCCTGCAGACGTCCACCGGTGAGCGGGACAGGGCGTGGTCCAGGTTCGCCTCCCACGAGCCGTACAGGGGCTCGACCAGCACCTCGTCGTCGCCCAGGTCCGGGAACGCGAACGTCTCCCTGCGCAGGTTCACCGCGCCGCCGGCCACCGGGCCACCGCCCTTCGGTCCGGCGTGCAGCACCCACGCGTCAGTCGTGATCATTCCTCCGGCTCCTTTCCGTCCTGCGCGCCCTGCCCGTCCTGCGCGCCCCTTCCGTCCTGCGCGCCCTGCCCATCCTGCGCGTCCGCCGGCCGGCCCCACCAGTGCCGCCGGTCCGACCACGGATAGGCCGGCAGGTCGGCATGTCGCCCCACCGGATACAGCGCTTCCCACCGCACGTCCACACTGCGGCAGTACAACCGCCCGAGCACGTCCAACACCGACGCATCCAGGTCGCTCTCGTACGCCCCAACGTCCTGGCCACCCTCCGGACCGGCCCGCCCCGCACCCACGTACCGGACACCATCCGAGCCGCCCTGCCCCGCACCCGCGTACCGGACACCATCCAGAACGGCCTGGCGCGTACCCGCGTACCGGACACCATCCAAGCCATCCCAGTACGGGCCCCCGTGCTGGACACCGTCCGAGCCATCCCGGTACGCACCCGCGTGCTGGACACCATCCGAGCCGACCCGGTACGCACCCGCGTGCTGGACACCATCCGAGCCGACCCGGCACGGACCCCCGTGCTGGACACCATCCAGAACGGCCTGGGGTGGACCCGCGTTGCGGGCGCCGTCAGAGCCGGCGTGCTGGACACCGTTCGGGGCGGCCTGGTGCGCACCGGCAGCGGCGTACGCGACCTCGGCCGGGGCGGCGATGACCGGGGCGCGGACGGCCGCCGCGTCGGGAGGGACGCGGACCTGGCCGATCTCCACGACGCCGTATCTGCCTGCCCGTGCCAGTTCGGACGCCGCGGCGGCCAGTGCGGCCGGATCGTCGTACCGGCACAACGCGCGCGGATCGCCGTCGTCCTGGCGCGCGGTGTCCGGGCCGGAAGCCGCCAGAGCCGACCTGATCGTCTGCTCCAGCGGCAACCCGCCGATGAGGTGACGGGCGGCGGGCACGCCGAGCCCAGCGCACAGCACCAGGGCCGGTTCACCGGTCACCGAGCGCCACCACCGCCCCAGACCGATCTGCGCCAGTACGGTGAGCACCCGCACAATGGCCTGATCCGCGACCACCGCACCGCCCCCAACCGCCGCACCGGCCGCCGCACCGCCCGCGACCGCCGTAGCAGCGGCCGCACCGCCCCCGACCGCTGTACCCCTGGCAGCACCGTCCCCGATCGCCGTACCGGCTGCGGCGGCGGCCAGGTCGGCGCCGGTCTCAGCGGCCACAAGGGACGCCGCCTCGGCGACGAGCCGACGGAACGGATCGCCGCCGGCCAGAGACGCCATGACCCGCCAGTCGCCACCAGGCCCCAGACACCACGCCATCCGTCCCGCGACGGCCGCGCGTCCCGCCCACGCGCCGGACCCACTCCGCCCCGCCGCCAGCCCGCGCAGTGCCGCGGCAAGCTCCTCCCCGGTACGGCCGACCACCGCCCCCCGGTAGGTGAGGTGCGAACGCCGCCGCGCCGCGGTATAGGCGACGTCGGCGGGCGAGACCGCCGGCTCGCCTCGTTCCAGCTGATCCGCGAGCCGGGCCGCCACCGCGCGCAACGCCGCCTCGTCGTGCCCCGACACCGGCACCAGCACCGGCCGCACCCCATGACACGGCACGGACACGCCCCCGCCCCCGCCACCGACCCCGTCCAGTGGATCGGTCGGCGAGTGGGCCAACGGGACGGGTCGCGACTCCACCAACGGATCGACCATCGGGGCAGGCCGCGACTCCGCCAGCGGATCGACCAACGGGACGCCCAACCGGGCGGGCGGCGACTCCGCCAGCGGATCGGCCAACGGGACCGCCAACGAGGCGGGCCGTGAGTCCGCCAGTGGGTCGACCAACGGGACGCCCAACCGGGCGGGCGGCGACTCCGCCAGCGGATCGGCCAACGGGACCGCCAACGAGGCGGGCCGTGAGTCCGCCAGTGGGTCGACCATTGGGGTGGCCAACGAGTCGGGCCGTGAGTCGGGCAGGGAGGTGGGTGGTGAGTCGGCCAATGGGGTGGGTACTGGGGCTTCCGCCAGGACCAGGTGGGCGTTGCTGCCGCCCTGGGCGAATGCGCTGACGCCGGCGACCCGTGGTTCGGCGCCGCGCGGCCACGGGCGGGCGGTGGCGGGGATGACGATCGCCGGGGGAAGCGTGCCCAGGTCGGGATGTGGCCTGGTGAAGTGCAGGTTCCCTGGGATCTCCTCGAGGTGCAGGCACAGTACCGTCTTGATCAGGCCGATCACGCCGGACGCGGCGAAAAGGTGCGACACGTTCGTCTTGACGGCGCCCACCACCAGCGGGCGCTCGGCCGGCCGGCCGGGCAGCAGTTCGGCGGCGAGCGCGCTCAGCTCGGCCGCATCGCCCAGGGAGGTGCCGGTGCCGTGGCTCTCCACGTACGTCGCGGCCCGCGCCGGGATCCCGGCGTCGTCATAGGCGGCCCGGATGACCTCCCGCTGCGCGGCGACGGCCGGGATCCCGTATCCAAGTCCGCCGCCGTTGTGGTTGATCGCGCTGCCACGCAGTACGGCGAGCACACGGTCGCCGTCCCGTTCCGCGTCGGCCAGGCGTTTGAGCACCACCACGCCGCAGCCCTCGCCGATCCCGTACCCGTCGGCCCCGGCGTCGAAGGTACGGCACCGGCCGTCCGGCGACAGCGTGCCCGACTCGGCGATGCCGGCACCCGAGTGCTCGGTCAGCATCAGGTTGACCGCCCCGACCAGCGCCGCGTCGCACTCACGCGCCCGCAGGCTCCGGCCGGCCAGGTGCGTCGCCAGCAGGGCCGACGAACAGCCGGCGTCGACGGTGAGGCTCGGGCCGCGTACACCTAGAAAGTACGACATCCGGGCACAGGCGGTGCTGTGGGAGTTGTTGACGACGGCGTGGTCGTGCTGCGGCACCGTACCCAGCCGGGAGACGCCCACCTGCCAGTAGTCGTGCGTGGCGAGGGTCAGGAAGACGCCCGTCGCGCTTCCCCGTACGGCCTCGCGCGGCATGCCGGCGTGCTCCATGGCCTCCCAGGCCGTCTCCAGCAGGAGCCGCTGTTGCGGGTCCATGACGGTCGCCTCGCCCGGGGCGATGCCGAAGAACTCGTTGTCGAACCGGTCGACGTCGTCCAGATATGCGCCGGGCAGGCCGGTCAGGTAGTCGCCGGGTTCGGCCGTCCGCCGGTCCAGCGCGCCGACCAGGTCGGTGCCGTTGCGCAGGGCGCGCCAGAACTCGTCGGCGCCCCGGATCCGGCCTGGCAGCCGGCATCCGATCCCCACCACGGCGATCGGCACGGCTCGGTCCTGCTCCGCACGTTCGAGGCGGCCCTCCAGTTCCTCTATGGTCGCCAGCGCGCGACCGAACAACTCCCGGTGCGCCGGATCCAAGTCCATGCCAGTCCCTTCCTCACTGCGCGAGCCACCGGACGCCGCATCGCTCAGCGGAGCCGTTCCAGCTTCTCGGCCAGCCGCCTGATCAGGTCGTCCTGCTCCTCCAGCGCTCCATGCCCGTGCGGCTCCGCTCCCGGCCCGGAACCCTCCGGTACGACCACCGGCCCGGCACCTTCCGGTACACCGCCCGGACGGCCGTAGTGCCCGGCCGAATCCCCGGCGAGGGCGACGGCCAACTCCTCGATGGTCGGGTACTCGAAGACGAGGGTCGGGGGCACCTCGCGGTTGAGACGCCCCTCGATCCGCCTGCGCAGCTCAACGCTCATCGCCGAGTCCAGCCCGAGTTCGAAGAGGCCCACCCGTGGATCGATCTCCTCCAGATCGTCGATCCGCAGAACGGCGGCGAGCTCGGCACGCAACATCATCCGCATGCCCTCCACACCGCCCACCCGGTCCCCGCGATCGACCTCCCGAACTCCATTCGCACCATCGACCTGTCCGGAACTCCCGCCCCCCGATATCCCGTTGGCACTGTCCACCCAGTCCCAGCGATCGGCCCGCGAACTCCCATCCACACCGTCCACCTGATCCCAGCGATCGGCCCCCGAGGTCCCGCTCGCACTGTCTACGCGATCGTTCGCGCCAACGGCCATACCAGCCTTGCCTGCGGGTGCGGCGGGCACCGAACTCGTGACCGGGACCGCACCGTCCCGGATCGACCCCAGACTCCCGCCCGCCGGTCCGGTCACCGGTTGGGTCGTCACCGGCTGAGTCCCCACCGGCCGGACTCCCATCGACTCGGCCCCCACCGAGCGGGCCGCCACAGGCTCACTCGCCTCCGGTCGGGATCCCACCTCGCCAGCCGCCGCCGACGGGGACCCCACCGGTTGGGGTCCCGCCGACCGGGATGCCACTGGCTGGGGCCCCGCCGACCGGGGTCCCGCCAGTTGGGGTCCCGCCAGTTGGGGTGCCACCGGTTGGGGTGCCACGGGCGGGGATGCCAACGGCTGGGAGGCCACCCGCTGGTATTCCACCGGCTGGGCTGGGCCCGCGACCGAGTCGAGTACCGGCATGGGTCGGCCTGATCGGTAGGCGGTCGCGAGTACCGGCCAATCGATGGCCGCCACCGCGCAGTGGGTCACGTCGTCGGCCAGCAGCGAGCCGAGGATGGCCAGGCAGTCGTCCGGCGGCATGGGGCGGAATCCGTCGTCGCCGACCAGGTCGACGTCGAGAGAATCCGATACGCCCCAGGCACCCCAGCCGACGCTCAACGTCTGCTCCCCGGCACGAGAGCGTTCGTGCGCCAGAGCGTCCAGGAAGCCGTTGGCCGCAGCGTAGTGCCCGCCCAGGCGCCACCCCAGACACGCCGCCGTCGAGGAGAAGAAGACGAGACGGGACACGCCGCGGCCGGCGCACAACTGGTGCAGCAGCCAGCCTCCGCGCAGCTTCGCCGCCAGCCGCGCGTGCGCGTCCTCGACGCGGGTCGTGGCGAGGCGGCCGATCCCCCGGCTCGTGGCGAGGTGGTACACCTCCCGCAGCGGCGGCAGGTCACGCCCGAAGCGCTCGAACAGCGCCGTCATCGCGGCCTCATCGGTGACGTCCGCCCGCACCGCCGTGACCTGGAGGCCGAGACCGGCCAGCTTCTCCAGATCGGCGTCATGCCCGCGCCCAGCCCCGGTGCGGCCCGTCAGCACCAGATGGCGAACTCCCCGCTCGGCGAGCCACCGCGCGACCACCATCCCAAGCCGCCCCAACCCACCACAAACCAGGTAGGCCCCATCGGCATCCGCCACCGGCGCGCGCCAAGCCGAACCAGACGCAGCCGACGTGGAGCGAACCGACTCAACCGACGTAAGACGGGCCGACTCGACCGACGCAAGACCAGCAGACTCGACCGACGTGGAGCGGGCGGGCTCGACCGGCGCGAAGCGAGCCGACTCAGCCGACGCGAGACCGGCGGACTCGGCCGACGTGAAGCGGGCGGGCTGGGCTGGTGTGGACGGGGTGGGATTGGCT
>NZ_JADOGI010000229.1 GCF_015645445.1 Nonomuraea cypriaca | reverse complement strand
GGCCGGTTGCTGGCCAGGTTCGGGGCGACGGCGCTGTTGCGGACCGGGCTGCTGATCGAGGCCGGCACCCACGCGGCGCTCGCCGCCACCACCGTGCCCTGGGTCGCCGCGGCGGTCCTGGCGGTGTTCGGGGTTCACGCGATGGTGTGGGGCGTCATCGTGTCGACGCTGCGGCAGCGGGCCGTGCCCGCCGGGCTGCTGGGCCGGGTCGGCAGCGTGAACTCGTTGTTCGACGTCGGGGGCGCGGCCGTCGGGTCGTTGCTCGCGGGTCTGGTCGCGCAGGCGTTGACGATCACGGCGCCGTACTGGATCGCCGCCGCCGTCATGATCGCCATCACCACAGCCGCCTGGCACCCCCTCGCCCGGGCCCGCAACCTGTAACCCGCCCCCGCGCCCCAGGACCAGCATGTCCTGCGTCCTGCGTCCTGCGACCTGGGACCCGCGCAGACGTGCTCGGCCGGTGCGCGGACCAGTCGCCGGCCACCGTGGTCACCTGGGGCCTGGGGGCCGCCCGGGGCCCGCGCATCCGCGAGTGTCCGGACCCGCGTGAGACTACGCCCGCCGCTGCCCCGGCCCTCAGCCGTTGCCACTCCGAGGTGTCGTCATGACCTCGCCCCGCCACCACATCCCCCTCCAGACGAAAGACCGGCCATGCTGCCCGATGACCTCAGGACCGCCCTGGACCAGGTCCTGTCCCGCTACTCCCCGCACGACCTGTCCCGCTCGGTGGCCCTGCTCACCGAGCGCTACCGCGCCGGCCACTCCGCCGAGGGCGCTCACCTGCGGACCGAGGCCGACATCGCCGCGTACGCCGCGTACCGGATGCCCGCGACCTACGCCGCCGCCGTGACGGCCATGCGCCAGGCGGCGGCGCTGACGCCGGGTTTCGCGCCGAGGACCCACCTCGACGCGGGCGGCGGCACCGGGGCGGCCATCTGGGCGGCGTCCCAGATCTGGCCGTCCCTGCGGCACGTCACCGTCGTGGAACGTGACCCCGACGTCATCGACCTGGGCAAACGCCTGGCCCGTACGTCGCCCGCCCTGCGCGGCGCCACCTGGCGGCACGCCTCACTCCGGCCCGGCATGGGCCGCCCCGCCGCCGACCTGGTCACCATGTCGTACGCGCTGGGCGAGCTCCGGGAGGCCGACCGACCCGAGATCGTCCGCTGGCTGGCGGCGCGGGCCGCCATGGTGCTCGTCGTCGAGCCCGGCACCCCGGCCGGTCACGCGGTGATCTGCGCCGCCAGGGACGTACTGGCCGCCGACGGCATGAACATCGTCGCGCCCTGCCCCCACGACGGCCCCTGCCCGATCGTGCCCGGCCGCGACTGGTGCCACTTCTCCGTCAGGCTCCCCAGGTCGGCCCTGCACCGCCGCGTCAAGGACGCCACCCTGAGCTTCGAGGACGAGAAGTTCTCGTACGTGGCCGCCACGGCGGACCGCCGGCCCCGCGCCGGCGCCCGGATCCTGCGCCATCCGCGCAAACGCAAGGGCATGGTGTCCCTGCGCCTGTGCACCGAGGAGAACGAGATCCGCGACGTGGTCGTCACCAAGCGGCAAGGCGACCTCTACCGGCAGGCCAGGGACGCCGGCTGGGGAGACCGGTGGCCGCGGGCGGAATGAGGCAAATGCTCACGCCGTTCGCCCGGCCAGGCCATCCTTAGGAGAATGCTGACGTCTGATCTTCTTCACGCCCTGTACGCCCGCCGCCTGCGCCGCCAGATCACCGCCGGCCCGCTCCCCGCGCACGTCGGCCTCATCATGGACGGCAACCGGCGCTGGGCCAGGCAGAAGGGCATGTCCAACCCGAGCCTCGGCCACAAGTACGGCGCCGAGCACATCGAGCACGTGCTGTCGTGGTGCGAGGGTCTCGGCATCAAGCACGTGACCGTGTTCCTGTGCTCGACGGAGAACCTCCAGCGCCGCGGCGACGAGGAGGTCGCCTTCCTGTTGCGGGTGATCGAGCAGATGGTCACCGACCGGCTCGATCGGCCGGACGCCCGCTGGCAGGTGCACGTCGCCGGGCTGCTCGACATGCTGCCCGACACCACCGCCCGCGTGCTCAAGAACGCCGTCGAGGCGACCCGCGAGTGCGCCACCGGCTTCCACCTCACCCTGGCCATCGGGTACGGCGGCCGCCAGGAGGTGATCGACGCCCTCCGCGAACTGCTGCACGAGCGGGCCGAGGCCGGGCAATCCATGCTGGAGCTGGCCGCCACGCTGACGGCCGACGACATCGCCAGGCACCTCTACACGGCCGGGCAGCCCGACCCCGACCTGGTCATCCGCACCAGCGGCGAACAGCGCATGTCCAACTTCCTGCTCTGGCAGTCCGCCTACTCGGAGCTGTACTTCTGCGAGGCGTACTGGCCGGCGTTCCGCGAGATCGACTTCCTGCGCGCGCTGCGGAGCTTCGGCGCCAGGCAGCGGCGCTTCGGCGGCGGCTGACCGGCCGGCAAGCGGCTGCACTCGGCAAGCGGATGACCCGGCAAGCGGACCCGGCAAGCGGATGACCCGGCAAGCGGCTGATCGGGCGGTAAGCGGCTGATCAGCCGGTAAATCCGGTTGCCGGAGGGCGGGCGCGGATGCTGAGGTGGCCCGATGGATCGTGACGAGGTGCTGGCGGAGTTCGACAGGCAACTGCGGCGGGCGGCCCGCCCCGACGGCCCAGGGGCCAGGATCGAGCAGGCCGGGGACGTGGTCCGCCAGGTCGCACCCCAACACGGCTGGAACGGAGTCCTCTGGTCGGGCCTCGACGACGACGGCGCGGACGCGGCCATCGCCGAGCAGGTCGGCTACTTCGGCGGGCTGGGCAGGCCGTTCGAGTGGAAGCTCTACGCCCACGACCGGCCGGACGACCTCGGCCGCCGCCTCCTGGCCGCCGGGTTCACCGCCGAGCCCGCAGAGACCGTCATGGCCGGGTGGATCGCCGCCCTGGCGGTGGACGGCCCGCCGCCCGGCGGCGTGCGCCTGGCAGGGGTGACCGACCAGGCCGGGGTGGAGCTGATGGCCCGCGTGCACGAGCGCGCCTTCGGCACCCCCGGCGAACATCTCAGGCGGCGCCTGCTCGACCAGCTCGCCGCCGGCACCCTCGTCGCGGTCGTGGCCATGGCCGGCGACGTGCCGGTGAGCGCGGCCCGCATGGACGTGCACCCGGGCAGCCGGTTCGCGAGCCTGTGGGGCGGCGGGACCGTGCCGGAGTGGCGCGGCCGCGGCCTCTACCGCGCGCTGGTCGCCTACCGGGCCCGCCTGGCGGCCGCGCGCGGCTACGAGTTCCTGCAGGTCGACGCCTCCAGTGAGAGCCGGCCCATCCTGGCGCGGCTCGGGTTCGAGGCGCTCACCACGACGACGCCGTACGTCCACGGGTGACTATCCTTGATCCGACCGCACCCACCGTGAGGAGAGCACCCCTTTGCCCGGAACGAACCCGCGCGAGCTCGGCCTGCTGGCCGACTGCGAGAGCTGCTTCGGGCTGTGCTGCGTGGCGCTGCCCTTCTCGGCCTCGGCCGACTTCGCCGCGGACAAGGACGCCGGGCAGCCGTGCCACAACCTGCGCGACGACTTCCGGTGCTCCATCCACGCCCAGCTCAGGCAGCGCGGCTATCCCGGCTGCACCGTGTTCGACTGCTTCGGCGCGGGACAGAAGGTCTCCCAGGTCACGTACGAGGGCAGGAGCTGGCGGCAGGAGCCGGGGACGGCCGGGCAGATGTACGCGGTGTTCGCGATCATGCGGCAGCTGCACGAGCTGCTGTGGTATCTGGCGGAGGCGCTGACCCTGGAGGCCGCCGCGCCGGTCCACGCCGGCCTGCGCCGGGCGCTCGACGAGACCGAGCTGCTCACCCGCCGCGGCGCCGGCGAGCTGGAGCGGCTCGACGTGGCGGCGCACCGCGCCGGGGTCAACACCCTGCTGCTGCGTGCGAGTGAGCTGGTGCGGGCCGGGCAACGGGGCAAGGACCGCAGGGGCGCCGACCTGATCGGGGTCAGGCTCAGGGGCGCCGGTCTGCGGGCGGCGGACCTGCGCGGGGCGTACCTGATCGGGGCCGATCTGCGGGGTGCGGACCTGCGGCAGGCCGATCTGATCGGGGCGGACCTGCGGGGGGCCGACCTGGCGGGGGCCGACCTCACCGGCGCGTTCTTCCTCACCCAGGCCCAGCTCAACGCCGCAAAGGGCGACGCCGCGACCCGGCTACCCGCCGCCCTCACCCGTCCCGCGCACTGGCTGGCGGGAGACGGTCGCCGCGGCGACCCGGGAGCCCAGGAAGGTCCCAGGAGGGCCGGAAAAGGCCGGCGACCACGCCGCCGGCGCTGACCAATGTGACGGCTCAGGTGGGGCCGGGGGTGTCGCCCAGCGATTCCAGCAGGTCGCGCAGGGTGGCCGCCAGCGCGTCCCGCCGCTCCCGGGTCAGCCCGGACAACACCCGCTCCTCCGTCGCCACGTGATCCGGCAGCGCCCGTTCGATCAGGGCGTATCCCTCGTCGGTCAGTGTCACGTACACCCCGCGCCCGTCGGACTCGCTGGGCGTGCGGGTCACGAGGCCGCGCGCCTCCAGCCGGTCGAGTCGCTGAGTGATCGCACCCGAGGTCACCATGGACGAGCGCATCAGCTCGGCGGGCGTCAGGCGGTGCGGCGGATCGTTGCGGCGCAGCGTGGCCAGTACGTCGAACGAGGCCGAGTCCAGCTCGTGCGTGGCGAAGGTCCGGCGCAGCTCCGCGTTGATCAGCTGCGACAACCGGGAGAGCCGCCCGATCACCCCCATCGGGGAGACGTCCAGGTCAGGACGCTGCGCGTGCCATTGCTCAAGGATGAGATCGACGTGATCGGCCATGCCTTCAGCCTAGCGATGTCTTAGCGGTGAGGTATATAACTGGCGAAATAGCTTAGCGCTGAGATACTTTGGATCCGCCCTCGCCTACGCCCTGTGGTTCAGGGGCCTGCGGATGTTGTCGGCCACCGAGGTGACGTTCCTGGGCCTGCTCAGCCCCGTGGTCGCCACCGCGCTCGGCTGGCTCGTGCTCGGTCAGGAGCTCACCGCGGCCCAGGTGCTCGGCGCGCTCATCGTGCTCGCCGCCCTCATCGCGGCCCAGATCCGCCCCGCCCCGCTCCCCACCCCGCGGATCCTCGCAGGAAAGGAATCCTGACCATGCTCCTGACCGCTGACGCGGCCGGACGGCGTCGACGTCAACGGGCGGCGCGGCTGACCTCCGGCCGATTCTGGGAGCATGATCGGTGGATCATCCCTCCGACCGCCAAGGAGATCGGCATGAGCATCACCCCGTACACCGTGACCGGGCCCGTCGCCGAGCACGGCGAGGGCCCCGTGTGGTCCGGCACGTGGGGCGGGCTGCGCTGGGTCGACATGCTGGCCGGCGACGTGCTCGCGCTCGACCCCCAGGGCACGGTACGCCGCCGCCACGTCGGTCCGCTGGCCGCCGTCGTACGCCCCCGCGCCTCCGGCGGCTACCTGGTCGCGTCCGAACGCGAGCTGCTGCTGGCCGACACGGACGACCTCGACGCCCCGCTGCGCTCCCTGGGCGAGGCGTGGAACGACCCCGCCATCCGGATGAACGAGGGCGGCTGCGACCCCGCCGGCCGCTTCTACATCGGCAGCATGGCCTACGACGAGAGCCCCGGCCGCGGCTCGTTCTACGTGGCCGAGCCCGGCGGCGCGCTGCGCGTGGTGCTGCCAGGGGTGACGATCTCCAACGGGTTCGACTTCAGCCCGGACGGGAGCCGCGCCTACTACGCCGACACCGCGACCGGCCGGGTGGACGTGCTCGACTACGACCCTGACGCCGGGCTCACCGGCCGCCGCCCGTTCGCCGTCGTCGATCCCGCGCGGGGGGCTCCCGACGGGCTGACCGTCGACGCCGAGGGCGGGGTGTGGGTGGCGCTGTGGGCCGGCGGGGCCGTGCACCGCTACGACCCCGCCGGCCGCCTGGACGCCGTCGTCGGCCTGCCCGTGCGGAAGGTCACCGCGGTGACGTTCGGCGGCGAGGACCTCGACCGGCTGTTCATCACCACGTCCGCGCTGGACGTCGACCGGGCCGAGCAGCCCGACGCGGGCGCCCTCTTCGCGGCCGACCCCGGCGTACGCGGCCGCCCGGTGCTGCCGACGACCCTCTGACCAGCGGCGGAAACTCTTTTGCGCCCATAAGCTAGGGCTTCTAGGCTGAAACCTAGTCTATCTAGGAAAGAGCCATGAACCCCATCACCGAACGAGACATCCGCACCTCCTTCGTCAACTGCTCCAAGGGTGAGGCCCGCAGGCTCGGCGTGCCCCGCGACCTCGCCGCGGCGCCCTGGCCGGACCTCGACTTCCTGGGCTGGCGCGACCCGGGCGCCCATGAACGCGCCTACCTGGTGGCCGAGCGCGACGGCGGCCTCGTCGGCGTCGCCCTGCGCCTGGCCTCGGACGTACGCAGGAGCTTCACCAAGAGCACGCTCTGCTCGGTCTGCGTGACGCCGCACGCCGGCACCGGGGTGGCCCTGTTCGCCGCGTCCAGGGCAGGCGCGGCCGGCCGCCAGGGCAACACGGTGGGCGCGTACATGTGCGCCGACCTGGACTGCTCGCTCTACGTGCGCGGAAAGAAGCAGACGGAGCTGGGCGTGCGGTTCGAGTCGCTCAGTGTCGCCGAACGGATCGCCCGTGCCGCGGCCAACCTGGACGCCTTCCTGGACCGGGTACTCGACGACACCCTGGCGGGCGTTCAGCGGCCGGCGTGACGGTTGGTGGGGGCGACGCCCAGCTCGCGCCCGCGGACGGGAAGGGCCGCCTGCGGCGTCGACCGGCCCCAGCGGCTCCGCGGCCGCCGGACGGGCGGGCGGCGGGCGGCTGGGCTCCGGCGTGAACGTCGCCCAAGACTTGGACCGCCGATGCCCGCCCCGCGGTTCCATCGAGATCCAAAACGGTGCCGTCCCTTTTGTTCCAGCCCTGGACACCCGGCTCCTTGTCCCAGCCTTGGACACACGGCTCTTTGTCCCAGCCCTAGTCACCCGGCTCGCCGTCGGTCTCCCAGACCGGCATCAGCCGGGGCCGGAGGCGGGGGTGTGGGAGGCGGCGGCGTGGCAGGCGCCGAAGCCGTCGGCGCGCAGCACGATCCGGCCCGCCCGCACCCGGACGGCCGTCTCCGTGCCGTCGCCCGCGTCCGTCACCCCGGCGGCCGCCGCCAGCTCGCCCGACTCGTCGTACACCAGCCGCAGCCGGGGCCACGCCGCACGCGGGAACACCGGCCGCAGGCAGGTGCCCAGATCGGCGACGACCAGCCGGGCCAGCGGGAAAAGCTCCGCGGGCGCGCCGGTCACGACGACGGCGGTGACCTCGGCACCGGGTGGCGCCGCGCGCACCGCCTCCTCCGCGGCAGAGAGCCGATGCAGGCCCAGCACCGCCACGACCCCGTCACGGGTGAGCGGCGCGGTGTCGCCGGTGATCGCGTCCACCGCCGCCGACGGCGACCACGGCTCGTCGGCGGCCTCCACCCGGGGGATCATGGGTGCCACCGACCACCGGTCGCCCAGGTCCAGCTCAGCGAGCCCCTCGCACACGCGTACGACGTTGAACGGCTCTACGAACCCCGGCGCCGCGGCCGCCATCTGCCCGGCCCCGTGCAGGACCGTCAGCGCGGCCTCGGCCAGCCGCACGAGCCGCCCGTCCGGCGTGCGCGGCGGCCGCAGCCGCTCCAGCGCGAGCCCGAGCAGCACCGCGTTCAGCTTCATGAGCTGCGCGTACGGCCGGCGCGTGAGCTCGTCGGCGAGGATCTCCGGCATCAGGTCCATGCCGAGCCTGCTCGGGGCGTGCTCGTCCTCCGTGCTGGCGGATCCGTTCACCGCGTTCACGGAGGCCAGAGAGCAGTCGCCGGTGGCGCGGCTGGTGGCACCCGGGTACGCGTTCTGGGCCGTGACCCGGCACGAGGAGGCCAGAGCGCTGCTGACCGACCCCCGGCTGCGCACCAACGAGAACACCTTCATGCTCCGTCCCGACGTACCGGAGCACTGCCTGAAGTACATGCGGACGATGTCCGAGATGAACGGGGCCGAGCACCTGCGGCTGCGCAGGCTGGTGGCGCCCGCGTTCACCCCGCGCAAGGCCGCCGAGTTCGCGCCGCGGATCGAGCGGATCGTCGAAGGACTGCTCGACGAGCTGACGGAGCACCTGGCCGAGGACGGCACGGTCGACCTGCTGGCGCACTTCGCCCGGCCGATGCCGATGGAGGTCATCTGCGAACTGGCCGGCATTCCGGCCGTTGATCGCACCCGATGGCGCGAGATGGGCGCCGCCGTCGCGGCCGGGCACGGCGACAAGTACCGTGACGCGATCCCGGGGGTCATGGAAGGCGCGGAGGCGGCCGTCGCCCGTGGCAGGACCGCGCCGGGCGACGACCTGATCTCGGAGCTGGCCCGCATCCAGCAGGAGGACGGGGACCGGCTCAGCGAGGACGAGCTGGTCACGCTGGTGTGGACGCTCGTCGTCGCCGGCCAGACGCCCACCAACCTCATCGCCAACGCCGTGGCGGCGCTGCTCGGCCACCGTGAGCAACTGGCCGGGCTCCGCGCCGACCCCGCGCTCATGCCGCGCGCCGTCGAGGAGCTGATGCGCTGGTGCGGGCCGCAACTGCTGACCTTCCCCCGCTTCGCCACGGAGGACGTCGAGATCGGCGGCGTACTCGTGCCCAAGGGCGAGCCCGTGGTCGCCTCGATCGCCTCCGCCAACAGGGATCCGCGGGTGTTCGACGAGCCCGGCAGGTTCGACCTGCGGCGGGAGGCGTCGGGGCAGCTCGGGTTCGCGCATGGGGCGCACTTCTGCGCCGGGGCGCCGCTGGCCCGCGTACAGACCGGGATCGCGCTCGATGCCCTGCTGCGCCGCTTCCCCGGCCTCTCGCCAGCCGGCGAGCTCCGCCAGACCCGCGACCCGGGCACGTGGCGCTTGTCGGCCCTGCCCGTCCTCCTGCGCCCGGCCGGCTGATCGACGTGGCGCGGTTCGGCGCCGCGCCGGGTGCGCCAGGCGCGGGGGCGGCAGCGCGATGGCCGCCGTTCTATCTGGGGCGGCCTGTGTCGTCGTAGGCGGCCCTGGCTCGCTCGACCTTGCCCAGGTTCGACGACGACCACTCGGCCAGCGAGGCGAACAACGGCGCCAGGCTGAGCCCCAGCTCGCTGATCTCGTATTCCACCCGCGGCGGCACCTCCGGATGGTACGTACGCACCACCAGGCCGTCACGCTCCAACTGCCGCAGCCGCTGGGTGAGCACCTTGGGGGTGATCGTCCCGATGCGGCGCTCCAGCTCCACGAAGCGCTGGCGGCCGTACTCGTTGAGCGTCCACAGGATGGGCGTCGTCCAGCGGCTGAAGACGATGTCGACGACCGGGGCGATCGGGCACGCCTGGTCGGGGGCTGCGGTCGCGTTCACGGGACCTCCTCGCATAGTCACTTTCATCAAGATACCGACACCGGACCCGGGCGGCCCTGCACGCAGACACCCTGGCCCGTCCGCGATCAGCCGCACCTGGTACTGTTGCCGTCTCGATCGTCCTTGGGAGGTGAGACCCATTACCGCTGTGTCAAGCTGGGTGCTCCCTTCCAGCCGCCACCGGGGATAGGTGACCGCGGGAGCGCCCATGGGCATCCAGAAAGGCTCCCATGTCGGTTCATCCATCGTCCGTTCAGACCGATGACATCGTCGCGACGCTGCGCACCGCCGGGTGCGTGTTCGCCGAGGACGAGGCCCCGCTGCTCGTCTCCACGGCCGGCACACCCGCCGAGCTAGACGCCATGGTAGGGCGGAGGGCCGGCGGCGAGCCGCTCGAACACGTACTGGGCTGGGCGGAGTTCTGCGGCCTGCGGATGGTCGTCGAGCCAGGGGTGTTCGTGCCCAGGCCCCGTACCGAGTTCCTCGTCAGGCAGGCCGTCGCGCTGGCCCGCGAGGCGGGCGGAACACCCGTCGTGCTGGACATGTGCTGCGGCACTGGCGCGATGGGCGCGGCGCTTGCCGCCGAGCTGGGGCGGGCGGAGGTGCACGCCGCCGACCTCGACCCCGCCGCCGTCCGCTGCGCCCGGCGCAACCTCGCCGGCGGCCACGTCTACCAGGGCGACCTGTACGCGGCCCTGCCGGGCTCGCTACGCGGCCGGGTCGATCTGCTGATCGCCAGCCCGCCCTACGTGCCCACGGAATCGGTGGGCCTGCTGCCACCGGAGGCGCGCCTGCATGAGCCGCTGATGGCGCTCGACGGGGGCGACGACGGGCTCGACGTCGTACGCAGGGTGATCGCCGGCGCGCCCGGCTGGCTCGCGCCCGGCGGGCACCTCCTGGTGGAAACGAGCGAACGGCAAGCGGCGGGAACAGCCGAGGCCGTCTCCCGTGCCGGCCTGACGGCCCGCGTCACCGGCTCAGACGACCTGGACGCCACCGCGATCATCGGCACCCTCCAGCACACCTGACGCCCCGTGGAGGCCCTGGACCTCCCGGGCCTCCGGCCGGGGCGTCAGCTCCGGACGGACATCCAGGACTCCACGGTCGCTTCGGCAATGGCTTCGATGTGCCGTCCGTATGCCGCATGGCCGTCTGACACGAAGCTGCCGTCCCTGAACGGCATCCCGCAGAACGTGGCGCGGAAACGGCCGGGAGATCCGCCCAGCGGGAGCGGCTCGTACACCGCCAACGGCGCCATGTCGTAGCCCGGCCCTGCCCCGTGCTTGTTCCGCGCCACCTGACGAACCGCCACGCGAAGCAGCGTGTCCAGGCCCTTGTCCAAGTAGAGCTGCAGTTGGCGGAACTGGCCGTCAAGGTACTTCTGGTTCGTCCTGGAAGGATGCTGCAGGAGATACGCGCAGACCACAGGCAGGTGCCACCGGTACATCTGAGGATCATTCTGCTCTTCGGCCAGGATCGCGTGGTAATAGTCCACGCACACGCCCAGCGGTCCGGCAGTCGCACCACAGTCGCACTGATTCGCGATGGGGTCATTCGTCATGGTCTGCCAACCTAGGTGGCCGGCAAGGGCCTTGTCGACGACATTTCACCCGGGCCTCGTGTCCCCGCCGGCTCGGGTCGTTCTTTAGCGCTGTTAAGGTGTGAGGCGATGGCACAGAAGGGACTGGCGCGTGACATGGTGGTCCGCGCCGCGCTGGAGTTGCTCGACGAGGTCGGCCTGGACGGGCTTTCCGTCCGCCGTCTCGCCGCCCGCCTGGGCGTGCAGAATCCCGCGCTCTACTGGCACTTCCGCAACAAGCAGGAGTTGCTCGACGAGATGACGCGCGAGCTGCTCGCCCCCGGCATGGGCGGGCCGCGCGAGGGCGAGGACTGGCGGGACTGGCTCGCCCGCCGCGCGCACGGCTACCGGCGGATGCTGCTGAGCCACCGCGACGGGGCGCGGCTGGTGTCGGGGAGCGATCCGGGGCCGTCCGTCGCGCGGGGGTTCGAGGAGGAGCTCACGACGCTGGCCGGGCTCGGGTTCACGCCCGCGCAGGGACTGCACGCGATCGGTTCCATCAGTCACTACACCCTTGGGTTCGTACTGAACGAGCAGGCGCGGCGCGAGCGTCAGGCCCGCGGTGTCACCAAGGAACCGGCCGAGTACGCCGACTTCCCCCTCACGGTCGCCGGCGTCCGCGCGGGCGGGGCGCCCACGAGCGACGAGGCGTACGAGTACGGCCTGCGGCTCATCCTCGACGGCCTGGCGGCCGCCCGCTCCTCCTGATGCCGCGCGACCTGCCTGATATCGGAAGGCGGCCGGAAATGCCGGGAGCGGCTCGTCCTCCGGAATGCTGAGTTCTGCGACCGCCCTATGAGCGCTTTCGCTCTGAGCGCGTTTTTTCTCTGAACAAGTTGCCGGTCTTTAGCGGGCGACGTGCGGACATTGCGTGTTTCGCTCGCGTGGACTTCGCCGGTGATCCGCGATTTCATTTTCTCCGTCAGTTCGGTCGGCAGTCCTTTAGTGGCAGGGGACAAAATGGCTCGTTCGCGGAGAACAATGGCGATTTTCATCGCTTTCGCGGTGGCAGCGGTGAATATCGCCCAACCGGCGGCGGCGGTGGCGGCGCCTCGGGAGCCGGTGCGGATCACGCGCTTCCTGGGGGAGCAGCGGTTGCCGCACATGATGCGGTTCCAGGAGACCGCCGTGGGCGGCCTGTCGGGGATCGACCACGACCCGCGTACCGGCCGGTGGTACTTCATCTCCGACGACCGGTGGCGTTACAACCCGGCCCGCTTCTACACCGGGCGGCTCGACATCGACCCGGCGACGGGGGAGTTCGGCGGGGTGCGCGTGACCGGGGTCACGACGCTCACCAGGGCCGACGGCACGCCGTACCCGGGTTACGGCAACCCGGAGGCGGCCGACCCGGAGTCGATCAGGTTCGACCGGTGGAGCGGGCGGCTCCTGTGGGGCGACGAGGGTGATCGGCCGGACACCCGCAATCCGAGCATCCCGATCTCCCACCCGGCCGTACGCGAGATGGACCTCCAGGGGCGCCACACCGACCGGCTGCGGTTGCCGGCGAACCTGCGGCTGACCGACGTCGAGACCGGGCCCCGGCGAAACTTCGGCTTCGAAGGGCTGGCCGTGTCGGCGCGCGCGATCACCGCCGTGACCGAGGGACCGCGTTACGAGGACGGGCCGGTGCCGACCGTGGATCGCGGCTCGCCCGCCCGGCTGACCGTGTGGAGCCGCCAGGGCAGGCTACGCGGCCAGTACGCCTACCCGCTCGACCCGCTGCCCGTCGCCCCCATCCCGCCGACGGGCCACACCGACACCGGGGTGTCGGAGATCCTGCCCATCGACGGGTTCCGCTATCTCGCGCTGGAGCGGGCCTGGATCGAGGGCGTCGGCTACCGGGTCAGGCTCTACGAGATCGACCTGCGCGGCGCCACCAACGTCCTGGACAGGGACGACCTGGCCGACGGCGGCCCCTACCGCCCGGTGACCAAGCGTCTCGTCCATGACCTGGACTCCCGCACCCCGGTAGAGAACTTCGAGAGCCTGGCATGGGGGCCGCGCCTGGCCGGCGGCGAGTGCACGCTGGTGATCGGCTCGGACGACAACTTCGACCAGCGCGAGGAGACGCAGTTCCTGGCGTTCGGCGCGACAGGCTGCCGCTGACCTGATAATCCCGCCGGCCCTGGGTCGGCGGGATGCCCGTCCGGCCCCGGCGCCATGCCCGTCCGGCCTGGCCGGGGCTCCCGGCGCTCCCGGAGGTCACGAGGTACCGGGAGTTCGGTGCCGGGCATCGGCTGAGGGCCCTGCCCATGGCTTGCCGGGGCTACAAGCCGTGGATGCGGCGGCCGGTGATCTGGTGTGGGGCGACACGGATGTAGAGGTGGCGTGGGCCGCCGGCCCACGGGGTGACGTCGGCGTCGGTCACCTCGGGCAGTTCCTCCGGCGGCACATGGTGTGCCGGGCCCTGCACCAGGACGCTCCAGCCCTCCCGGTTGGTCTCGTCGATCATGTCGATCTCGAAGGCGATCATGATGTCCACCCCCTCCAGGCCCGTACGCAGGTCCTGGTCCATGGTGCCCCCAGAGGCGGTGCGGAAGACGATGTCGCCCTTGTGCAGCTTGTAGTTGACCGGCAGCACCGTCGTCCCATGCGAGCCGTTGAAGGCCACCCGCCCGATCCCCCCGGGCCCGATCAGCCGCAGGCACTCCTGGTCGTCCAGCACCTCCAGGGTCGGGTGGGCCATGGCCGGGCCGCGCCCCGGCGGGCGGTCCACGCCGCCGCCGAGCAGGTCGTCGACCGTGGTCTCCAGGGCGTCGGCCAGCCGGTAGAGGGAGCCGGTGTCCGGGGTGTCCGGGTTCTCCTCCAGATATTTCACGTACCCCGGTGACATGTCGGCCCGCTCGGCGATCTGTTCCCGGGTCAGGCCGAGGTTCTCGCGGTGGTGGATGAGGCGGCGTCCGAGATCGCCGGTGCGTGCCATGGTCGCTTCTCCTCGTGTGTACGCACGTCGTGCCGTGCCGTTGACGCGAGCCTGGTCGTGGTCGGCGTCGATGAAGATCTGGCATCCGTGGAAGCGGATCGGCATGGACAGCACGCCGAGCCTGTCGGGCACCAGCGGGTCCAGCCGCAGCCCGTCCCGGCGCAGCTCCAGGCCCAGATAGCAGCGCTGCAGCAGGTCGAGCGTGCCACCCATGGCGCCCAGGTGGATGCCTTCCGCGGTGGTGCCGCCCTGGACGTCCTTGAGGTCGCTGTAGAGGGCCTCGGTGAAGAACGCCCACGACTGCCCGCGGTTGGAGCGGGCCAGGACCCACGCGTGCACGACCGCGCTGAGCGTGGAGCCGTGGCTGGTGCGCTCCAGGTAGTAGGAGACGGTACGCGGGATCAGGCCGCGTTTGGTGGGATAGCCGAGCCGGTTCAGGATCGTGGTCAGCTCCTCGGCGGTCAGCAGGTAGCAGAGCATCAGCGTGTCCGCCTGCTTGGAGGCCTTGTAGCGGTTGACGTCGTCGCCGTCGGCCTCGAGCGCGCGGTCCAGGCGGCGTACGCCCTGGTAGCGGTCCCAGTCCAGCTCCAGCAGGTCGCCGTATCCGGTGAACTGGCTGATGACGCCGTCGTGGAAGTCGACGCGCAGGTGGCGGCTGACGTCGTCCCAGTGGGCCAGCTCGGCGTCGGATGGGGCGAAGTCGGGCGCGAGTTCGACGGTGTCGCGGGCGCGCATCAGCAGCCACACGGTCATGATGTTGGTGTAGGCGTTGTTGTTCAGGCCGGGCTCGGTGGCGCCGGGGTAGGCGTCGTGGTATTCGTCGGGGCCCATGACGCCGCGGATCTCGTACCGTTCGCCGTGGCGCACCGCGATCGAGGCGAAGAACCTGGCGATGTCGAGCAGCAGCTCGGCGCACCACGGCGGCATGGAGCCGGTGGCCAGGTAGTGCTGCCACACGTTGTACGCGATGGCCAGGCCGGCGTGCCGCTGCAGGCGGGAGCGGTCCGGCAGCCAGCGGCCCGAGGCGGGGTTGAGGTGCACCGTCTGGGTCTCCTCGCGGCCGTCGCTGCCGCTCTGCCACGGGAACATCGCGCCTTTGTGACCGGCCGCCCGGGCGGCGGCCCTGGCCTCGGGCAGGCGGCGCCAGCGGTAGCGCAGCAGGCCGACCGAGATCTCGGGGAAACGCAGGTCGAGCCAGGGCTGTACGAACAGCTCGTCCCAGAACACGTGACCCCGGTACGCCTCCCCGTGCAGCCCGCGCGCGGGCACGCCGGCGTCGAGGTCGGTGGTGTGCAGGGAGAGGGTCTGCAGCAGGTGGAAGATGTGCAGGTGAACGATCTGCGACAATTCCGGGCCGTTCACTTCGAGCCGGGCGCGCCGCCACAGCCGGGACCACGCCCTCTCGTGCTGGGCCAGCAGGTCGTCGAACCCGGGAGCGCGGCGGACGCGGCGCAGGGCCGCCGAGCGGGCGTCGTGGCTGGCGTTGTCGCGCGACGTCGTCAACGCCACGATCTTGGTGAGGCTGGCCGGCGTACCCTCGGCCAGATCCAGCACGTGGTCGCAGGTGATGTGGCCGAGGCCGCGCACCGGGCGCGTGCCGGGCGCGGCCGAGTCGATTCTGCCGGCCAGGGCCACGGTGACCCGCGAGGATCGGGTGACCGCCGTGAGCCAGGCCAGGTGGTCCTCGGAGCCGGTGGCGTGCCCGGTGAGATGGTCGCCGCGCAGGTCGCGGTAGCGGGCCACGCCCTCGTTCGCCACCCGGCCCTCCAGCGTGGCGCGCACCTGGAGCGGGCCCGACCAGTTCTCGGCGGTGAACGTGGTCTCCAGCGCGGCCAGGTACGGATCGGCCATCGACACGAGACGGCGCTGGCGCACCCGCGTGATCCGGCCCGCACCGTCGCGCCAGCGCAGCTCGCGTGCCAGCACGCCGTGGCGCATGTCCAGCTCGTGCCGGTAGAGCAGGAGATCGGCCCGTTCCGGGCGGAACCACTCGGCGTCCGGGGTGGCGAACGTCAGCGGCAGCCAGTCGGGCAGGTTGACGATGTCCTCATTGGCGATGGTACGGCCCGCGACGACCGAGTCGAGGCGGTCGTAGCAGCCGGCCACGTACGTGCCGGGGGTGCGGTGCCGACCGTCGGGCGTGGCGCCCCGGGTGGCGAAGCGGCCGTTGCCGAGCGTGCACAGCGCCTCGCGCAGGCCCTCGCCCTCGCGGTCGTAGCCTTCATAGACCAGCGTCCAGGCGTTCATCGGCGCCCCACGGGCACTCTGCCCACCACGACGACGTCGGCCAGATCGGCGACCACCTCGTCCGCCCCGGCCGCCCGCATCGCCGCCTCCTGCGCCCCGACGGTTCCACCGGCGTCCTGCTCCCGAGCGCCCGTTCCGGCCGTGGCGCCGCGTTCCGGAGGGCCGGCTCCGGCTGTGGCGGCGCGCTCCTGAGCGCCCGTTCCGGCTGTGGCGCCGCGTTCCGGAGGGCCGGCTCCGGCTGTGGCGGCGCGCTCCTGAGCGCCCGTTCCGGCTGTGGCGGTGCGTTCCGGAGGGCCGGCTCCGGCTGTGGGGGCGCGGTCTTGGGGCCCGGTTCCGATGACGGGGCCGCGCTCCTGGGAGGTGGCTCCGATGGCGGCGGCGGGCTCCCGGGGGCCCGTGGCCGTGGCGCTGGGCTCCTGCAGGCTCGTCCCGACGGCGGGGCCGGGCTCTTGGGGGG
>NZ_JADOGI010000228.1 GCF_015645445.1 Nonomuraea cypriaca | reverse complement strand
CGTAGTAACCCGGCCAGTCGGCAAATGACTCGAACCAGGGGACGCAAGCGAAGACCCACCCAACCGGCCCACGAACGCGGGCGGAAGCCCACCCGGGCCGACGGCCAAAGGCTTGGGCGCCAGCGGGCAACCCACCCAACCGGCCGACGGCTGAAACCTTGGGCGCAAGCGGGCAACCACCCAGTCGGTCCAGGTTGCGCCGTTGCGGTGCCCGGCCATGTGCGGGTCAGAGGGCGTCTCCCTGGAGGCCCGGTGCCATGTGCGGGGGGTGGGGTGCCGTTGGCTCCGCCGTACAAGATGGACGGGCTCTTGACCTTGGTGTGTACCCGCTAGGAGCGGGCACTTGACGGATTGGGAGGCCCGCCGTCAGAGGGGGAAGGAGACGGCGGACCCGTACATGGGGTTCAGCGGGGGCCGAGTTTCTCCACGATGAGGCGGTAGAGCTGGCGCGGTCGGCCCGGTTGCGGGGTGCGGTTGGGCGGGAGCGGCCACGCGAGTCCCTCGTCAACCAGCGTGCGCAGCAACCGCCGAGCCGTACGCGGTGTGACGCCGAGCATCTTGCCCGCACCCTCCGCGTCCACCACCGTGTCTCCGCCTTCCAGCTTGGCCGCCAGCCGGGCCAGCACCTCCACCCCCTTCGGTTTGAGGGCCGTGGCCCCAGTGGGCGGCATCCGCGGGGCGGGGATGAGCGCCCGCCCCTCCCGGTCCACCGCGAACCCCTGTGCCTGCTTGCCCGCCTGCGTCCGCGCCAGCGCGGCCCTCGCGTGCGACTCCGCGTCGTGCGTGGTGCGGCCCATCCCCACTCCGACCTCGACCGCCAGCCCCAGCTCGTCCCTGATCCTGGCCGCGAACGGCAACACCCTGAACCCGTCCGTCGCCGCCGCGATCGACCCCCTGGTCGCCGTGACCAGGTAGCTGTGATCGTCGATGGGCCAGACGGTGGCGTTCATCCGGTTCGCCTCCTGGACCAGGAGCCGGTGCAGCGACAGCCGCAACTCGTCGCGCCAGTAGCGGGGCGCGGCGCGGCGTACCGGCTCGCGCAGCGTCGGCACCTCCACCAGCACCACGGTCAGCTGCGACTCCTCCAGCCGGTGATGCGCCCCCAGCAGCGCCGCCGTGTGCAGCGCCGTGCGGACCGCCGCCGAGGTCGGCCTGATCCTGATGGCCGACACGCCGGCCGCCTGCAGGCGTTCGGCCACCGCGGGCAGGCACGTCAGCGCGCCCGTGGTCGCCCCTTGCCTGGCCAGCCGTTCGTGGTAGGCCGCGATCGTGCCGGTGGCGCCCGGCTCGTCGCGGCTGTGCACGTCCGTCGCCGGGATGCCGAGGTCGGTGTACGCCTCCTCGACATCGGCCCGGCTGACCACGTCGATGCTGACCCGTTGCGGGTCCATCCGGGTGTCGAGCGCGGCCTTCGCCAGCGCCGCCACCAGTGCTGCTCCGCCGAGTTGAACGTACGTCGCGGGCATCGTCAGCACGCCGGAACGCCTGGCCAGGTCATAGGGGACCGGGCTGGCGAACAGGCACGCGTCGACACCGGGACCGAGCCGTGTCACCTTGTCCGGCGCCTCCTGCTCGTCGCGGTAGGCGGCGGCGACCAGGCGACACGGCAGCGGTGCCGCGGCGTGACCCATCAGCATCACCCGCTCGACAAGGTCGTGGGGTCCGACCACGCCGATGGTGAGGTCCGGTGTCATGGCGCCCGGGCGTGACACTCGGGGAGTTTCTTCGGCCCTCTCGACCAATGTTCGTCCCATCCTGCCGTCCGTTGCAGTGCTCTCTTTTGGAACGATCGCTCGCGGGGGCCGTAATGTCACGCCCGACTTTTCCGGAAAGTCCTTCAGCTTGACCCCTCGACAAGATGTCTTAGCAGCTCAACGAGGTTTTTCAGGCGTTTTTTAGTGCTCGGAAATCTCTCGTGTAATGTCCGCGCCGAGCGCCCGCATTCGCGCCGCGAGATGCGCGTGGCCGCGATCGATCAGGTATCCCGACTCGATGACCGTCTCTCCCTCGGCTGCCAGACCCGCGAGCACGAGAGCTATGCCAGAACGCAGATCGTGCGCCGTCACCTGGGTCCCGGTCAGCGGCGTGCGGCCGCGTACGACGGCCCGGCTGCCGTCCACCTCGACGTTGGCGCCCATCTTGTTGAGCTCGCCGGCCAGCGCGAACCGGCCGTCGAAGATGCGCTCGTGGATGTAGCTGGTGCCGTCGGCCAGCGCCGCCACGGTCATCATCGGAGACTGCAGGTCGGTCGCGAAGCCCGGATAGGTGTCGGTGATGATGTTGATCGGCCGCAGCGTGCCCTCACAGCGCACGTGCAGCACCGCGCCCTGCCTGGCGAACTCGACGCCCATCTGCTCCAGCTTGTAGCGGACGACGCCGAGGTCGAGGCCGGTCCCCACGAGGCTCAGCTCGCCGCCGGTGATCGCCGCGCCCATCGCGAACACGCCCGCGTCCAGCCGGTCCGGCATGACCGTGTGCTCGACCGCGTGCAACTCCTCAACGCCCTCCACGGTGATGAACCCCGTGCCGCCGCCGCTGATGCGCGCGCCCATCTTGGTGAGCATGTCGATGACGTCGAGCACCTCAGGCTCGAGCGCCGCGTTCTCGATCACGGTCGTGCCGCGGGCCAGAGCGGCGGCCATGATGAGGTTTTCTGTGCCGGTGTGGGACGGGGTGTCGAGGTAGAGGGTGGCGCCGGTCAGCCCGGACGCCTTGACGTGGATGACGGTCTCGCCCTCGTCCACGATCGCGCCCAGCCGCTTGTAGCCGAGGTAGTGGAAGTCGAGGTTGCGACTGCCGAGATTGCAGCCCCCGACCCCTTCCACGATCGCCTCGCCCAGCCGGTGCAGCAGCGCCGGGGTGAACAGGACCGAGCCGCGGAAGCGCCTGGCGATCTCGGCGGGCAGCACCGCGCTGGTCAGCCTGGAGGCGTCGATGACCAGCGTGCGCTCGGACTCGTGCAGCTCGACGTAGGCGCCGACGGCCTCGGCCAGCTCGACCGCGCGGCGGACGTCTTCGATGATCGGCACGTTGCGCAGGACTGTGCGGCCCTTCGCAGCGAGCAGAGCCGCACCGATCATGGGCAGCACGGCGTTCTTCGCGCCCTGGATGAACGCGGTTCCACGCAGTGCGTTGCCACCGCGCACGCGGTAACGGACCATTCGTGCGGCTCCTTGGAATCAACGGTGAGGCTCGATCGGGCCAACAGTAGCCGGTAACACCACATGACCCTGCCGAATCATCCGCTAAAGGGAACCCCCGTGACGCGCTCATACGCTTCTAGGTATCGCTGCCTGGTGCGCTCGACCACGTGATCAGGAAGGCGAGGTGGGGGGTTTCCTGAGGATTTGTCCCATCCAGATTCGGGCGAAAGTAGCCAATCGCGTACAAATTGCTTGTCAAAAGAAGGTTGCGTATGACCGGGCTGCCATTGGTCGGCCGGCCAGAAACGCGACGAGTCGGGCGTGAGCACCTCGTCGCCCAGTGTCAGCACCCCGTCGGCGTCCCAGCCGAGCTCGATCTTGGTGTCCGCCAGGATGATGCCCCGCTCGCGGGCGATCTCCGCGCCGCGCGTGTAGACGGCCAGCGTGATCCGCCGCAACTCCGCCGCCGTCTCCGCGCCGACCTCCGCCACCACCTGCTCGTACGAGATCGGCTCGTCGTGCTGGCCCATGGGCGCCTTGGTGGACGGCGTGAAGATCGGCTCGGGCAGCCGCGACCCGTCCTCCAGCCCTTCGGGCAGGCGCACCCCGGAGACCGTGCCGTCCGCGCGGTACTCGTTCAGCCCGCCGCCCGCCAGATGGCCCCTGGCCACGCACTCGACCTGCACCATGCGCAGCGGCCTGCACAGCACGCTGCGCGCATCCCGGCCAGGCGCCACGATGTGGTTGGGCACGACGTCCTTGAGCTGCTCGAACCACCACAACGACATCTGCGTGAGCACGGCCCCCTTGTCGGGGATGTCGGGCTTGAGCACGTAGTCGAAGGCCGACAACCGGTCGGACGCCACCATCAGCAGCAGCCCGTCATCCGTCTGGTAGAGATCGCGTACTTTTCCGGAGTGCACGTGCTTCATCGGGCGATGTCCGTCCTGTAGTGGGAGCCGCGCAGCTCGATCCTGCGGACCAGCTCGTAGGCGTGCTCGCGCGCGCTCTCCTGGTCGGGCCCGCTGCCTACCACGCTCAGCACCCGGCCCCCGTCGGTGACGACCCGGCCGTCCACCCGCCTGGTCCCGGCGTGCAGCACGTACGCGTGCTCGGCCGGCTCGAGCCCCGTGATCACGTCGCCCTTGACCGGCGGACCGGGATAGTTCTCGGCCGCGATCACCACGCACACCGAGGAGCCCGGCCTGAACACGGGATCGGGCCCCAGCTCGCCCGTCGCGCACGCCATCAGCAGCCCGCCCAGCGGCGTCTCCAGCCGGTCGAGCAGCACCTGCGTCTCCGGATCGCCGAAGCGCGCGTTGAACTCGACCACCTTCGGCCCCTTCGCCGTCAGCGCCAGCCCCACGTAGAGCACCCCTTGGTACGGCAGCCCGCGCCGGGACAGCTCGCCGATCGTCGGGTGCACGATCTCCCGCATGACCTGCTCGGTGAGCCCGTCGGGCGCCCAGGGGAGCGGCGTGTAGGCCCCCATGCCGCCGGTGTTGGGCCCCTCGTCGCCGTCGCCGGCCCGCTTGAAGTCCTGCGCCGGCGGCAGCGGCACCGCCGTGCTCCCGTCGCACAACGCGAACAGCGACACCTCGGGCCCGTCCAGGAACTCCTCGATGACGACCCGCTCGCACGCCCGCGCGTGCGCCAGCGCCTGCTCCCGGTCCTCGGTGACCACGACGCCCTTGCCGGCCGCCAGGCCGTCGTCCTTGACCACGTAGGGCGCCCCGAACTCGTCGAGCGCGGCGGCCGCCTCGGCCTCGGTGACGCACGTCCTGGCCCGCGCGGTCGGCACGTCGGCCGCCCTCATGACCTCCTTGGCGAACGTCTTGGACCCCTCGATCCTGGCCGCCGCGCCGGACGGCCCGAAGCAGGCGACGCCCGCCTCGCGCACGGCGTCGGCCACGCCGGCCACGAGCGGCGCCTCAGGCCCCACCACCACGAGGTCGGCGCGCAGCCGCGTGGCCAGCGCGGCCACCTGCACGGGATCCATGGGATCGACCGGATGCACGGTGGCGACCTCTTCGATGCCCGGGTTGCCCGGGGCGCAATGGAGCTCGCTGACCTGGGGATCGAGCTTGAGTGAACGGCACAGGGCGTGCTCACGCCCTCCGGAACCAATGACTAGAACGCGCACGCGGTCCATTGTCGCAGGCGCGCCACCACGAGCGCGCTCAGGTCGCCGGTGCATGAGATGCCGGAACAGCGCGCGAACTTTGTCGAGTTCTACCTGAGCCGGGAGCCGCTTGACGAGTATCGTCGAGTAAGTTCACCCGCCTGTGGTAAGTTAGGGCGGCTTTGCGGCGTCTCGTGTGATTGGAGGTGGTCCGGGATGAAACCTGGTGATCCCAGCAGTACGTGCCTCGACACGTACAACCTCCGTACCCCCGACCACTCCAATCCGGCAGCCTGATCGTGCCTCCACGCATATGTGTCGATTGAGGTGACTTTTCATCGCGCGTGGACCGTGCCAGGTCGGGCGGAAAGGGACTGCCATGCGCTCGTCCACGCTTTTCCGTCGCATCAACCGTCACCCTGTGCAGCGGCGCACCGCCCGCCAGCTTCCCAAGCCGGTGCACGAGGTTCGCGTGCCTCCGGTTGACTCGATCGTCGAGTTCGGCGCCTACGTCGAAGGCGAGAAGGTCGGCGCCGCGGGCATCGTCGAGGCCCTCGGCCTCGTACGCGAGCACAACACGACCACCGACGGCGTCAACGCGTTCGTCTGGGTGGGCCTGCACGAGCCCGAGGCTCCCGAGGTGGAGTGGCTCGCCGAGGTGTTCGGGCTGCACCCGCTGGCCGTCGAGGACGCCGTCAAGGCGCACCAGCGCCCCAAGGTCGAGCGGTACGGCGAGTCGCTGTTCATGGTGCTCAAGACCATCGCCTACCTCGACCACGACGAGCTGACCGCCACCAGCGAGATCATCGCGGCCGGCGAGATCATGGTGTTCCTGGGCGCGGACTTCGTCGTGACGGTCAGGCACGGCCGGCACTGCCCGCTCACCCTGGTCCGCGACCGGCTCGAGGACAAGCCCAAGCTGATGAACCGCGGCCCGGCGGGCGTGCTGCACGCGATCGCCGACCACGTGGTCGACCAGTACCTCCAGGTGGCCGACCTCATGCAGATGGAGCTCGAAGAGGTCGAGGCGACGGTGTTCGCCGACGTCAGCTCCCGCGACATCAACCGGATCTACCAGCTCAAGCGCGAGATGCTGGAGATGAAGCGGGCCATCACACCGCTCCTCGCGCCGCTGTCCGCGTTGCCGCAGCGCCGCGTCGTCCCGTCGGAGATGCGCGAGTACTTCCGCGACGTCGGCGACCACCTGTCCCGCGTGTGCGAGCAGGTGGAGTCCTCCAACGAGCTGTGCAGCTCGATCCTGCAGGCCGCGCTGGCCCGCTCGAACGCCCTCGCCAACGAGGACATGCGCAAGATCTCCTCGTGGGTGGCCATCCTCGCGGTGCCCACGATGATCGCCGGCATCTACGGGATGAACTTCGACTTCATGCCCGAGACCAAGCAGGTCTGGGGATATCCGGCGGTGCTGGCCATCATGGTCACGACCTGCGTGCTGCTGCACCGCGGCTTCCGCCGCAACGGCTGGCTCTGAACCGCCGGGCGTCTCAGACGCCCACGGGCCTGAGCGGCGCGACGGGCTCGGGCAGGTCGAGCCCCCGGTCCCGCCACAGCTCCCGCATCCGATCGGGGTAGTCGGTGACGATCCCGGCCACCCCGAGGTCCAGCATCCGGCCCGCCAGCCCGCTCTCGTTGACCGTCCACACGGCCACGTCGAGCCCGACGGCCGCGGCCTGCGCCATCAGGGCCTCGTTGACCATGACGTGCTCGGGCGAGAGCGTGGTCGCGCCGGCGTCATGGGCGGCGGCGGGCACGTCGTCGCCCACGCCGCTGTTCCAGTGCAGGGTGGCGCGCTCGATCAGCGCGAACCGGCGGGTCCGCGGCGCGAGCCTGGCGGCGTGCGCGATGATCCGCCAGTCGAAGCTGAGGATGGCCACGTTGTCGAGCCGTCCGTGCCGGTCGAGCTCCTCGACGACCAGTTCGGTGAAGAACTCGGGATCGGGCGTCAGCTCGGGTCTGGTCGGGTCGGACTTGAGCTCGACGTGCAGCCGCACGTCCTCCGCGTCGTAGGCGTTGACCAGCCCGAGCGTCGCGCCGAGCGTCGGCATCCTGGTCTCGGGCATGGCGACCTGCGTCAGCGCGAACGGGTCGTCGGGGTGGCGCGGCAGCCGTACGCCCACGTCGAGCGTGCGCAACTGCGCCAGGGTGAGCGTGTTGATCGGCTTGCCGACATAGGGGAAGAGCGGGTCGTCGGCGCGGAGCGGCCGGCGGTCGGCGCTCGTCACGGCGGAGACCTTGAGATCGTGCGTGAGCACGAGGCGGCGGTCGGCGGTGAGCGCGACGTCGAACTCGAGCGCATGCACGCCCAGCTCCATCGTGCGGCTCATCCCCGGCAGGGTGTTCTCCGGCCAGAGGCCACGAGCCCCCCGGTGGCCATGTATCTCTACGCGCACAACCGGGACCCTACCTGCCGCGAGCCGTGTCTAGGCAGTGCCACGCCGTGTCCTTTTTATCCTGCTACGCCCGGTCGTGCGATCACGGGCAGACAATAGGCTGTCATTTATGACGGAGGTTCTCAATAAAGCCCATCCCGCAACAATTCAGGCATGGGTGAACGGCTGGGTGATCTCCCGCAAGGCCCCGAGGCCCGTACGCGAACCGTGGGGCCTGCGCGTGGACGTCGGCCTGCCAGGACACGTGGCCCGGCACATCGTGGCCACGCCCACCCCCGAGATCCTCCGCCACCTGACGACGATCCTGACCACGCCGGGCACCTGGCTCAAGCTCTGCGCGCCCCCGGAGGCCGTCGCGCCCTCGCTCCCCGCCGCCTGGTCCATCCAGGAGCCGGAGTTCATGATGACGACCACCTCGCTGGACCGTACGCCGCCGCGCGCGCCGAACGGCTACACCCTGGCCGTCACCACCAGGGCCGACGTCACGGTGGCCCGGCTGCTGACGGAGGCGGGTGAGGTGGCCGCCAGGGGCCAGTTCGCACTGGCGGGGCACACGGCGGTGGTCGACCAGGTCGAAACGGCCGCCAACCACCGCCGACGCGGGCTCGGCACCGTCATCATGCGCACCCTCGGCGCGACGGCCGCCTCGGCGGGCGCCCACCAGGGCGTCCTCCTGGCCACCCCCCAGGGCCAGGCCCTGTACGAAACCCTCGGCTGGACCCTCTACACGCCCATGACCGCCACAGTCCTGACCACCCCCTGAAGACCCTGAGGACGGGGTCAGACCAGCGGGCGGACGACCACGGTCTGGTCGCGGCCGGGGCCTACGCCGATGGCGGAGATCGGGGCGCCGCTCATCTCCTCCAGCGCCCGCACGTACGCCTGCGCGTTGGGCGGCAGGTCCTCGAAGTCCTTGGCGCCCGTGATGTCCTCACGCCATCCCGGCAGCTCTTCGTAGATCGGCTTGGCGTGGTGGAAGTCGGTCTGCGTCATCGGGATCTCGTCATGGCGTACGCCGTCGACCTCGTAGGCCACGCACACCGGGATCCGCTCCAGCCCCGACAGCACGTCCAGCTTGGTGAGGAAGTAGTCGGTGATCCCGTTGATCCTGGTGGCGTACCTGGAGATCACCGCGTCGAACCAGCCGCACCGCCGGTTGCGGCCCGTCGTGACGCCGTACTCGCCGCCGGTCTGCCGCAGCCACTCGCCCATGTCATCCGTGAGCTCGGTCGGGAAGGGGCCGGAGCCGACGCGGGTGGTGTACGCCTTGAGGATGCCGATGATCTTCGTGAGGCGGTTGGGCGGGATGCCGGCCCCTGCGCACGCGCCGCCCGACGTCGGAGAGGACGACGTGACGAACGGGTAGGTGCCGTGGTCGATGTCGAGCAGCGTCCCCTGCCCGCCCTCCAGCAGCACGAACTTGTCCTCGTCCAGCGCCTTCGCCAGCACGAGGGAGGTGTCGGCGATGTGCGGCTTGAGCCGTTCGGCGTATCCGAGGTATTCCTCCAGTACGCGCTCGGGCTCGATGCCGCGCCGGTTGTAGACCTTGGTCAGCACCTGGTTCTTCTCGGTCAGGGCGACCTCGATCTTCTTGGCGAGGATGCCCGGGTCGAGCAGGTCCTGCACGCGCACGCCCATCCGGGCGATCTTGTCGCCGTACGCCGGCCCGATCCCGCGGCCCGTGGTGCCGATCCTGGCCTTGCCGAGGTAGCGCTCGGTGACCTTGTCCAGCGCCTTGTGGTGGGGCATGATCAGGTGCGCGTTGGAGGAGATCAGCAGGCGCTCGGCGGAGATGCCCCGCGCGGCCAGGCCGTCGATCTCGCTCAGCAGCACCCCCGGATCGATCACCACGCCGTTGCCGATCACCGGCACCACCTCCGGCGACAGGATCCCTGTGGGTAGCAGGTGGAGGGCGTATTTCTGGTCACCGATGACCACGGTGTGTCCCGCGTTGTTGCCACCCTGATAGCGGACGACGTAGTCGACGTCGCCACCGAGCAGGTCGGTGGCCTTGCCCTTGCCCTCATCGCCCCACTGGGCGCCAACGAGAACGGCAGCCGGCATGGTTCAGTCTCCCGAGCACAAAACGAAAACCCCTGACGCAAGTGCGACAGGGGCTCTTGCGTACAGAGACTACCCGAGTATGTCCATTCGTCCCAAGAGCTAACCCTTGGTCAGCGCGTCATACCCGGTTTCCGTGCTGTCCCTGAGGAACTGGAGGCACCGCTCGGCCTCGTCCTTCTCGCCGATCGCCTGAGCGGCCCGCGCCAGCGCGTACAGGCAGCGCAGGAAGCCGCGGTTGGGCTCGTGCTCCCACGGGACGGGCCCGTGGCCCTTCCATCCGTTACGGCGCAACTGGTCGAGCCCGCGGTGGTAGCCGGTACGGGCGAAGGCGTAGGAGGTGACGGCGTGACCCTGGGCGAAGTACTCCTCCGCCAGCGCGGCCCAGGCCGCCGGGTGAGCGGGGAACCTGGCGGCCACGTCGGCGGCCTTGGCACCGGATTCCAGCGCCTCCCTGGCCTCGGGCAGGTCCGGCAGGTGAGTCGGGGGCGGCCCGGCGAGAAGGTTATCCATATGACAAGTCATACCCGCCGGGCCGCCGAAGTGGCTACCGAGGAGAAACCTGACTGCCGCTGCGATCCGGCGGGCCATGGCGCCGGAGCGGCGGGTTTCTCATCAGGCTGTGATCTTCGTCCCAGCGCTCTTGAGGTTCTCGCACGCCTCCACCACGCGCGCGGCCATCCCGGCCTCCGCGGCCTTGCCGTACGCACGCGGGTCGTAGATCTTCTTGTTGCCGACGTCGCCGTCCACCTTGAGCACGCCGTCGTAGTTGCGGAACATGTGGTCCGCGATCGGCCTGGTGAAGGCGTACTGGGTGTCGGTGTCGACGTTCATCTTGACGACGCCGTACGAGATGGCCTCGTGGATCTCCGTGAGCAGGGAGCCGGAGCCGCCGTGGAAGACCAGGTCGAACGGCTTCTCCCGGCCGTACTTGGCTCCGACCGCGTCCTGAATCTCCTTCAGCACGCTCGGCCGCAGCTTGACGTGACCTGGCTTGTAGACACCGTGCACGTTGCCGAACGTGGCCGCCAGCATGTAGCGGCCCCGGTCGCCGATGCCCACGGCCTCGGCGGTGGCCAGCGCGTCCTCGGCCGTCGTGTAGAGCTTCTCGTTGATCTCGCCGACGACGCCGTCCTCCTCGCCGCCGACGACGCCGATCTCCATCTCCATGATGATCCTGGCCCTCGCGCACTTGTCGAGGAGTTCCTTGGCGATCTCCAGGTTCTCGTCGAGCAGCACGGCCGAGCCGTCCCACATGTGCGACTGGAAGAGCGGGTCGAGGCCCTTGGAGACCCGCTCCAGGGAGATGTCGATCAGCGGCCGCATGTAGCCGTCGAGCTTGTCCTTGGGGCAGTGGTCGGTGTGCAGTGCCACCGTGACGGGGTAGTCGGCGGCGACCACCCGCGCGTACTCCGCCAGCGCCGTCGCGCCCGTGACCATGTTCTTCACCGTGGCGCCGGAAAGGAACTCCGCGCCACCCGTGGAGACCTGGACGATGCCGTCGCTTTCCGCCTCGGCGAAGCCGCGCAGGGCGGCGTTCAGCGTCTGCGATGACGTCACGTTGATCGCCGGGTAGGCGAATCCACCGGCCTTCGCCCGGTCGAGCATCTCAGCATAGACCTCTGGAGTCGCAATAGGCATGATTCATCTCCCTGAGAAGTTACGGCTTCGCGCCTGGCCCAGTATCCAGGGTCACTACCCCGCGTGGTAGAGACAACGCGCGCTTGATGGTCATGTGGCGCATCCCCGCTACGGGTAGGCTCTCCGCGTGGACTGGCTTTGGAATCTCCTCGACCCGACGTGGTGGCTCACGATTCTCGGTGCCTTCGCCACCGTGGGCGTTCTCGCCATCATCTTCGCGGAAACGGGTCTGCTCCTCGGGTTCTTCCTGCCCGGCGACTCGTTGCTGGTGGCCGCGGGGATTTTCAGCTCGGCGTCGGTGGCCGCGGGAATGGAGATCACGCCGCTCTCCCTTCCCGTGCTGTTGATCGGCACGCCGCTGTGCGCGATCGCGGGCGCCCAGCTCGGGCATTTGCTGGGCGCGAGATTCGGCCGGAGACTTTTCGACAAACCTGATTCGCGGTTGTTCAAGAAGGAACACGTGATCAGGGCGGAGGAGTTCTTCGAGAAGTTCGGCCCGGCCAAGGCGGTGGTTCTGGCCAGATTCGTACCGATTGTCCGTACGTTCATGAATCCCGTCGCCGGCGTGCTGGAGATGCCGGCCAAACGATTCTTCGTATGGAACTGCATCGGCGGCGTCGTCTGGACCGAGGGCCTGCTCCTGGTCGGTCACTTCCTCGGCGGCCAGGTCGATCCCAAGCAGATCGACAAGTACATCCTGCCCGGCGTCTTCCTCATCGTGCTCATCTCGCTGATCCCGATCTTCGTCGAGGTCGTCAAGAATCGCCGGGCGGGCAAGAAACCCCCCTCGCCCAACGGAAAGCACCACCGCGTGCGGTCGGGCACCGACAGCCAGCACTGAACACCGACGGCCGGCACTGACAGGAAAGCCTGATTTCCAAGCGGTACGCTGCCTGCTGTGGGACGCCACAGGTCAGATCGGATGGGCCTTGCCCGCGTGGCGCTCGCCGTCCTGGCGGCCGGCGCCGTGGTGACACTCCTGGTCATCGGCGGGCGCGCGTTGCTCGGCTCGCCGGACACTCCGGCCCAGCCGGAGCGCGAACGCGCCTCCGCCGCCGCGACCACTCCGGCCGCGGACGTCACAGAGCGGGTGCCGACCGTGCGCGTCGAATGCGTGGCCGAGACCTGCCCCATCGTCACCGTGCGGGTGCCGGGCGGCGACGTGCTGCAGTACCGCGAGATGAGCAGGGGCGAGGACGTCAGTTACTTCGAGCCCGAGCTGGACGTCGTGCTCAGCGACGCGGGCACGGTCCGCGTCACCGAGAACGGCGAGCCGCGCGAGCAGGGCGATCAGGGCGAACGAGAGGCCTTCACCGTCCGGGCCCCCGACTGAGACCTCCTGCCTGGGCTCCTGACCTGAGACCTCCCGCGCGGGCCCCTGGCCTGAGACCTCGCGTCTGGGCCCCTGGCCTGAGACCTCACGCGCGGGTCACAGGCCGAGGTCATCCAGTGTGAACGCGGTGCGGTAGTCGAGCCCCTCGCCGGTGATCCGCTCCCGGGCCCCCCGGTCCACGATCGTGGCCACGGCCACCACCTCGGCCCCCGCCTCCCGCAGCGCAGTCACGGCGGTCAGCGGGGAGGCGCCGGTCGTGGAGGTGTCCTCGACGGCGAGCACCCGCCGCCCCCTCACGTCGGGCCCCTCGATCCTGCGCTGCATGCCGTGCCGCTTCTGCTCCTTGCGCACCACGAACGCGTCCAGCGCGCGCTCCCGCGCCGCCGCCGCGTGCAGCATCGCGGCGGCCACCGGGTCGGCCCCCAGCGTCAGTCCGCCCACCGCGTCGAACTCCAGGTCGTCGGTCAGGTCGAGCATCACCCTGCCGACGAGGGGCGCGGCCACGCCGTCGAGCGTGATCCTGCGCAGGTCGAGGTAGTAGTCGGCCTCGATGCCCGAGGAGAGCGTGACCTTGCCGAAGACGAGGGCCTTGCGCTTGATCTCGGCCAGCAGGTTGTCGCGATCTGTCATGCGTCCAAGCTTATGGTCCTGATCAGGGCGAGAGCCCGCCCCGCTCCCTCCATCGGCCCGCTCCAGAGGTAAAGACGTCACTCCGGTTTAGTCATGACGGCGACTGCGGAATGAATGCGCGAGGCAACCCTCCGTAATCGTGAGGCCATCATGGGTGTCGAAGTGCCGCAGAGCGACGCAGATCTACTTAGTGCTGTCAGAACGGGCAACGCCGCCGCGTACGGGCAGCTCTATGAGCGCCACGTGGCCGCGGCCCGCGCGCTGGCCCGGCAGCTCGCCAGGGGCACCGAGGTCGAGGACGTGGTCGCCGAGGCGTTCACGAAGATCCTCGACCTGGTCGGCCGGGGTGGCGGGCCCGAGGCCGGCTTCCGCACCTACCTGCTGACCGTGGTGCGGCGCACGGTCTACGACCGCTCGCGCGTCGAGCGCCACCAGGTCTCGACGGGCGAGATCGAGCTGTACGACCCCGGGACGCCGTTCGTCGATCCCACGCTCGCCGGGCTGGAGCAGTCGCTGATCGCGCGGGCCTTCCTGGCGCTGCCCGAGCGCTGGCGGGCGGTGCTCTGGCACACCGAGGTGGAGAAGTGCCCGCCCGCCGAGGTGGCGCCGCTGCTGGGCCTCTCGGCCAACGGCGTGGCCGCGCTGGCGTACCGGGCCAGGGAGGGGTTGCGGCAGGCGTACCTGCAGCTGTATCTGAGCGGGCCGCCGGAGCAGGACTGCCGTCCCGTGCTCGGCAGGCTGGGCGCGTACGTCAGGGGCGGGCTGGCCAGGCGCGACTCCAGGGCGATCGACGCGCACGTGGAGGATTGCGAGGAGTGCCACGGGGTCCTGCTGGAGCTGACCGACGTCAACCGCGGGCTGCGCGTCATGGTCGGCCCGCTGATCGCGGGACCGCTCTTCGGCGGGTACGCCACCGCGCTGGCCAGGTCGGCGGGCCCGGGAGGCACGGGACCACTGGGCGTGCTGGCCCGGCTGCGGGCGTCCAGGGTGCGGCAGGTCGCGATCGCCGGCGGCCTGGCCGTGGCGGTCGTCGTGGCCGCCACGTTCCTGCTGGTCGCGGACGAGGCGCCGGTCGAGAGGCCGGCCCCCGCGCCGGTCGCCGAGCCTCCCGTGGCGGTCCGGCCGCGGCCTGAGCCGGCCGAGGAGCCCGCGCGGGTGCCGCCGCCGATCAGGACCGAGCGACCGGCCAGAGCCCGCCTGCGCGCCTCGATCCACCCGCTCGGCGCCCTCGTACGTGCCCGGCCCGGCATCGTCGGCCTGCGGCTGCGCAACTACGGCGATGGGCCGAGCGAGGCCCTGGCGGCCACCGTGGACCTGCCGCCCGGGGTGACCCTCATCCCGCCCGGCCATCGCGGTCCCGGTTTCGCTGTGCCCGATCTCGGGCCCGATCTCGGGGCCGGTCCCGTGGGCAGCCTGGACGGCTGGGCGTGTCGCCCGGCTCACGGCGGCGCCGCCTGCGTCAGGAAGCCGCTGGACGCGGGGCGGAACACGGCGGTGTTCCTGCGGGTGCTGGTGTCCGCGGCGGCGCGCGAGGGCGCGGCCCCGACCGTGCGGATCGATGCAGGCCCGCTGCGGGTCAAGGCGCGGGCCGAGGAGGGCGTACGCGTGACGGGGGCGCCGGCCAGGTTCGCCACCGAGGGGAAGGTGACCGTCCGGGCCATCGGCAACGGCCTGCTGACCTGCCCGGAGGAGCTGGCGGGTTGCGCGCAGGCCCGTACGCGCCAGGGCGACCGGCGCGACAACGACCTCTGGCCGATGATCGCCCTCGACGGGGACGACGCGCCGGGCACCGACGCCTCCAGCGCCGCCGAGCTGTCGCTGCCGAAGGGCGGCCGGGTCGTGTGGGCCGGCCTCTACTGGTCGGCGAGCGCCGAGCGGGCCGGGCCGATCAAGCTCAGGCCGCCGGGCCGACGCAGGTACGTGACGGTGCGCCCGACCCACGTGACCGCCCACGAGCTGCCCCTGGGGCCCGCCTACCAGGCGTACGCCGACGTCAGCGGACTCGTGGCCGGCGCGCGCAGGAACGGCACGTGGTGGGCCGCCGACGCGCCGCTGGCCGAGGGGGTCTCGCGTCATGCCGGGTGGAGCCTGGTGCTGATCGTGACCGATCCTTCTCAGCCGTACAGTCAGGCCATGGTGCTCGACACGGCCACCGTGGTCGGCGGCGCGGACCGGCGGGTGCGCATCCCGCTGGGCGGGCTGAGCCCGGCCGCGGCGCCCGCCCGGGTGGAGCTGGTGACGTGGGAGGGCGACGCCGACCTCGGGGGCGACAAGGTCTCGCTCGGCTCCGGGGCGCTCTCCTCCACGGGCGGTGACCGCGACCGCGCGAACGTCTTCGACGGCTCCTCGAACGGGGCGGCCGAGATGACGTTCGGCGCCGACGTCGACACGGTCGGTGCCGAGCTCGGGGTCGATCCCGGACTGACGATCGCCACGGACAAGGACGTCGTCCTGTTCGGGGTGGCCGCGTTGAGTGTGCGTGCGCGATCGTGATCGTAAACAGGACAAACTGGTACGGTCTGGCTGTATGGTCTGGCCTGTCGGCAGGCCCCGGTCGAATCGTCGGGATTAACCCCCGCGCGATCACCTGCTTTCATTACCCTGAGAAAGGGCCGCCGAGTCCGGTCTCTGGCGGTGCAGAGCCAGCATGGTCGGACCACCTGGAAAGGGGCGGTGTCAGTGGATCGCTGTGCGCTGTTCGTGGACGCCGGCTATCTGCTGGCTGACGGAGCGATGGCCGTGCACGGCACGCGTCATCGCGAGGCGGTCTCCTGGGACTACCCGGGGCTGCTGCAACTGATGACCAACCTGTCGCGCGAACGCACCGGCCTGCCGCTGCTGCGGTGCTACTGGTACGAAGCGACGGTCGAAGCCCGCCGTACACCGGAGCACGACGCGCTGGCCGACATACCGGGTCTCAAACTCCGGCTGTCGCGCATCCGGCCGGGCCGCAGGGAAGGCGTCGACGCCCAGGTCCACCGGGACCTGATGACGCTCGCCCGCAACAACGCCATCTGCGACGCGGTGGTCGTCAGCGGGGACGAAGACCTGGCCCAGGTCGTGTGCGACGCCCAGGACCTCGGCGTCAGGGTGAGCGTCATCCACGTCGCGGCCGAGGGTAGCTGGGCCGTCTCGCGTTCGCTCCGGCAGGAGTGCGACGACCTGGTCGAGCTGGGCGCCCCGCACCTGCGGCCGTACGTCAGCCTGGTGACCGGCGTCGGCGAGGCGTCCAACGGCCACCAGCCGCTCAGCAACGGGCACGCCGCCCACTCGCTGCCGCCCGCCCAGCCCTCGGCGCCCTCGAACCCGCCGCCTTCCCCGTCCCTGCCGCCCGCC
>NZ_JADOGI010000227.1 GCF_015645445.1 Nonomuraea cypriaca | reverse complement strand
CCCCGGACCCGCTCCGGGCCGCCCTCCAGACCCGCTCCGGGCCCGGGACGCCGCTCCGGGAATACGAGATATTCGCGCTGGGCACAAACGAGGTCGATCCGGTCACGATCGCCACCACCTACGCCACGCTCGCCGCCCGTGGCAACCGCTGCGCGCAGGTCCCTACCTTGTGGCTCGCCGTCGCTTCGGGAGTTGGGGCGCGCTGGAGCGGCCTTTCCCTACGTTTGTCTGGATTTGGGTAGTTGTGAGGCGCGGCTCAGTGTCCATGTCCCTGGCCGGGGCAGCCTTTGTAAGGGTGTGTTTCGCCGTGACCTGGCGCCGGGTGCTTGGGCGGTCTGCTCGAGGGGGATTGACGACGATGTCACCGGGGAAGAGGAAGCCGGATCTGGTGAGCTTCATGTTCGCCGAGCAGCCGGACGGGAGTTACGTAACGTCCCTGCGGGGCCAGGCGGTGCTGCAGGAGCCGCTGCTGAACAAGGGCACGGCGTTCTCGCCGCAGGAGCGGGCCGAACTTGGGCTCGAAGGTCTGCTTCCGCCGGCGGTGGAGTCGCTGGATGAGCAGGTGCGGCGGATGTACGTGCAGGTACGGGCGCAGCCGAGCGACCTGCTCAAGAACGTCTACCTGGAGGCGCTGCGGGACCGCAACGAGGTGCTTTACTACCGCCTACTGGGTGATCATCTGCGGGAGATGCTGCCCATCGTGTACGACCCGACCGTCTCCGAGGCGATCAAGACCTACAGCCACGAGTACCGCCGCCCCAGGGGCGTGTACCTGTCCATCGACGATGTCGCCGGGATCGAGCGGGCCTTCAAGAATGTCGGGCTGGGCCCGGACGAGGTCGACCTGATCGTGGCCTCCGACGCCGAGGAGATCCTGGGCATCGGCGACTGGGGAGTGGGCGGCGGCATCGGCATCGCGACCGGCAAGCTGGCCGTCTACACCGCCGCCGCGGGCATCGACCCCGGCCGGGTCATCCCGGTCGCCCTGGACGTGGGCACCGACAACGAGGCGTTGCTGAACGACCCTGCCTACGTCGGCAACCGGCACGCGCGGGTACGCGGGCAGCGCTACGACGACTTCATCGACGCCTACGTCACCACGGCCACCCGGATGTTCCCCGGTGCCCTGCTGCACTGGGAGGACTTCGGCCCGTCCAACGCCCGCCGGATCCTGGAGAAGTACACCGGCCGGATCTGCACCTTCAACGACGACATGCAGGGCACCGGCGCCATCGTGCTGGCCGCCATGCTCAGCGCCGTCCGGGTGTCCGGCACGCCGATGCGCGAGCAGCGGATCGTCATCTTCGGCGCGGGCACCGCCGGGACCGGCATCGCCGACCAGCTGCGCGATGCGATGGTCCGCGACGACCTGGACCGCGACACCGCGACCCGGCGGATCTGGCCGATCGACAAGCAGGGCCTCCTGGTCGACGACATGCCGGATCTGCGCGATTACCAGCAGCCTTACGCTCGCCCGCGAGACGAGATCGCCGGCTGGGCCCGCGACGAGCACGGCATCTCGCTGGCCGAGGTCGTCGAGCGCGTCAAACCGACCATGCTGCTGGGCACCTCGAGCCCGGTTCGTCGATCATGCCGGGCAAGGTCAACCCCACCCAGGCCGAGGCCATGCTGATGGTCGTCATCCAGGTGGCCGGCAACGACACCGCCGTCTCGATGGCCGGCGCCGAGGGCAACTTCGAGCTGAACGCCTTCCGCCCGGTCATCATCAAGAACGTCCTGCACTCGGCGCGCATCCTGGCCGACATGATGGATCACTTCCGCGCCTACCTCGTCGAAGGGGCCAAGCTCAACACCGGAAGGCTGCACCACAACATCGACCATTCGATCATGATGGTGACCGCGCTCAGCCCCGTCGTGGGCTACGACCAAGCCGCGCGCATCGCCCACCATGCGCTGGACAACAACCTCCCGCTCAAGGACGCCGCACTCGAATGCGGGGTCTCAGAGGACCTCTACGACAGGATCGTCGAACCCGAAAGCCTCACCAAGCCTGGGGTGCCCACCCTGGACGGCGGCACCCGACGCTGAGCGTGTTGGGCCCTGGCATGGCATCGAGAGCCCACAAGAACTTCGCCCTGTCCGACGCTCCGCATGGTGGCTGCGGGACCGGGGTGGACCCATCGCGATCCGGTGGCCGGACGTATCTCCGTACGCGCGGTTCATGAGGTCGGGCCGAGCAGCGGCTCCAGGTCGGCGACCGCGTGGGCGCGGTGGACGTTGAGGGTGGTCACGGCCTCGCCGGCGGCACGGCGGCGGAGCGCGTCCAGGGTGGCGCGGTGCTCCTTGACGACGCGCTCGCGGTTGCCGGCGTCGCCGTAGTACATCGAGCGGTAGGCGTCGGTCGAGTCCCACAACGTCCTGATCAGCCGGACCAGGCGCGGCATGCCCGCGCAGTCGAACAGCGTCATGTGGAAGCGCCGGTTGGCGGTGGCCATGGCGAGCACGTCGCCCGCCGCGGCGGCCCGCTCGACCTCCTCCTGGACGGTCTCCAGCCGGTCGAGGTCGGCGTCGGCGAGGCGGGCCACCGCCCGGCGGACGGCCTCGTCCTCCAGCAGCTCGCGGATGCGGTAGACCTCGCGCAGGTCGTCGAGGGAGAGCGTCTCGACGAAGTAGCCCCGGTGAGCCTCGTACGTGACCAGGCCCTCACCCTGGAGGGTCTTGAGCGCCTCGCGCAGCGGGACGCGGCTGACCTGGAGCTCCTCGGCCAGCGCGTCCTGCCGGATCGGGGCGCCGGGGCGCAGGCGGCCGGTGGTGATGGCGCGGCGCAACTCGGCCAGCACGAACTGCTGGGCCGTCGGGGGCCTGCGTCGCGCCTCGTCCGGGCTCACGGGCGGACTCATGGGCCCAATATCTCACGAACCCACGCTTCGTCCTGTCCGAGCGCGGGCGGCGGGCGGCGGTAGGAGGGCGGGGTGGCGCTGAGGCGGATCGGGTTGGCGACCTGCCCGACCCCGTCGAGCTCTATGGCGGGCTCCAGGCCCAGGTCCGCGGCGAGCGAGAAGGCGGCGGCCAGGTCGTTGATCGGGCCGCAGGGCACTCCCGCCGGGGTGAGCAGGGCGAACCACTCGTCCGCCGTACGCCCCGCGAGCGTGGCGTTCAGCTCCGTGATGAGCTCGTCGCGGGCGGCCACCCGGCCGGCGTTGGTGGCGTACCTGGCGTCCCCGGCCAGGTCCGGGTGTTCCAGCATCGCGCACAGGGCGCGGAACTGGCGGTCGTTGCCGGCCGCGATCACCAGCGGGCGGTCGGCGGCCTCGAACACCTCGTACGGGACGATGCTCGGATGCCGGTTGCCCATCGCGCTCGGCACCACGCCGCCGGCGGCGTACGCGGAGGCATGGTTGGTCAGCGCCGACAGCAACGACGACAACAACGACACCTCCACCCGCTGCCCACCACCGGCGGAAACCGGCTCCCCGGCCCCCGGGACCCGCTCGCCACCGTCCCACGCGGGCTCGTTTCCGACGCGGGTGCCCTGGCCGGTTTGGTCGCGGTGGTGTAGGGCGGCGAGGATGCCGAGGGCCGCGTGGAGGCCCGTGATGACGTCCACCAGTGCGACGCCCGCCTTGGTGCCGGATCCGCCGGGCTCGCCGGTGACGCTCATGAGCCCACCGACGGCCTGCGCGATCAGGTCGTATCCGGACAGACCGGCCCCTTCCCCCGTCCCGAAGCCGGTGATCGAGCAGTACACCAGGCCGGGGTTGAGCTCCCGCAGCGCCTCGTACCCGAGCCCGAGCCTGTCCATGGTGCCGGGCCGGAAGTTCTCGACGAGTACGTCGGCCCGCGCGGCCAGGGCCCGCGCGACCTCCACGTCCTCGCGCAGGTCGAGTGCGATCGAGCGCTTGTTGCGGTTGACCCCGAGGAAGTACGTGGCCTCACCCCCCGCGTACGGCGGCCCCCAGGCCCGGGTGTCGTCACCGATGCCTGGCCGCTCCACCTTGACCACCTCCGCCCCCAGGTCGGCCAGCAACATCGTGGCGTAGGGCCCGGCGAGTACCCGGCTGAAGTCGGCCACCAGCAGCCCGGACAGCGCTCCGCTCACGCGCCGGCCCCGAGCGCCGCGAGCGGGCCGAGTGGGAGCTTCGCGACCCTGATGAGGTTCAGAACGTCCATGGGCAACGCACTCTAACTGTGACATATTGGATTTTCAATATTGGATCCAAAATCGGAGGGATTCTCGAGATGACCGCACCGACCGCGCTGTTCGCCCTGGACACGCTGCTGAGCGAGGAAGAGCGGGAGATCAGGAGCACGGTCAGGCGCATGTGCGACCGGGAGATCCGGCCGCACCTCGCAGGCTGGTTCGAGGCCGGCGAACTGCCCGCGCGCGAGCTGGCCCGCACGCTCGGCGCGGTCGGCGTCCTCGGCATGCACCTCGACGGCTACGGCTGCGCCGGCATGGGCGCGGTCTCGTACGGGCTGGCCTGTCTGGAGCTGGAGGGGGCCGACTCCGGGCTGCGCAGTCTGGTGTCGGTGCAGGGTTCGCTGGCGATGTACGCGATCTGGAAGTACGGCAGCGAGGAGCAGAAGCAGGAGTGGCTGCCCGCGATGGCGACCGGCGAGCGCATCGGCTGCTTCGGCCTCACCGAGCCGGACTTCGGCTCCGACCCGGGCGGCATGCGTACCACCGCCAAGCGCGAGGGCGGCGACTGGGTGCTGAACGGCACCAAGATGTGGATCACGAACGGTTCGGTGTCGGACGTGGCCGTGGTCTGGGCGCGTACGGACGAGGGGGTCAGGGGCTTCCTGGTCCCAGCCGGCACCCAGGGGTTCACCGTCAACGACATCAAGCACAAGATCTCGCTGCGCGCGAGCGTGACGAGCGAGCTGGTGCTCGACGGCGTACGGCTGCCCGCCGATGCCATGCTGCCCGGCGCCAGGGGCCTGTCCGGGCCGCTCGGCTGCCTGAACGAGGCGCGGTTCGGGATCGTGTTCGGGGCGATGGGGGCGGCGCTCGACTGCCTGGAGACGACCCTCGCGTACGTGGCCGAGCGCGAGGTGTTCGCCCGGCCGCTGGCGTCGTACCAGCTCACTCAGGAGAAGCTCGCGGACATGACGCTGGAGCTGGGCAAGGGGCTGCTGCTCGCGGTGCACCTGGGGAGGCTGAAGGAGGCCGGGACGATCACCCCCGAGCAGGTGAGCGTCGGCAAGCTGAACAACGTGCGCGAGGCCCTGGAGATCGCCAGGAAGTGCCGCACGCTGCTCGGCGCGAGCGGCATCACCCTCGAGTACCCGGTGATCAGGCACGCGGTCAACCTGGAGTCCGTGCTGACCTACGAGGGCACCTCGGAGATCCACTCACTGGTCGTGGGCAAGGCGCTCACCGGCATCGCCGCATTCCACTGATCCGGAAGGGCCGCGAACGCCACACGCCCCGCCGGGCGCCTGATGCGCCAGGCAGGGCGTGGCGGTGCGGTCGCGGTCAGGTGAAGTTGACGTCACTACAGATGTAGTACGTCTGGTCCATGTGCGAGGCTTTCCAGACCGTGTAGATGACGTGGCGGCCGGTGCGCGAGCCCTTGTTGATGCTGTTGATCATGTACGTCTGACTGGGGGCGTACCTTGGGGTTTCGCGGACGAGCTCCAGGTGGTTCCAGCCGAGGGGCGTGGTGGTGGCGTTGTAGCCCTGGCGGGTGATGTAGACCCTGATGTAGTCGGCACCGTGGCTGGCCTGGTCGTCGAGGCGTATGTTGAACGTACTGCCGAGGTTCGTCATCCTCCACGCGCCGGCCGTGTCCATGGAGCGGTAGCGGGCGCCTTCGGCCAGGCCGCCGCTGCAGAGTTGGCCGTTGGGGACGGCCGCCTGGTGGTTGCCGCCGACTTCGTTGCGGTAGAGGCCGTTCCAGTTCCACATCGCGTTCGGGTTGTCCTGCCAGGCCTGCCAGCACATCGGGTCCTGCTGCTGCATGGCGGGGTTCTGGAAGTCGCTGCCCCAGCGCTGCCAGCAGCCGTAGTTGCGGGAGGCGGGGTCGACGACCGAGCCGTGCGCCGAGGCGGTGTCGGCCAGCGGGACGGCGAAGATCATCGCCATGGACATCAGCAGGGCCAGGGTACGCAGGGCCCAGTGGGGTGATCCGGCTTGGGACATTGTGCGGTCTCCGTGTTCCGGTCGGGGTCCGGTCAATGGGGAGCGCTCCGCCGAGGCGACGCTATCTGACTACATAAAGCCCTTCAAATGACGACCCTTGTCAACGCCTTTCACTTACTCCGCGCCCGCTGGCCGGCGACCCGATTGAGCAGCAGAAAAGGCTTCCTTTACCGGCCTATGATCGGGTGAAACTTTCAACCGCCGCCCCCGAAAACCGGATCACTTATGCGAATGGTGATTTGAGGCACGCAGGCCGTCGAACATGAGGCCCAGGACGCGGGTGCGCCAGGCGTCGTCCCACCGGTTGCGCTCCGCGGCCAGGCAGGCGGCGGTCAGCAACGCCATGAGCTCGGCCATGGCGAGATCCTCGCGTATCACCCCGGCCCGCTGGGCGCGGGTCAGCAGCGGCTCGATCACGCGCGCCATCTCCTGGGCCAATTCGGCCATGCCGGCTTCGACGTCGATACCGGCGTCGGCGAGGGCGTCTGCCAGCATTTTCTTGTGCGTGGACTCCTCCACCAGGCGACTGAAGAAGTGGAAGAACGCCGCCCCGGCGTCATCGGCCACGGCGAGTTCGCGAAACTCCTCGACCAAAGCCTGTATCCGGCTGACGACTATCGCCTCGTAGAGCGCCTCCTTGGTGGGGAACTGGCGGTAGATGGTGGCCATGCCGACGTCCGCCTGGCGGGCGATCTCCCGTACCGACGCGGACAACCCGTCCCTGGCCAGCACGAGCTCCGCGGCCGCCAGGATCCGCACACGGTTGCGCCGCGCGTCGGCGCGCAAGGGCTTGCTTTCAGGCATGGCAGCTCCCATTGACAACCGGATCGCCTGATCCGTATCGTAAAAACCGGATCAGATGATCCGATTCTACCGAGGAGGACGCCTCATGGAATACGTCACGCTGGGCCGTTCGGGGCTCAAGGTCTCCCGCGCCTGCCTGGGCACCATGAACTTCGGCAGTTCGGAGTACTTCGAAGGCAGCGACGAGACGGAGGCCGCCAGGGTCATCCATGCCTTCCTTGACGAAGGCCACAACTTCCTCGACACCGCCGACAACTACGCCGACGGCCAGTCGGAGGAGATCGTCGGCCGGGCCGTCAAGGGGCGGCGCGACAGCGTGGTCATCGCCACCAAGGGGTTCATGCCGCACGGCCGGGGTCCCAACGACAGAGGGCTGTCGCGGCTGCACCTGACCCGAGCCCTGGAAGCCAGCCTGCGCAGGCTCGGCACCGATTACATCGACCTCTACCAGTGCCACGGCTGGGACGACACCACGCCGATAGAGGAAACGATGATGACCTTGGACGGGTTCGTCCGGTCGGGAAAGGTGCGTTATCTCGGCTGTTCGAACTTCACCGCCTCACAGATCGTCGAGGCGCAGTGGGCCGCCCAGCGCGCCGGGACGACGCCTTTCGTCAGCCTCCAGCCGCAGTACTCGCTCGTCGCACGGAACATCGAGGCGGAGATCCTCCCCGTGTGCCGGCGTCACGGGCTCGGCACCGCCGTCTGGTCACCGCTCGGCGGCGGCGCACTCAACGGCCGGCACACGAAGAACGCCACCCCGGCGGCGGACACCCGGATCGGGCAGATGATGGCCTCACCGATCCCGATCGCCCGCCTCGCCGCCGGCGACCTGGTCAGCGAACGCGTCCTGGACATCGCCGAGGAAGTCAGGAAGATCGCCGTGGAGCTCGGCAGCACGCCTGCCGCCGTGGCCCTGTCCTGGGTACGGCAGCGCCCCGGCGTCACCTCGGTGATCATCGGCCCGCGCTCACTCGACCAGCTCCACGGAAACTTCGCCGGATTCGCTCTCGAACTCCCCGAGCAGGCGGCCGCCCACCTGGAACGGATCTCCCGCACCCCCGCGGTCGAGCCGGTCAACGGCATGGCCAACCCCCGTCTCCTCACCGCCTGACCGCTTCTTCCCGTCCCGCAGCTCACGCGCTCGCGAGATGAGCCTCATCGTGAAGTGGTGACGAGCCCGGCTTCGTAGGCGGCGATGACGAGTTGGGCGCGGTCACGAGCGTTCAGCTTGGTCAGGAGATGACCGATGTGGGTCTTGACCGTGCCGACGGTGAGGTGAAGGTGCTCGGCGATCTCCGCGTTGGACATCCCGCCGCCGATGAGCGTGAGCACCTCACGCTCGCGCGGGGTGACACCGTCGAGGGCGCGCACGGCCGGGGCTCGTTCGGGACGTCGTACGAACTCGGTGATGAGCCGGCGGGTGACGGTGGGCGCGAGTAGCGCCTCACCGGAGGCGACGACTCGGATGGCGGCGAGGAGTTCGGTCGCGGTGGCGCTCTTGATGAGGAAGCCGCTCGCGCCGGCCCGCAGCGCCGCGTAGACGTATTCGTCCAGGTCGAACGTGGTGAGGATCAGCACGCGGACACCGGCGGTGCCGGGATGGGCGCAGATGCGCCTCGTCGCTTCGATCCCGTCCATGCCGGGCATGCGCACGTCCATGAGGACGACGTCGGGTCGCCGCTGCCGGGCCAGGAACACGGCCTCGGTGCCGGTGCCCGCCTCCCCCACCGTCACCAGACCTGGGGTGGCGTCGATGAGGACCTTGAAGCTGTCGCGTACGAGCACCTGATCCTCGGCAAGCAGGACCCGGACGGGCGCAGGCGCGATCACGCCGGCCGGCCGATCGGGTCGTACGGCAGATGGGCGGACACGCGGAAACCCCCTTCGGGGCGAGGCCCCGCCGCGAATGTACCGCCGTACATCATGGCTCGTTCCCGCATGCCGATCAGGCCGTGCCCGCCGTCGCCCGCGCGCGGCGGTTCGCGGCGGCGAGGGCCGTCGTCGACGACCTCGACCACGGCATCGCGTACGCCGGCGTCCACCCTGACCGAGCAGCGGGTGGGCCCCGCATGGGTGATGACGTTGGTCAAGGCCTCCTGCACGATGCGGTAGACGGACAGCGCCACCGCGGGAGGTAGCGCGGCATCCCCGCGCACGGCCAGATCGACGTCGATACCGGCGGAGCGGGCACGGTCGGCCAGCTCCGGCAGGTCCGCCAGACCCGGCACGGGCGTGAGCGCGTCCTGGGGGTCGCCATCGGAGCGCAGCAGGCCGAGGATCCGGCGGATCTCGGCGAGGGTGCTCTGGCTGGTCTGTTCGATGACCGCCAGGGCGGCGCGTGCCTCCTGCGGGCGTACGTCGGCGACGTGGTTGGCGACGGTGGCCTTGACGGCGATCAGGCCCATGCTGTGCCCGATGACGTCGTGCAGTTCCCTGGCGATGCGCCGGCGCTCGTCTGCCACCGCGGCCTCGGCGAGGTGGTGGGCGAGGCGGGCGGCGGTGTCCCGCTTCCAGCGGACCACCGCCCCGACCGCCCATCCGGCGCCCATGAACACGCAGATCACGCCGATCTCCACCGGCCAGTACGGCGGCAACTCGCTGCGCCGCGCCGCGGGCGGCAGGATGGGCAGCACCTGGGCGTAGAAGATCAGGACGGCGGCCACCGCGCCGGCCACGCACGCCGCCAGGCCCACCAGCGACCGGCCGGCCGCGGTGGTGGAGGCGACCAGGTAGAGCACGAGCACGGTCGGGACGAACGTCACCCAGATGGCACCCGCCGCGACGGCGCCGGCCACGGTGGCCAGCACTGCCGCGGTACCCGCCACACCGAGCATGAGCCACGGCCGGCGCCGCCGGGCGGCGATCGGGAAGCTCACAAGTGCCGCGACGGGCCAGGCCGACCAGGCGGGCCACCATGACGACGGCCCCGGAGGATCGACGATCGCGTATCCGGCGAGCAGCGCCACGACCACCGCCACCGCCGCGTCCACGACCCCTCCGCCGAACCGCCACCCCGCCCAGTTCATGCGGGGAACCTATCGCGCCGCCGGCCCATCAGGCATCAGCCCACGGTCGGAGGGTCTTCCTCTGCCCCTGGTCGTACCTGCCGCTCACCTGGACGCCGAACCTACGACCACAGCCCGACGCGCCCGAGCGGCGACGACCGTCACCATGCTTCTGCGTCCGGCACACCGTCCGGACGCGACGGCGACCACAGAAAAGGCGGAACCGATGCACATCACCCAACGAGTCCAACGGTGGCGGCGGGTCGGTGCGGAGCGGCGCGCGGCCAACGCCGTCGCCGTCGCCGACCAGCGCGAACAAGCCCGGTTCCCGGGACACTGGGTGAGCGCGGTCGCGCTGGTCTGCGGCCCCGTCCTGCTTCTGACCGGGGTCCTCCTGCGCGTCCGGTTTCACTTCTTCTTCCCCGACCAACTCGCGGCGTACGCCAGCCACCCCACGCTCATCACCGCCGCCTACGCCTGCTTCGCCTGCGGCAACATCGTGCTGTGCGCTGCCGTCATGGCGTTGGCGCAGCGGATCGCGGCCACCGAACCGCTGTGGGGGATCTGGGGCGGTTGCCTGGTGATCGCCGGGCTGTTCACGCGCACCTTCCAGTTCGGCACCGACCACCTGGCCTTTCACCTGACCGACAGCCAGGGCCTGCAGGCGATGATCGACGCCATCGACGGCTACTATCTCGCCTGGCGAGAGACGGTGTGGCACCCGTTCAGGACGCTCTCCGGCACGGCCTTCTTCGGCTGGGCCGTGCTCGCCATCGGCGCCTACCGCTCCGGCGCGCTGGGTGCCGGACGCTCGGTGGCTCTCGCTCTGATGTCGATGCTGGCGCTCGGCACACTCAAGGGCACCCAGATTCCCCAGTCGATCATCGCCACCGGTGGCCTCTGCGTCGCGTTCGTCCCCCTCGGTATCAGCATGCTGCGCGGCGGCCCCCGGCCGAGCAGCCGCGCCCTGATCTGGCTCGTGGTCATCATCGCCGGACTCGCGCTGGGCACCGTATACGCCCCGAAGGGATGACACGGATGACAATGCCCCGATTTATTAGGACTTGATGTCTTAAGATCGGGAACGTGAGCGCAGCGCAGGGGATCAACCCGAACATCCCGCACTCGGCCCGCGTGTACGACTACTGGCTGGGCGGCAAGGACAACTTCGAAGCCGATCGCCGGGTGGCCGAGCAGACCATGGCGGCGGTGCCGGGGGTGCGGGAGAGCGCCAGGAACAACCGGGCATTCCTCGGCCGGGCCGTGCGGCACCTGTCCCAGCTCGGCATCAGGCAGTTCCTCGACCTGGGCACCGGCATCCCCAGTCAGGGCAACACGCACGAGATAGCGCAGGCGGAGGCCCCCGAGTCGCGAGTGGTGTACGTCGACGACGACCCCATCGTGATGACCCACGCCAGGGCCCTGCTGACCAGCACGGACGAGGGGAAGACGGCCTACATCGAGGCCGACGTACGCGAGCCGCGCAGCGTCCTGGACCACCCCGACGTGCTCGCCGCCCTCGACTTCGACCAGCCCATCGCGCTCGTGATGGTGGCGGTCCTCATGCACATCTCCGACGAGGACGACCCGGCCCGGCTGGTCAAGACGTTCGCGGAGGTCCTGCCCGAGGGCAGTTACCTGGTGCTGAGCCATCTGACGCTCGACTTCCTGCCCAAGAAGACGGCCGACGAGTACCTGGCGGCCACCCAGAGCCAGGCGATGCACCGCACGCCGCGAACCGGCGAGCAGATCGCCCGCTACTTCGACGGGTTCGACCTGATCGATCCCGGTCTGGTGGCGGTGTCCGAGTGGCGCGACACTCCCCTCTTCTCGGAGGGGGCGACCTGGATGTACGCCGGAGTGGGCCGCAAGCGCTGAGCGCGTCGCGCCCGGCAGTCCAGCAAGCGCCACCCAACCGGCGTCGCCCAACCGGGCGTCGCCCAACCGGCGTGACGACGGCGGATGAGAGCGGCCGATCTTGATCGCGCCGCCTCGTTCAGATGCCGTTTAAAGTTCAAGTGGTACATCGTTTCGGGGACAGGACGGCGCAGTGACCACAACGGTCGGGACCGAGCAGGCCGCGGCGGATGAGCAGCCGGCCTCGAAGCGACGGGAGCGACGACGCAGGCGATGGCTGTCCTGGACGATCGTCACGCTGCTTGCCCTCTGGGCGGTCATCAGGGTCGGCGGTCTGGAGGACGGCTCGTTCCTCACCCAGCTCATGACCGTGACCCCGTACGGCGCGGGCCTCGCGGCGCTGACCGCGCTCCTGCTGGTGCGGCGCAACCGCCCGGCCGCGATCGTCGCGGGGGTCGCGTGCGTGGCGATGGCCGCCTGCCTGGTGCCGCGGCTGGTCAGCGCGGAGCATCCGGCGGCGAACGGCGCGCCGCTGCGGGTGCTGACGGTCAACCTGTTCGGCAGGGGCGACGCCCAGACGGTGGTGGACCTGGTGCGTACGTACGACGTCGAGGTGTTCAGCGCCCTGGAGCTCACCCCCGCCGCGGTCGAGCGGCTGGACGCGGCCGGGTTGAAGCAGCTCCTGCCGTACCGGGTGCTGGAGCCCGAGTTCGGCGCCACCGGGAGCGGGATCTTCGCCAAGCACCCGGTGACGGCGCTGGAGGGCCTGTTCACGCCGATCGGCCACAACATGCCCGCCGCGACCCTGTGGACACCGGGCGGCGGCAAGGTCGAGATCGTGGCCGTCCACCCCAACCCGCCGCTCGGCCGCATGGCCGAGGAGTGGTACGCCGCCCTGCGCGCCCTGCCCCCGGCGTCCGAGTCGGCGATCCGGGTGCTGGCCGGCGACTTCAACGCCAGCATCGACCACCGCGCCATGCGCGAGCTGCTCGACCGCGGCTACGTGGACGCGGCCGACCAGGTGGGCAAGGGCCTGGTCCCGACCTGGCCGAACTTCCGCCCGATCCCGCCCGTGATCGCCATCGACCACATCCTGGCCGACCGCCGGGTGGGCGTGCGGCGGGTCGAGGTGGTGGACGTGCCCAGAACCGACCACCGCGGGGTGTTCGCCGAACTCCGCCTTCCCTGAAGAGCCGGTTCACGGGCGGTGACGCGATGGTCGCGAAGGCTGGACCGGGCGGCGTGGGAGCACGCGAAGCGCCCACGGACGGGCCAGGTCTCGTGAAGCGGCCTGTAGTACGAAGTCAAGAAGGAGGCGCCCGCTCCTCTGCGCTTGGAGCGGGCGCCTCTCAGCGTGCCTGCGGGAAGGTCAGGTCACGCTCTCCTCCACCCCTCTCTTGAGCGTCTCCAGATCGAACGCGCCCGACTTGACCGCCGTGGTGAAGGTCTCCCAGTCCCGGCGGGGGACTTCCAGCACCGCATCGGGATTGTCGACGTGAACGACCTCGACGTGGTCGTTGACCCGCTGCACCGCGACGCGGCCGGCGTCTTGCGTCATGCCGCACTCCTTCCAGTTGACACTGCGGAGGTTCCACCCCGGCCATCCGTTCACAGGAGGACCGAGGCGTTGCGGGAAGCCTTCCACCCCGGAGGCCCGGTCGGCCACCCCTTCCGACGAAGGATCATCGGCTCGGCAAGCCGCCTGGATGGTAAATCCAACTCACGGACATCGATCTTTTGACCTGGGTGTAAGTACGCCTGTCCAGCCGAGCCGGCGAACCACCGTCCAGGGTGACAAAGCGGCGGCGGTGGCCGACGACGAACAGGCGACCGTTGAGGCACCGCCGAGAGTCGCCCCCGCGTTGAGCCACCCGTGTACTCCTGGTTAAGCAATCGTGGACTCTGTGCCATCGACTCGGGACCGCGCTGTGGCCCAAGATCGCTTGTCATGTTCATGACCCAAGGATCGACGGCCACGCGCGGCACGCTGATGGGAGTTCTGGGAGCGGCTGTCATCGCGCTGTCCGCGTGCGGCGACCTGCGGCCGGCCACAGAGCCGGCACCGCCGGCACAGGCCGCCACCGCACCCGGGGAGGCCGCACCCGAGGAGAGCGCGCAGGAGGAGGCCGGGCCGGAGGAGAGCGCGCAGGAGGAGAGCGGGCAGGCCGAGACCAAGCCTGCCGCCTCGAAGCTCACCGCCCCCGGGACCAAGCTCAGAGTCGGCCAGCGGGCCGTGGTCCCGGACCGGAAGGGCCCCGTCGGCATCACGGTCACCGCCATCGAGGCCGGCGACCCGGCGGCACTGGTGCGGGAGCGCGGCCGGCAGGCGAAGGGCATCACGCCGCATTACATCCGCTACACCGTCGAGAACGTCGACGGCACCGATCACTCGTACTCGTCCGGGCCGGTCCTGTCGGTGGTGACCGCGGACGGCGGTGGCACCGGCGCGGTGCTGACCGGGACCATGCCCGGCTGCGAGCGCGAGACCGCCCCCAGAGACTTCACCCAGGTCGGAGCCAGTTTCGAGACCTGCAGGCTGACGGGGGCGCGCACCGAAGTGGAGATCGTCGGCGTGAAGTTCGACTCTGACGACTACCGCGAGAGCCCACTCCTGTGGCGGAAGTGACCGCTCGGTAGTCAAGCGACCTGTAAGGGCGATTTAAGTCAATTGTTAGTGGAGGGGCATAGCTTCTGGAGCAACCACAGCACAACACCACATAAAGGACATGTCATGGAGTTGACCCCAGTGCGGACGGAAGCCCACGGAGCCCCTAGCGTCCGCATCACCTAGGGCCGCGATACATCCGACCTTACGGATGTTTCGAGCATCGTTGAAGCATTCCTCCGGCGATGCGATCTCTGTTTACAGTCCTACCCGTGGGGGCCCCCGTAACAACGAACACCGTGTGGAGCGAGCTGCGCGTGAGCTCCACACCGCAGCTCTACATCTCCATCTCGCCCAACCTGACCGCCCTGGCCATGATCGCCGACGCCCTCGCAGGCCGCCGTCGCGGCCTGCCGGAGCTCTGGCGCCGGGCGATCAGCTCGCGCGTCGGCCGGCCGGGCCACGAGTCCGTACGCCCGCTGGCGGCGCCCGGCTACTCGGTCATGCCGGACAGCCTGGTGCCGCGCGCGCCCATCGGCGGCGACGTCTCCGTGCAGGCGCAGATCAGCGCCCTGCACGACATCCCGCCCGACGATCTGATCAAGGACCTGGAGCAGGCGTTCGGTCCCGGGCCGCTGCCTGCCCACTGGCGGTCGGCCGCCGAGCGGCCCGCCCGCTGGCTGCGCGGGTACGCCGGCGCGCTCAACGACGTCTGGAACACCACCGAGCCCCTGTGGAAACGGGCCAGGGCGCTGCTCGACAGGGAGATCGAGCGGGTCGGCGTCGGCAGTGTCCGCGGCGGCCCCGAGCTGCTGCTCGGCGCGCTGAGCAACCGCATCACGTACGGCGAGCGCGGCCTGCTCATCTCCGACCTCGAATCCAGCACGTACGAGCTCGGCGACCGCAGGATCGTGCTCGTGCCGATGCTGGCCGGCAAGGACGCACTGATCGTCAGCCTGGACCACCCGGAGGCGGTGTGGATCGCCTATCCCGTGCCAGGCGCGGACTCGCTGTGGCGCCGGCCGGTGGCGCCCGCCGTCGACGAGCTGTCCGCGCTGGTCGGCCCGGTCCGCGCGGACCTGCTGTGCGCGCTCGACCAGCCCATGACGATGTCCATGCTGGCCACCGGCATGCAGATCGCGCCCAGCGGCCTGACGTACCACTGCGACCGGCTGCGCGCCGGGCGGCTCATCACGCGGGAGCGCCGCGGCCGCGAGGTGTGGATCGCCCGCACCCACCGGGCGGAAGAACTGCTGGAGCTCTTCCGGCGCTGACTGAGAAGGGAGAACGCTGGTGCTCGAGTTCCACCGTGGTCCGCTGAGCGAGGAAGGGGGCGCAGCGTGATGCTCGAGTTCCACCGGGACGCGCTGAGCGGCTGCGCCGCGACGGCGAAGTCGGCCTCCGGCGCGTTCGCCGGGCTCGCGGGCCGGACGCCGGACGCGGCGGCCTTCGGGAACGTGTCCGGCTCCGCCGCCATGGCCGCCGCGGCGGCGAACCTGGCCCGCGTCTCCGGCACGGCCGCAAAGACGCTCGGCAGCCGTCTCGAAGGGGTAGACCGTGCCCTCGACGCGGTCGAGCGCACGGTCACCGCCGCCGACGGGAGCGCGGTGCGGCGGTGAGCGCGCTCGACGAGGTCAGGTCCGTGCCGGGCGGCGCGGAGCTGGCGGACCTGGCCGCCCAGGTGATCGGCGACCCGGGCGCGATCAGCGCGGCGGCGGCGGATTGGCGTACGGCGGCCGGGACCGGGCAGCAGCACACGGACGCGGTCCGCACGGCCGCCGCCGACGTGGGCGAGGCCTGGCGGGGTGACAGCGCCGAGGCGTTCGCCGGCTACATGGACCGGGCGACGCGCTGCGGCGACCGGCTGCAGCAGGCGTGGCGGGAGTGCGCGGGCCACCTCGACACCGCCGCCGAGGCGCTGCGCGCGGCGGAGTCGCAGGCCCTGGAGATCTGCCAGGGGTACGCCGCAGCCGCGTACGAGCTGCGCGCCGCGCACCCGCCGCCCACCGACGAGCAGGTCGCGCAGAGCATGCGACCGGCCCTGGACGAGGCCCGGGGCGCGCTGGGCCGGCTGGTCACGGACACCGGCTCGGCCCTGTCCGGCGCCGCGGGCGGGATCGAGAGCGCGCTCGGCACGATCCCGGACGTGGCCGCCGAGCTGCCCGAGCCGGACGACCAGCCGTTCACGCCCGGCTCAGGCCGGCCCCTCGGCTGGTCTCCCGAACAGCAGGAACAGCAGGACGGAGGCTCGGCCACCCTCGCCGCGGCCACCTCCTCCTCAGGAGGCTTCGGCGGGTACGGCCCC
>NZ_JADOGI010000226.1 GCF_015645445.1 Nonomuraea cypriaca | reverse complement strand
TCTGGGTGGCGGGGCAGGGGTCCGCGACGAGGAGGTGGAGGGCCACGTACACGAGCCATACCGCGATCAGCGTGAGCTGGGCCCGGTGCGCGATCCCCGCCCCGCGCCCAGTGGCCAGGGCGGTCACGGTCAGTACGGTGGCGGCCAGGCTCAGCCAGGTGACCAGCCACGACACCCACGACCGCCAGCGCGACCCGAGCACCACCATCGCGGCCAGCACGGCGCTCGTGGCCAGCCCGCCCGCGAGCGGATGCACCCGATGCCCGAACGACGCCGCCCGGCAGGCCGGATCGCTCAGCGGGGCGCAGTCCAGCGGGAACACCGCCGCCACGACGATGAGGAGCCCGTACGCGGCCAGCGCCAGCCACCCCGGCCACTCGCGCGCCACCCGCGGCACAAGCGCCACCCCCAGCACGCAGGCCAGCCCAGACAACGCGTCACAGACCCGGAACAGCCGCGTCCACGGCTGGTCCCTGGCGGCCAGCTCGCTCACGTAGCCATGGGCCCTGTCGACCTCCGGCGTGGTGAACTGACCGGTGATCCACGCGCTGCCCAGCACAGCCGCCACGATGAACGCGGAAGCCGCGAGCACGAACAATCTTCGCTCCACGTGATCATTAGATCACCATGGGTTATCACAACCCGGGGGCACCCCATACGGGGAACCAGCGGCTGAGGTCCGCCTCCAGCGGCAGCTCGCCTTCCAGCGCGCCCCGGACCTGGAGTTCGAGCGCGTTGTCCCGCCGCTGCCCGGGAAGCGGCGCGAACGGGTAGAAGGTGCCGCGCTTGTACAGGTACACGACCGCCACCTGGCGGCGGTCCTGCGCGGCGAACGACACCAGCGAGCACAGCAGCGACGGCCCGAACCCGGCCGACTCCAGCGAGGAGTTCACCGCGTGCAGCTCGGTGACCAGATCGCTGACCGCGTCGGGGGTACGGCGCACCAGCAGCCAGGTGTAGCCGTAACCGTCGTCGGACTCCTCCACGCGCTCGCCGAGCAGCGCCTTGACGTCGCGTTCGAGCGTGGCGAAGGCGCCGCCCTCCGCGGCGCGGAATGCCACAGAGCCGAGACCGGTGGGGACGAGACCGGTGGCGGCCTGCAGCGTCACGGCCGCGGACGGCAGCGCGAAGAGCGCGTCGAGGTTGGGCTTGACCGGCTTCGACCGGCCCAGCAACGAGTCCAGCCAGCCCATCCGCTCAGCCCCTTCCGAGCTGCTTGGAGATGTTCGCCAGTTGCTCCAGCCGCCGGTCGAGCGACGGGTGGGTGGAGAACAGGTTCGCCACCGAGTGGCCCTTGGACAACGCCGGGGCGAAGTAGAAGGCGTTGAACGGCTCCGCCTCGCGCAGGTCGCGGGTCGGGATCCTGGCCATGTCGCCTGTCACCTTGGTCAGCGCGCTGGCCAGGGACGACGGGCGTTGGGTGAGCAACGCGCCCGCGCGGTCGGCGGCCAGCTCGCGGTAGCGCGACAGGGCGCGGGTGAGCAGGAAGCTGACGGCGTACACGATGACGGAGACGAGCAGGATGATGGCTCCGATGGGCAGCCCGCCCTGGCCGCCGTTGCGGCGGCCGCCGAGCCCCGTGTAGAGCGCGAACCTGGTCATGAGCCCCGCGACGATGCCGAGGAACGAGGCGATCGTCATGACGGCGACGTCGCGGTGGGCGACGTGCGACAGCTCGTGGGCGAGCACGCCCTCGAGCTCCTGGGGCTCCAGCCGGCGCAGGATGCCGGTCGTCACACAGACGACGGCCTTCTTCTGGTTTCTGCCCGTGGCGAACGCGTTGGGGACGTCGGAATCCGCGATCGCCACCCGTGGCTTGGGCATGTCGGCGAGCGCGCACAGCCGGTCGATCAGGCCGTGCAGCTCAGGGGCCTCCTGCGGCGAGACCTCCCGTCCACCCATCGCGAACAACGCGATGCGGTCGGACAGGAAGTACTGCACGAGCAGCAGACCCCCCGCGACCACCAGCACGGTCAGCGCCCGCACGCCGAGGGCGATCAGGACGCCGACGAACACCACGTAGAGCAGCCCGAGCAGGAACATCGTCACGACCATGCGGCCGGTCAGGCCGCGGTCGGACGCGAACCGCGTGCGCACGGGGCTCAGCCCGGGATGAGGCCTTGGTCGCCCAGCATCTCCCGGACCTCCTCGATCGAGGCGTCCGCGGGGGGAAGGATCAGCTCTGACGGCTCAAGGCTGTCGTCGGGGAGCGCCTTGCCCACATGGCGCACCTTGTCGAGCAACGCGTGCAGCTTGACGCGGAAGGCCTTCTCGTCGCCCACCTCGATGGCCGCCTCGAGCTCGCCGTCGAGCTCGTTGAGCACCGAGATGTCGTCGGCGGAGATCTCCACCTGGCCCTCGCCCATGATCCTGACAATCATGCGCCCTCCCCAGGCTGACGCAGCTGCTGGGTCTGGCCCTGCTGGGGCTGCTGGGACTGCTGCTGCGGCTGGGCCTGCTGCTGCGGCGGCTGGCCCTGCTCGATCGCGCCCTGCGGCGCCGGGCCCTGGCCCAGCTCGGACTTCATCTTGGCCAGCTCCAGCTCGACGTCCATGCCGCCGCCCATGCGGTCGAGCTCGGCCTGGATGTCGTCGCCACGGGTGCCGCTGTAGTCGTCGAGCGCGCCGCTGGCCAGCAGCTCGTCGATCGCGCCCGCCCTGGCCTGCATCTGCGCCGTCTTGTCCTCGGCGCGCTGGATCGCCAGGCCGACGTCGCCCATCTCCTCGGAGATGCCGGAGAACGCCTCGTTGATGCGCGTCTGCGCCTCGGCGGCGGTGTAGGTCGCCTTGATCGTCTCCTTCTTCGTGCGGAAGGAGTCGACCTTGGCCTGCAGCCGCTGGGAAGCCGTCGTCAGCTTCTCCTCCTCGGCCTGCAGGTTGTCGTGCTGGACCTTGAGGTCGGCCATCTGCGTCTGCAGACCGGACCGGCGCTGCAAAGCCTCGCGGGCGAGGTCCTCACGGCCCACGGACAGCGCCTTGCGGCCCTGGTCCTCAAGGCGCTTGGCCTGCGCCTCCAAGCCGTTGACCTGCAGCTCCACCCTCTTGCGCGAGGTGGCCACATCGGCCACCCCTCGACGCACCTTCTGCAGCAACTCGAGCTGCCGCTGGTAGGAATAGTCAAGGGTCTCGCGTGGATCCTCCATCTTGTCCAGGGCCTTGTTGGCCTTGGACTTGAAGATCATCGAAAGTCTCTTCATCACGCTCATGCGCGTCGGCCGTCCCCTTCTAGGTCGTGCTGGTGTTCACCCAATGCAGCGCAGCCGCCTTGGGATTACCCTACGCATAACGCACGGGGGCGTCACTAAGTTGCAGTCCAGGTAGGGTTGACGTCGTGTTGCGACGCCGATCCCAAACCTCTGTGGACGACTCCCCCGTCCCCGTTGACGATCCTAAGCCCCAGGGTAAAGGTCGTCCCACACCCAAGCGCCGGGATGCCGAAGGCAGACGACGCCAACCCGTCAGCGCGCCGAAAGACCGTAAAGAGGCCTATCGGCAGATGCGGACCAAGCAGGCGGCCGAGCGCGATCGGGCCCGCAAGGGCATGCTCGCAGGTGACGAACGGTACTATCCCGCTCGTGACAAGGGTCCCGCGCGCAAGTTCGCGCGTGACTGGGTCGACTCCCGGCGGCTGCCGAGTCAGTATTTCCTGCCGTTCTCGCTACTCATCCTGCTGGCGACGTGGGTCCCGTGGCCCATGGCGGTCCGCGCCCAGGTGCTGGGATACGTCATCACGATCGGCTGGCCGATCATGATGATCGGCGTGCTCTTCACGTCCGTCTTCGTGGCGTGGAAGGTGAAGCGGCTGGTGGTGGAGAAGCTGCCCGACGAGAGCGTCAGGGGCGTGGGCTTCTACGCCGCGATGCGGGCGCTGCAGATCCGCAAGCTGCGTTTCCCGCCGCCGCAGGTGCTGCCGGGCGGTAAGCCGGTGCCGGCCAAGAAGTAGCGAAATTTCCCGATTTTTGGGAAATTTCCTGTAACTGCCCTATTCCGTGCTCTCCCAGTGCGGGTTCTCCCAGCGCAGCATGCCCCGCTCGACCGCGGGCCGCCAGCCTTCGATCTCCTCGCCCTGCTCCAGGGCGTCGGCGACGGCCCGCATCAGCGCGTGGTAGGACGGCATCCGGGGCGCCATGCCGGAGAAGGTGTCGTCCCATCCGGCGGTGCCCTCCACGGAGTCGACCACCCCGTACATCCCGTCCCTGCTGTCGCGCCCCTCGAAGAAGACGAACGGGATCATCCTGCCGTTCCAGTGTTCGGTGGCCGGGTCGGTGCCGGAATCGGTGCGGTCCCAGCGGCATCGGTCGCGCCAGGCGTCCCTGATCTCGCGCGTGCCGAGGTTGACGGCGCCGCCAGGCCAGAACCCGAACCCGAATCCCCGCGCCCCCTGCGAGCCGTTGTGGCGCAGGAGCGAGGCCCGCAGGTCGTCGGGGAAGTCCACCCCCATCTGGGACTCGGCGATCGCGATCGTGCGCGCCCGTCCCGGCGTCGCGAGTGTCCCGTACGTACGCGGCGCGTTCGCCTTCAGCCACCGCTCGATCCGCCGCCACTCCCGGTCCACTGCCCGCTTGACCTTCGGATCGATCGGCCGCACGGTGACGGGGCGCGGCGCGGGCGAGCAGTTGGGGTCGGGCACCTCCAGCGCGGCCTGGTGCTCGGTGTCCGGAGCGGGCGACGCCTGGGCGGTCGGCTGCTGGGTTGTCGGCTGCTGGGCAATCGACTGCTCGGTGTCGAGCAGGTCCCTGGTGAGTGCGTCCTGCTCGGCCTGGTAGGCCCGCGCGTTCGCCTCGGCCGTCTCCTGTGCCTCGGTGGGCAGCACCGCAGCCGTCAGGGTGAGCGCGACGAGCACCGCGATGCCGGCCCACAGCAGGCCCACCCGGGTGCCCCGGGCCGGGGTCCGCGGCGCGGGCGCGGGGACGGGCGCCTTCTCGGGCATGCGGGCGCGGCGGCGCAGTCGTACCACGATCGCGGTCACGATGGCCGCCTTCAGCGCCAGCCGTACGAGCTTCAGCACGTCGCGCACCCTATCCCGAAACGGATCACCCATACGCCAGGAATAGAGTCTGGTGCATGGAATTCCGACACCTCGGTCGTAGCGGTCTCATGGTCAGTGAGATCAGCTACGGCAACTGGCTCACCCACGGCTCCCAGGTCGAGGAGGACGCCGCCAAGCTCTGTGTGCGGGCGGCGCTCGATGAGGGCATCACCACGTTCGACACCGCGGACGTCTACGCGGCGACGAAGGCCGAGGAGGTGCTCGGCCGAGCGCTGAAGGGCGTGCCCAGGGACTCCCTGGAGATCTTCACCAAGGTCTACTGGCCCACCGGACCCGGCAAGAACAACCGCGGCCTGTCACGCAAGCACATCACCGCCTCGATCGACGGCTCGCTGCGCCGCCTGCAGACCGACTACGTCGACCTCTACCAGGCCCACCGATTCGACTATGAGACGCCCCTGGAGGAGACACTCAAGACGTTCGACGACCTGGTACGCCAGGGCAAGATCCTCTACATCGGCGTCAGCGAGTGGACCGCGGACCAGATCGCCCAGGCCATGAAGATCGCCGATGAGATGGGCTTCGACCGGATCGTGTCGAACCAGCCTCAGTACTCCATGCTGTGGAGGGTCATCGAGTCGGAGGTCGTGCCGCTGAGCGAGAAGGAGGGTGTCGGCCAGATCGTCTGGTCCCCGATCGCCCAGGGCGTGCTCACCGGCAAGTACGTGCCCGGCCGGCAGCCGCCCGAGGGGTCCAGGGCGACCGACGCCTCCGGCGGCAGTTCCGTGATCCAGCGGTTCATGAAGGACGACGTGCTGGCCCGCGTACAGGAGCTCAAGCCGATCGCGGCCGACCTGGGGCTGAGCATGGCGCAACTGGCGGTCGCCTGGGTCCTGCAGAACCAGAACGTCTCCAGCGCCATCATCGGCGCCAGCCGTCCCGAGCAGGTGCGCGACAACGTACGGGCGTCGGGCGTCAAGCTGGACGCCGGCGTGCTGGCGCGGATCGACGGCGTTCTCGGCGACGTCGTGGAGCGTGACCCGGCCAAGACGGCCAGCCCGAGCAGCCGCCCATAACTCACATAACACCAAAAACCCCTTGAGCAACGACAGCGCTCAAGGGGTTTTTCATTTACCCCGAACTCACTCCGGACGCAATGCCAGGCCCGCGTATTCAACGCGGTCCTCTTCCAGCAGGGCCACTTGCTCAACACCGGCATCGACCAGGTCACGCCAGTTCTCGCCGATCCAGGACTCCGCGTCGGCCTGGCTCGGAAAGACTTCTCGCGGCAAAGGGCGATCGGTCACCTCACCACCCTTTGCATTCTCATATCGCCACCGCCATGTCATGCCATACGCTCCTTTTCCGCGGGTTCGCCGGCGCGCTCTCCGACGGCACTGGAACCCTACTCCCGAGTTCGGCGGTCAATCGATGTCACGCGCGTGTCGTGTGCGCCCACCTTCTGACCGGTGCCGCGGGTCCGGCGTCAAGTTCCATGGGCTTGTACGCTCGGCGCGGTGAAGGTCCTTGTCTCCGGTACGGCGGGTGGCGCGGGATGGCCGGAGCCCGGTTGCGGGTGTGCCTCGTGCGCCGGGCTCCCATCCGGACATCGCCGGCCGTTCGAAGTGGTCGTGGACGACGCGGTCCGGTTTCCCCTCGCGGAGCCGCCGGACGGCTACCACGCCTGTGCGGGCGGCCTGGGGCTCGCCTGCCCTGACGGTTCCAGGCTCCTCTACCTGCCGGCGGGCCGGTCCGTGCCCGTGGACGGTCCCGGCAGGTACGACGTCGTGCTGATCGACCTGCTCGACCGGCCAGAGCGGCTCGGGGAGTTGCGGCGGGCCGGTCTGGCGGACGACGCGACCCTGGTGGTGGCCGCAGGGCTGGATCACCGGATCAGGTCCGAGGAGGAGTTGGCGAGGCGGCTGCGGCTGTGGGGGGCGGTCGCCGTACCCGATGGCACCGAGTTGTGGGCCGGGACCGCGCAGGAGACGTCGGTCGACCGGCCCAGGCGGGCGTTGTTGCTGGGCGGGTCGCGGTCGGGGAAGTCGGCGGAGGCGGAGTCGCGGCTGGCGGCGGAGCCGTACGTGACCTATGTCGCGACGGGGCCGGGCGGCGCGGGTGACGGCGAGTGGGCGGCGCGGGTGCGGGCGCACAAGGAGCGGCGACCGGCGCACTGGGACACCATCGAGACCACCGACCTGGCCCGGACGATGAGGACCGCCGAGGCTCCCCTGCTGATCGACGGGCTCGGGACCTGGCTGGCGGCGGTGTTCGACGAGCACGGAGCCTGGGACGGCGACCGCGCGCCGGTCGCCGCCCGCTGTGACGGGCTCGTGGCCGCGTGGCGGGCGACGCCGCAGCGGATCGTGGCGGTGTCGGACGAGGTGGGGATGGGCGTGGTTCCCGCGACGGCGAGCGGGAGGGCGTTCAGGGACGCGCTCGGACGGCTCAACGAACGCCTCGCCGCCGAGTCCGAGTACGTGGCGCTGGTGGTGGCAGGACGTCTGCTCGAACTGTGATCAACGCGACAATTCACGTCGAACCCGTGCCATGCGGCAGGGTGGGTCATGGGCGGAGGGCTCGGGCGTACCAGCGGCCGTCGAGACGGTCCACGTGGAGGGGACGGCCGAAGCAGTCGGAGAGGTTGGCCGAGGTGAGCACGTCGGCTACGGGGCCGGCCGCCAGCACCCTGGCGTCGCGCATCAGCATGGCGTGCGTGGTCGTCGCCGGCACCTCCTCCAGGTGGTGCGTCACCGTCACGGTGGTGAGCACGGGCCGGATCGTGGCCAGGTCTTCGACGGCGGTGATGAGGTCTTCACGGGCCGGCAGGTCCAGCCCCGCGAACGGCTCGTCGAGCAGTAACACCGCGGGATCCGCCATGAGCGCCCTGCCCACCCTGATCCTGGCCCGCTCGCCCTGCGAGCAGACGCGGAACGGCCGGTCCGCCAGGTCCTTGCACCCCAGGTCGGCCAGCAGCCGGTGGGCGCGGTCCCGCTCGACGTCGCCGTACTTGTCCCACAGCGGAACGCTCGTCCCTGTGTGCCCGGTGAGCACCACGGTGTGCGCGGTCGCCCCCTCCTCCTCCATCAGCTCCTCGTCGATCAGCCGCTGGCTGGACGCGACCAGGCCGATGTGGCGGCGCAACTCCCGCAGGTCCACCTGGCCGAGCCGGTGGCCGAGCACCTTGACCGTGCCCTCGCTGGGATGCCGTACGGCGCCGACCAGCGAGAGGAGCGTCGTCTTGCCCGCGCCGTTGGGGCCGACGATCACCCAGTGGTCGCCGTAGTCCACCTGCCAATCGACCGCGTCGAGCAGCGACTTGCCGACTACCCGGACACCAACGCCTTCCAGTTCAACCACGTGCATCCCGCCAGACTAGTGGGGCCCGGGATCGTCCCGTTACCTATGAGAAATATGCATGCGTACTGCCGCTACGGTCTCGACCAGGCACGAGAGTGGGGCGGGGTTCGATGAGCAGGTCTCTTCTGGCGTACGGGCTGCGGTTCGCGGTCGGCACGCTCAGCGTCTTTCCGGTACGCGTCGAGCGGGTCGATCGGGAGGTCGCGGGGCGGGCGATGGCGCTGGCCCCGGCCGTCGGGCTCGTCCTGGGCCCGGTCGCCGGGCTGCCCGTGCTGCTGCCCGCGCCGGCGCTGCTGGGGGCGGGGCTGGCGCTCGGGCTGCTGGCGGTGCTGACTCGCGGGCTGCACCTCGACGGGCTGGCCGATCTGGCGGACGGGCTCGGGAGCGGGAAGCCCGCCGATCAGGCGCTCGAAATCATGAAAAAATCGGATATCGGGCCGTTCGGTGTGATGGCGCTGGTGTTCACGCTGGTCATCGAGGTGGTGGCGCTGGCGGACGCGGGGTTCGCGGCGCTGGTGACCGCCTGCGTGGCGGGGCGGCTGGCCCTCACCTGGGCCTGCCGGCCGAGTGTCCCCGCCGCCCGGCCCGACGGCCTGGGCGCGATGGTCGCGGGCACGGTACGCCCCTCCGCCCCCTGGCTCGCCACCCTGGCCGCCCTCCTCACGACCACCGCCCTCGGCCTGCTCACGATCCCCGCCGCCGTGCCACCACTCAGCGCCGGGCTGGGCGCGGACCCGGGGTTCGTGGCTGCCGTCGTGCCGCCGCTCGGCCTGCTCGCCGGGCTGGGCGCGGCCCTGCTGGTGCTCGCGCATGCCCGACGCCGGCTCGGCGGAATCACCGGCGACGTCCTGGGCGCGCTGGTCGAGACCGCCACCGCCACCGCGCTCGTGGTCTGCGCCCTCCTCGCCTGACCACCCAGACGGCCCCTCACCGTGGCCAGGCCCTCGGAAACGGGCAGCGCGGCCATGCCCTCGGACTAAGTGGCCATGCCCTCGGATTAGAGGTCAGCCGACCGGCTGGGGCTGGCGTAGGGGGAAGAAGCGGAGGAGGGCCGCACCGACCAGGGCCAGCAGGATCCAGCCGACCAGGCCGGTCACCCCGGCGAGCACCTCGTTCGGCGGGGCGGCGGCGTCACCGAGCAGGAGGGCGGGCAGGGCGACGGCGTTCAGCGAGCCGTGCGCGACCACGGCGGGCCACACGCTGCCGGTACGCAGCCGCAACCACCCGAACACCACCCCGGCCGGCACGCAGAACCCGATGAAGACGAGCGCCGCCCAGGATCCCAGCCTCGGATAGTTGTAGCCGAGGAGCGTGAGCGGGGCATGCCAGACGCCCCAGATGGCACCGGAGAGGAGCAGGCCGGCGAGGGGGCCGTTCGTGGCGGCGAGCCTGGGCAGGAGCCAGCCGCGCCAGCCCCACTCCTCCCCCAGGGTCAGGACGGCGTTCAGCAGGGGGCCGGTCAGGGTCGCCAGCACGATCTGCAGCACGGCGACGGACCCGAGCTCGGCGGGAACCTCCATACCGCGCCCCTCCAGCGCCGCCCTGAGCAGGCTGAGCCCTCCGAGGTCCAGTGACACCAGCCCGGCGGCGGCGCTGAGCCCCATCGCGAGGAACACCAGCAGCGGGATGCCGAGCCACGCGCACAGCACGACCACGCCCGTACGGCCCCGGCGCTCCCCGAGCGTCAGCCCGGTCTCCGCGGCCCACTCGCGGAACGGCCTGCGCGAGACGGCCCACACGCCGAGCACGCCCACCGCGGGCGTGAACATCATCAGCGCGGTCAGCACCCCCGCCATCGGCGAGCTCAGCCCGCCGTCGAACCAGACGGGCAGCAACGCCGCCCAGGACAACCCGAAGGCCAGGACGATGAAGATGAGGAGAGGTCTTTTCATGCTTCCACCCGCTCCGCGATGAGGGCGTTGATGAGGGATGCGCCGCGCGCCGCGTCGTCGATGCTGATCGCGAGCTGACCGCCAGAACGGTAGCGGATGATCAGGCATTCGCCACCGCGCAGCATGATGGTGGCGCTGCCCGGCAGCCCGCGAAAGCCCCAGCCGCCGACCTGGCTCGGCTGACGGACCTCCGAGTACGCCGAGTCGATGCTGGACAACCTGATCCTGCGCACAGGCCAGCCGAGCGGCCCGAACCCGATCGCGACCCCGTCGTCGCCCGCCCTGACGGTGACGGACGCGCTCATCACCCCGATGACCAGCAGGACGACGAGCACGGGCAGCGCGACGACCGCGACGGGGCCGGGCATGACGCCGATGAGCCCCAGCACGACCAGCACGCCGACGCAGGCGACCGTGGCCACGGCGACCGCGACCAGCCACGGGTTGGCGACGCGGCTGACCCAGACCGTGCGCTCGCCCGCCCGCAGGCGCAGGCGCGGTGGTTGCTCACCCTCAGGACTCGGCTGGTCGGGCTCGCCCCTGCCCAGGTAGCCGGCCGCCACCGCGGCGAGGGCTGCGGCGAGGATGACCGCGATGACGTGCCATCCAGCCAACCTGGCCCGCGTCCAGTCGGGCGCGTCCAGGTTGGCCAGCAGGGTGATGCCGCCGATCCCGATCGCGAACACGCTCATGAACCCGGCCGTGCCGCACCAGTACATCCGGCCGAGCCTGCGGACCAGCGCCCGGCCTCGGACCGCCATGGCCAGGAGGACCAGCCAGGGGACCACCCAGAGGAGCACGCTCATGACGACGCTCGCGGCGAACGGCATCGAGCCGTCGGCACCGCCGCCCGGCCCCCAGTGGGTCGCCATCGGATCGGGCAAGCGGTCGCGCACCGCCAGCGGAAGCAGGACCAGCGCGGCGGTGGCGACCAGGCCCCACACGGTGAGGATGGAGACTCGGGGATTCATGACAGTTCCTCCAGGATGGTGATGAGGTCGTCGCGGCCGTAGCCGTGCCTCCTGGCTTCTTCGAGCAGTTCGCGCGCCCGCTGCACGAGCAGGGCGCGGCCGTCCGCGCGGCCCGCCACGCTGACCCCGCGGCCGCGCCTGAACTCCAGCAGCCCCTCGTCCCGCAGGTCACGCAGCGCGCGCAGCACGGTGTTGGGGTTGATGCCGAGCGCCTGGGCCAGGTCCCGGGCCGGTGGCAGGCGGTCTCCCGGCAGGTAGGACCCCTCGCCGATGGCGCGCCTGATGGCCCCGGCCACCTGCTCGTGCAGGGGCCGCGCGTCGTTGAGATCGAGCGTCAGCAACATGATGCTAATAACGCTAGCACCATGTCGCGAGAAACGCTGACCGTTGATTGGTAGGATGAACCCCTGTTTGTGAGTACGCAGAAACCGTGGATAGCATCGGTTTACGTGACCACTGTGCGGCTGAACTCAGCAGATCCAGTCTCCATCGACACCGACGCCTTGATCGTCGGCTTCAGGTCCGGCCAGGAAGGTCCCCAGCCCGTGGGGGACGCCGAGGCCCTCGACGCGGCCTTCGGCGGCAAGCTCGCCACCTCACTCGGCGCCGTGGCCTTCTCCGGCAAGGCCGGTGAGCTGGCCAAGCTGCCGACGTTCGGCGCCATCGCCGCACCACTGCTGGTCGCGGTGGGGCTGGGCGACTCCTACGACGCCGAGGGCCTGCGGCGCGCCGCCGGCGCCGCCGTGCGTTCCCTCGCCGGCACCGCGCGCGCCGCGCTCGCCCTCCCGGCGGGCTCGCCCGACGAGGCCGAGGCGGTCGCGCTCGGCGGACTGCTCGGCGCGTACGCCTTCGCCCGCTACCGCACCGACGAGGCGCGGAAGGAGCCGGTGTCCGAGCTCACGATCCTCTCCGGGCAGCCGGACAGCGTCACCGAGCGGGCGGGCGTGCTGGCCGAGTCCGTCGCGCTGGTTCGCGACCTGGTCAACACGCCTCCCTCGGATCTGTGGCCGGCCAAGTTCGCCGAGATCGCCGAGCAGACCGGCGGCAAGGCCGGGCTGAGCGTCGAGGTGCTCGACGAGAAGCAGCTCAAGGACGGCGGCTACGGCGGCCTCGTCGGCGTCGGCCAGGGCTCGGCCAGGGGCCCGCGCCTGGTCCGGCTGTCCTACCGCCACCCGGAGGCCGGCAAGACGCTGGCGTTCGTGGGTAAGGGCATCACGTTCGACTCGGGCGGCCTGTCGCTCAAGCCGTCCGCCTCCATGGACTGGATGAAGTCCGACATGGGCGGCGCGGGCGCCGTGCTCGGCGCTCTGATCGGCATCGCCAGGCTCGGCCTGCCCGTCAACGCCGTCGGCTACCTCTGCCTGGCGGAGAACCTGCCGAGCGGCACCGCGCAGCGTCCCTCCGACGTCATCCACAGCTACAGCGGCAAGACCGTCGAGGTGCTCGACACCGACGCGGAAGGCCGCCTGGTGCTCATGGACGGCATCGCCAGGGCCGCCGAGGACGACCCCGACGTGATCATCGACGTGGCGACCCTCACCGGCGCGCAGATCGTCGCGCTCGGCTGGCGCACCGCGGGCGTCATGTCCAACGACGACGCCCTCAGGGAGCTGGTCGTCGAGACCGCCGGCGCCGAGGGCGAGGGCGCCTGGGGCATGCCGCTGCCCGAGGAGCTGCGCAAGGGCCTCGACTCGCCGATCGCCGACATCGCCAACCTCCAGCCGGAACGATGGGGCAGCATGCTGGCGGCGGGAATCTTCCTGAAGGAGTTCGTGCCAGGCGGGGTCCGCTGGGCCCACATCGACATGGCCGGCCCCGCCTTCAACAAGGGCGAGCCGTACGGTTACACCTCGAAGGGCGGCACGGGCGCCATCACCCGCACCCTCATCGGACTCGCAGAGCGGCACGCGAGCATCTGAAACAAATGAAAAGATGACGGCATCACGAACACCCCGACAAGGAGCCTTCCTGTGGCCTATGACATCGTCGTCCTAGGTGGCGGCAGCGGCGGTTACGCCTGCGCGCTCCGGGCGGCCGAGCTGGGCAAGTCGGTCGCCCTGATCGAAAAGGACAAGATCGGCGGCACCTGCCTGCACAGGGGATGCATCCCCACGAAGGCTCTGCTGCACTCGGCCGAGGTCGCCGACGAGACCCGCGAGAGCGAGTCCTTCGGCGTCAAGGCCCGCTTCGACGGCATCGACGTCCAGGGCGTCCACGCGTTCAAGGACAAGATCGTCACGCGGGCCTGGAAGGGCGTGCAGGGCCTGCTGAAGGCCGCGGGGGTGACGATCGTCGAAGGCGAGGGCCGCCTGACCGGCCCGGCCACGGTCCAGGTCGGCTCCGAGGTCTACGAGGGCCGCAACCTCGTCCTCGCCACCGGCTCGGCGCCGAAGACCCTGCCGGGCCTGGAGATCGACGGCGAGCGCGTCATCACCAGCGAGCACACACTCAAGATGGACCGCGTGCCCACCTCCGTGATCGTGCTGGGCGGCGGCGTGATCGGCGTCGAGCTGGCCAGCGTCTACCGCTCGTTCGGCGCCGAGGTCACGATCGTCGAGGCGCTGCCGCACCTGCTGCCCACCGAGGAGGAGTCCAGCTCCAATCTGCTGGAGCGGGCCTTCCGCCGCCGCGGCATCAAGTACGAACTGGGCGTCTTCTTCGACAGCGCCAAGACCACGGAGACCGGCGTGGTGGTCACGCTGGCCAACGGCAAGACCCTCGACGCGGAGCTGCTGCTCGTCGCGGTCGGGCGGGGCGCGGTCTCCGCGGGCATGGGCTTCGAGGAGCAGGGCGTCGCCATCGAGCGCGGCGCGGTCGTGGTCGACGAGCACTGCAGGACGTCCGTGCCCGGCGTCTACGCCATCGGCGACCTGATCCCGACGCTGCAGCTCGCGCACGCCGGGTTCGCCGAGGGCATCATGGTGGCCGAGCACATCGCCGGGCTCAACCCGCCGCCCATCGACTACGCGGGCGTGCCCCGCATCACCTACTCCGACCCCGAGGTGGCCTCGGTCGGGATCACCTCGGCGCAGGCCGCCGAGCGCGGCCTCGAGATCGTCGAGCAGGTCTACGACCTCGCGGGAAACCCCAAGAGCCAGATCCTCGGCACCTCGGGCGCCGTGAAGGTCATCGCCCAGAAGGACGGCCCCGTCGTCGGTGTCCACATGGTGGGCCGGCGCGTCGGCGAGCTCGTCACGGAGGGCCAGCTGATCTACAACTGGGAGGCGCTGCCCGCAGAGGTCGCCCAGCTCATCCATGCACACCCGACCCAGTCCGAGGCAGTCGGTGAGGCGATGCTGGCCCTGGCCGGCAAGCCGTTGCACGTACACAACTAGTCCAGCCCTCGAGATCAGAACGCGAGAGAAGAATAACGATGCCGGTCTCCGTACAAATGCCCCAGCTCGGCGAGAGCGTGACCGAGGGCACGGTAACCCGTTGGCTGAAGAAGGAGGGCGAGCGCGTCGAGGCCGACGAGCCGCTCCTGGAGGTGTCGACCGACAAGGTCGACACCGAGATCCCGTCGCCGTCCGCGGGCGTGCTCACCAAGATCGTCGTGGCTGAGGACGAGACGGTCGAGGTCGGGGCCGAGCTCGCCGTCATCGACGAGAGCGCCCGTGCGGGTGCCCCCGCACCGGCCCCGGCTCCGGCCCCTGAGGCGGCGGCACCCGCGCCGACGCCGCAGCCCGAGCCGGAGCCTGAGCCCGCCCCCGCGCCTCCGGTCTCCTCGATCCCGCAGCCCGCTCCGCCCGCACCGGCGCCCGCGCCGGCCCCGCAGCCCGCGCCGCAGGCCGCTCCCCCGGCGCGGCCGGCACCGGCCGCCGAGCCGACGCCGCTGCCGTCCGGCGAGAGCCCCTACGTCACGCCACTGGTGCGCAAGCTCGCCAACGAGCACGGCGTCGACCTCGACTCGCTCAACGGCACCGGCGTGGGCGGCCGGATCCGCAAGCAGGACGTGCTGGAGGCGGCCAAGGCGCAGCGAGAGCAGGCCGCCGCCGCCCCGGCTCCCGCCGCCCAGCCCGCCCCGCCGGTCGCCGCTCCCGCTCCGGCCGCGCAGGCCCCGATGGCCGCGGCGCCCGAGCCGGTGGAGGTCGACACGACGCTGCGCGGCCGCACGGAGAAGATGTCGCGTCTGCGCCAGACGATGTCCAAGCGCCTGGTGGAGTCGCTGCAGACCGCGGCGCAGCTCACCACGGTGGTCGAGGTCGACGTCACCAGGATCGCGCGGCTGCGTGACCAGGCGAAGGCCGACTTCCTGCGGCGCGAGGGCGTCAAGCTGTCGTTCATGCCGTTCTTCGAGATGGCCACCATCGAGGGGCTCAAGCAGCACCCGAAGCTCAACGCGACGATCAACAACGAGACCATGGAGGTCACGTACTTCGACGTCGAGCACCTGGGCATCGCGGTCGACACCGAGCGCGGCCTGATCGCGGCGGTCATCAAGAACGCCGGCGACCTCAACCTCGCCGGGCTGGCCCGTAAGACGGCCGACCTGGCCGAGCGGACGCGCGCCAACAAGGTGACGCCCGACGAGATCACCGGCGGCACGTTCACGCTGACCAACACGGGCAGCCGCGGCGCCCTGTTCGACACGCCGATACTCAACCAGCCGCAGGTGGGCATGCTGGGCACCGGTGGCGTCGTCAAGCGGCCCGTTGTGATCGACACGCCTGAGGGCGAGGTCATCGCGGTGCGGTCGATGGTCTACCTGGCGCTGACCTACGACCACCGGCTGGTCGACGGCGCCGACGCGGCCCGCTTCCTGACGACGGTGAAGCGCCGTCTGGAGGAAGGCCGCTTCGAGGCTCAGCTGGGTCTCGCGTAAGGTTTCGCGGGGTTTCGCGCCCCTGGGGCCGGGCGGTCCGCTTCCGGACCGCCCGGCCTTCTCCGTGCCAGAAGGCGACCCTCCCGGGCCTCGTTCTTGTCCAGGGGCTGCCGCCCAGCCTTTCGTGCCCTGGGGCGCGACCTTTCGCGTGCTCGGAGCGGCTCGCTCGTCCGTGAGGGGCGGAGGCGTACTGTGACCGTATGGCGATCATCGTGACCGGGGCGTCGGGGTTGCTCGGGACGGCACTGGTGGAGGCGCTGCGGGCGGAGGGCCGGGAGGTCGTCAGGCTCGTACGCCGCCCGCCGCGCGCGCCCGACGAGGCGTTCTGGCAGCCCGCCGAGAAGGTGATCGACCAGGCCGTCTTCCAGGGGGCCGAGGCCGTGGTGCATCTGGCCGGGGCCTCGATCGGCGACAAGCGGTGGAACGCGGCGTACAAACGGGAGCTCGTCGACAGCCGCGTGGAGAGCACGCGGGTGCTCGTCGAGGCGTTGCGCGGGGTGCCGGATCCGCCTGGGGTGCTGCTGTCCGCCTCTGGAGTGGACTTCTACGGCGACACCGGGGACCGGGTGATCGATGAGAGCCAGGGCAAGGGCACGGGCTTCCTGGCGGATATGTGCGAGTTGTGGGAGGGCGAGGCCAGGCGGGCCGGGGAGGCCGGGATCAGGACGGTTCAGGCGCGGACCGGGCT
>NZ_JADOGI010000225.1 GCF_015645445.1 Nonomuraea cypriaca | reverse complement strand
GGGTGGCGGACGTCACCGCGGGCGCCGGCGCCGCAGCGCCGGTGCCGATGCCGTACTGGCCGGCACGTCCGCTCAGTTGCTCCCGGAGAGAGTAGACGGTCACGACGCGGCCCATGGGCATATCGGCCGTATCGACGGTGGAGACCCGCCTGGCGATCTCACTGTCGTCGCGTACGACGCTGATCGCGTCGCCGGGAAGGCTGGCGAGCGGGGCGGCGCCGGCGAGCACCGTGCCCTGGCCGACCATGTCCAGGCCGGTCGCGACCGAGGTCAGCGCGTTGGCCATGGCCTCGGCGTTCTCCCCGTCGTACGGCTTCTCCGGCGCGAACATCACGACCAGCGTGGCCCGCTTGACCGGCTCGCCCTCGGTGCTGAGCAGTCCGCCCGCCTCGAAGGCGCCGACGACGTCGGTGGTGGCCGGGTTGGGCATGCCCGCCTGGGTCTGGTCGTTGGTGACCAGCGCCGCGGCGAGCAGCGCGGCGGCCCTGTCCCAGCTGGTGGCCGTGGTCGGGAAGATCATGTTGGCCGGTTTGAGCTGGTTGACCAGGCCGTCGAGCACGCCGGTGCCCTTGGGGTCGAGGAACTTCTCGGTCAGCGTGACGCGTCCGGAGATCTCCGCGCCCGCCTGGTCGAGCACCTGCTCCCCGGCCTCGCGCATCGCGGTGCTGGAGCCCGGCGTCTCCACCAGGAGCACCCGCTGGCCGGTCAGCTCGCCGGCCACCATCTCCGCCGTCGCGTCGGTGATGAACAGGTCGTTGCCCGCCTCCCTGCCGCGCAGGGTGTCGAGCTCGGCCCGCAGGTCCTTGTTGGCGCTGAACAGGTCGTCGGTGGTCTTCTCGGCCAGGTCGATCGCGGGGTCCTGGAGGAGCGTGGTGCCGAGGACGATGCCCACCGCCAGCGCCAGGAAGATCGCGACGATGGAGACGAGGTGATAGCGGAAATCGATCACGAGAAAAGTCCGACCAGCCAGAAGATGAACGCGTTCCAGACGTCTTGCAGGCCGTTCAGCCAGGTGCGGCCGATCGGCGCGGAGAAAAGCGCGACTCCCATCGTGATGAGCGCGATGATCACGAGCAGCAGCAGCTGCGGAGTGGAGATGCGGCTGCGATAGAGCCTGCTCACGCCCTTGGCGTCGACGAGCTTGCTGCCGATGATCAGGCGGGTGAGGAAGGTGCTGGCCATGCCGGAGCGTCCCTTGTCGAGGAACTCCTCCAGCGTGCCGTGGGTGCCGACCGCCACGATGAGCTCCGCCCCCTTGTCGTCGGCGAGGATCATGGCGATGTCCTCGCTGGTGCCGGTGGCCGGGAAGATCACGGCTTCGCGCCCGAGCTGGTGCACGCGCTCGAGGCCGGGCGCCCGGCCGTCGCGGTAGGCGTGCACGACGAGCTCGGCACCGCAGGTCAGGGCCTTGGTCGAGACCGAGTCGAAGTCTCCTACGATCACGTCGGGCAGGTATCCGGCCTCCAGCAGCGCGTCGGCCCCGCCGTCGACGCCGATGAGGATGGGCCGGTATTCGCGGATGTAGGGGCGAAGCGTGGCGATGTCTTCCTTGTAGTGATATCCGCGCACCACGATGAGGACGTGCCGGCCCTCCATGCGGGTGCGGATCTCGGGCACGCCGACACCGTCGATGAGGAGCCTGCCCTCACCGCGGACGTATTCCATGGTGTTGACGGCGAAGGCCTCGATCTGCACGGCGAGCCCGGCGCGAGCCTCGGCCATGGCCGACTCGACGGCCTCGGCGGTCTGCGGCTCGCCCTTGCCGACCACGTCCTCGCCGAGGTAGACGGCCCCGTCGCAGATGCGTACGACGTCGCCGTCCTTGACCCGCTCGAACAGCTCCTGGTTGACGTTGTCGACGAACGGCACGCCCGCCTCGATGAGGATCTGCGGGCCCAGGTTGGGATAACGGCCGCTGATGCCGGAGGCGACGTTGACCACCGCCGCGGCACCGCACGCGACGAGTGCCTCCGCGCTGACCCGGTCTACGTCGACGTGGTCGATGATCGCGATCTCACCGGCCTGAAGGCGCTTTGTCAGCCTCTTCGTCCGCCGGTCGATCCTCGCCACTGCCGTAACACCGGGAAGGTCACCGACCTTCCTCCCGCGGAGGCCCGGCATCCCTCTTCCCGGAACCTTCATCACGACCATCCTGCCAGAGCGAAACACCGCGGAGGCCACGCATAACGCGGCGTGTCCGCTATGTCACGCGCAATCACCTGTCCGCCGCTGCCAGGCCCAGCAGCTCTTCCGCGTGCGCCCGGCCCAGCTCCGAATCCTCAAGACCGGCGAGCATCCGGGAAAGTTCGCGTACCCGTCCTTCGTGGTTGAGCGTGACGACGCCGCTGCGCACGACGCTGCCGTCGCTCGCCTTCTCCACCACCAGATGCTGGTCGGCGAACGCGGCGACCTGCGGCAGATGTGTGACGACAATCACCTGCGCGGTGCGCGCCAGCCGGGCGAGCCGACGCCCGATCTCGACCGCCGCCTTGCCGCCGACACCCGCGTCGACCTCGTCGAACACGAACGTCGGCACCGGGTCGGCACCGGCGAAGACCACCTCGATCGCGAGCATGACCCGGCTCAGCTCGCCGCCGGAGGCGCCCTTGTTGAGCGGCAGCGGTGGCGCGGCGGGGTGCGCGGCCATCCGCAGCTCCACCTCGTCGACGCCCTCGGGGCCGAACTCCGCGCTCCGGCCGAGCTGGACCACGACCCTGGCGTGCGGCATGGCCAGCGCTGTCAGCTCCTCGGTCACCGCCTGCCCGAACCGCTCCGCGGCGGCCTCGCGGACGGCGGTGAGCTCGGCGGCCAGCTCGGTGAGCTGGGCGGTCAGCTCGTCGTACTCGCGGTTCAGCTCCTCGATGCGCTCGTCGTCGCCCTCGAGCTCGCCCAGGCGGGCGGCCGCCTGTTGCCCCCAGGCCAGAACACCTGCGCTGTCCTCGCCATATTTCCGTATCAGGCCGGTCAGCACCGAGCGGCGTTCCTGCACCGCCGCCAGCCGCGCGGGGTCGGCCTCGATCGACTCGGCGTACGCCGCCAGATCGGTGGCCACGTCGGAGATCAGGTAGCCGGCCTCGGCCAGCCGGTCGGCCACGGAGGCGAGCTGGGTGTCGAAGTCGCGTACCGCCTCGACGGCCGCCCGCGCCTCACCGAGCAGGGAGATCACGTCGTGCGGGCCGCCGGCGGCTTCCATCGGGTCGCCGAGCAGCGCCGTGTGCGCGGTGGTCGCGGCGCTGCGCAGGGCGTCGGCGTGGGAGAGCCGCTCCTCCTCGCCGCGCAGCTCGGCGTCCTCACCCGGCTTGGGGTCGACCTTCTCGATCTCCTCCAGGCCGAAGCGCAGCAGGTCGGCCTCCTGCGCCCGCTCCCTGGCCCTGGTGGTCAGCTCCTCGAGCAGCGCACCGACCTGCTTGTGCCGTTTGTACGCCTTCGTGTAGGCCCGCAGCGGCTTGACCAGGTCGTTTCCTGCGTACTTGTCGAGCGCAGCGCGCTGCCTGGCGGCCTGGAGCAGCCGCTGCTGGTCCATCTGCCCGTGCACCGCCACCAGGTCGTCGGCCAGGTAGGTCAGGGTGCCGACGGGCACCGTGCGCCCGCCGAGCCAGGCCCTGGACCTGCCCTCGGCCGAGACGGTGCGTGAGATGATCAGCTCGCCGTCCTCGGCCTCGCCACCGATGTCGCCCACCTGCTGGGCGACGTGTCCGCCCGCCTCGATGATCAGCGTGCCCTCGACGGTCGCCCGGTCGGCCCCCGGGCGGATTCGGGACGGGTCGGCCCGGCCGCCGAACAGCAGCCCGAGCCCGGTCACGACCATCGTCTTGCCGGCGCCGGTCTCGCCGGTGACCACGTTGAAGCCAGGCGAAAGCTCTAGGACGGCCTCGTCGATGACGCCGAGCCCCTGGATGCGGACCTCCTCGACCCTTGGTCGCACCTGCCCACTCCCGTCACTGCCGTGTCTGATCGTCACCCGAACACCTGTGGCGCCGCGGCCCGCGATCCATCGTTGGTGCGGACGCCGCCGCTCGCCGCCGACCGCCGGGGGCGGTCCGCCACGTGATCCTACGCGCTCTCACTTCCATTCACTCAGGGTCGCACCCTTCCGCGCCACCCCTGCACAGGGAGCTCGAACTTGGCGACCAGCCGGTCGGTGAACGGCGCTCCGGTGCTCTCCACACCGTGCAGACGGGCCAGGCGTACGGGCTCACTTCCCCTGCGTACCTCCACCCGCGAGCCGGACGGCAGCTCGAAGCTGCGGCGCCCGTCGCACCACAGCGCACCGCCCGGCGTGTCCGGCAGGATCTCGACCGCCAGCGTGGAGCGCGGCGAGACCACCAGCGGCCTGGCGAACAACGCGTGCGCGCTGATCGGCACCATGAGCAGGGCCTCCACCTCCGGCCACACCACGGGGCCGCCGGCCGAGAAGGCGTACGCGGTCGAGCCCGTCGGCGTGGCGCAGATCACGCCGTCGCACCCCCAGCGGGACAGCGGCCGGCCGTCGATCTCGGCGACCACTTCGAGCATGCGCTCCTGCTTCTCGACGGTGGCCTCGTTGAGCGCCCACGTGTCGGCCAGCACCCGGCCGTTCAGCCGGGCGAGAACCTCGATCGTCATGCGCTCCTCGACGTCGTAGCGCCCCGCCACGACGCTGTCGACGGCCGAGGCCAGATCGGCCACCTCAGCCTCGGCCAGGAATCCGACATGCCCGAGATTGACGCCCAGCAGCGGCGTGCCGGCGGGCTTGGCCAGCTCGGCGGCGCGCAGCAGCGTGCCGTCACCACCCAGCACGATCATGACCTCGGCGTCCTTGACCGCGCCAGGGTCCCCCGGCACCGCCTCGACCCCGGAGCAGCCGATCTCATCACATTCCGTGTCGAGCACCCTGACCGTGATGCCGGCGTCGAGCAGCCGGTCGACGACCAGGCGGGCGCTCTCGACGGCGGCGCCCCGCCCGGTGTGTACGGCGACCAGCACGGTGCGGTTCATTGCGGCCCTTCCGCGACGGCGCGCTGGATCTCGGCTTCGAGGTCGGTGAGCGGCGGCTCACCCTCTCCCTTGCCCAGCCAAAGCAGATATTCCACATTTCCCGACGGTCCGGGCAGAGGGCTGGCGGTCACGCCGCGTACGTCCAGCCCCAGCTCCTGGGCCTTGGCGGCGGCGTCGCGCACCGAACGCGCCCGCAACGCGGGGTCGCGCACCACGCCGCCCGCCCCGACGAGGTCCTTGCCCACCTCGAACTGCGGCTTGACCAACATCACGAAATCGGCCCGCGGCGCGGCGACCTCGGCCAGCGCGGGCAGCACGAGCCGCAGCGAGATGAACGACAGGTCGCCCACGACCAGCGTGGGCGGCTCGCCGACCATGCCGGGGGTCAGGTCGCGTACGTTGACCCGCTCCAGCACCGTGACGCGCTCGTCGGTGCGCAGCGACCAGGCGAGCTGGCCGTAGCCGACGTCGACGGCGAGCACGTGGGCCACGCCACGGCGCAGCAGCACGTCGGTGAACCCGCCCGTGGACGCGCCCGCGTCGAGGCACCTGCGGCCCTCCACCGTCAGGCCCTTGAACGTGTCCAGCGCCCCGAGCAGCTTGTGCGCCCCGCGCGAAACGTAGTCGGGGCCGCTCTCCGAGGCGGCAACGACGACGGCGGAGGCGGTGTCGACCTGGGTGGCGGGCTTGCGGGCCACCTGACCGCCTACGGTGACCCGGCCGGCGTCGATGAGCTGCGCCGCCTGCTCGCGCGACCTCGCCAGGCCCCGGCGTACGAGCTCACTGTCGAGGCGAATGCGCCGGCTCACCGCTCTCCCACGGACCGATCGTGCGAAGCCTGCTGGTGCGGACCCTGCTGGTGCGGACCCTGCTGGTGCGGGACCCGCCCGCCCGCGGCCTGTCCCGGCGCGCGCTGGGCGCCGGTGGGCGGGGCCTGCTCGTCCACGGCGGCCAGCGTGGCCTCGAGCCCCGAGAACGCCTGGTCGAAGACCGCCACGTGCTGGCTCACCGGCAGCTCGCCGAGACGGCCGAGGCCGGCCACGATGGCGTCGACCCGCTCGTCGCCGGTCTCCTCCGGCAGCTCACTCATGACTCGACCGTAACGCCTCACGCGCGCGCCCGGGACCTTGGCAGGCGTGTCAAACGTTGAAGGTCGTACGGGGGTGCTGCTGATGTGGAACGCTACCGTCCGCAAAGGGAAGAAAGGATGCGCATCATGGCAAGCGTCGAGGAGTGCCGGGCGGCACTGGTCAAGCTCGTCGCCCAGTTCGACGAGATCGACGAGGAGGACCGTGCCAAGCACGTGGTCGAGCGCACGGTCAGCTGCCGGGTATCCGACCTCGACGTCATCTTCTACGGCCGGCTCCACCACGGGGGGCTCGACCCGTTCGCGGAGGAACCGCCGTCGGGCGGCAAGCCGGCGGACGTCAAGCTCACGATCGTGAGCGACGACCTGATCGCGCTGGTCGACGGGGAGCTGGACCTGGCGCGCGCGCTGCTCGGGGGGCGGGTGAAGATCGACGCGAGCTTCGGCGACCTCCTGCGCCTGCGGCGCCTCATCTGACTGCCCACCGGCCGGTCCCTCACCTCACCGGCCATGAGGCGATGGGATCACATCCGGCCCACTCCGCGACCGTGTCACCGACGACCGATCACGCGGCTCCTCACCTCCCCGGCAGGAGCCGCTTCTCCGACGCACGCGACACCCACCGGCGGACCGGGGTGGTAGCGACGTACCCGCCGCAGACACCAGGAGTCCGGCCCGGTACGGGCGGCGACGCCACGAGGCCCTGTCTCTCACCCCACGCGATCCAGGACGGGTTTCACCGCGTATTCCTCGACGCGCCCCGCGCCCGCCGCCGTCCAAGCCGCGTCACAGGCAGCCCGCAGCCCGTCGATCCGGCTGCCGTCCCCGTGGAGGCGCAGAACGCCGTCCTCCCACCGTGCCCGCCACCCCCCGCAGACGCCGTCGCGCACCTCGGGATACGGCAGCAGCAACGCACTCAGATCCTCGGCCACGTACGTGGGCCGATGCCGCGGCTCGGCCGTCAGCACGTCGACAGCGGTCGCCACCCCGGTCAGCACCAGCAGACTCTCGCCCCCCGCATTGGTGGCGCCCTCGATGTCGGTGTCCAGCCGATCGCCGACGACGAGCGGCCGTCGCGCTCCCGTACGGATCACCGATTCACGGTGCAACGGCGGATCCGGCTTGCCCGCATAAATGGGCTCGATCCCGGTAGCGGTGGCGATGACCCGCACCATGGCCCCGTTTCCCGGCAACTCGCCGCGCCCGGTCGGCAGCGTGGTGTCCCTGTTGGAGGCCACGAACAACGCCCCCTGCCGCACCGCCAGCGCCCCCTCCGCCAGCAGCCCCCACGACAGGCCGGGCGCGATCCCCTGCACCACGGCGACCGGCGACTCGGTGGCCGTCGAAACCGGCCTGAGCCCTCGATCCCGTACGGCCAGCCGCAGCCCCGAGCCGCCGACCACGAGCACGTTCGATCCCGGCGGCACCCGTTCGGCGACCAACCGGGCCGCGGCCTGCGCGGAGGTCACCACGTCGGAGGCCGTCGCGGGCGCCCCGAGCCGGCGCAGGTGAGCGGCGATCGCGGCGGGCGTTCGCGAGGCGTTGTTCGTCACGTACGCCAGCCGCACCCCCTGCCGCCGCGCCTGCTCCAACGCCTCCGGCGCCCCGGGCACCGCGTGATTGCCCAGGTAGACCACGCCGTCGAGGTCGAGGAGCAGGGTGTCATAGCCGTCGATCAGCACAGCGCCTACTTCCTGTTTGACTCTCACGCTGCGTGAGACTTTAGCGTCGCCTTCGTACCCAACTACAGGAAGGGCGACCATATGTCCGCGAACCTCAATCTCACTCCCGAAGAGCGCACCGAGCTGTTCGGCGACTTCAACCCCGACGACCACGCGGCGGAGGCCGAGCAGCGCTGGGGCGGCACCGATGCCTGGGCCGAGTCGGCGCGCCGTACGTCGTCGTTCACCAAGGAGGACTGGCAGCGTTTCCTCGCCGAGGCGGCCGAGATCGGTGGCCGTATGGCAGAGGCGATGCGCGCGGGCGTGCCGGCGGACAGCGACCGGGCCATGGATCTCGCTGAAGAGCACCGGGCCCACATCACCCGCTGGTGCTACACGTGCACGTACGAGATCCACCGCGGCCTCGGTGACATGTACGTCTCGGACCCTCGCTTCACGTCCGGCATCGACCAGACGGCCCCGGGCCTCGCGGCGTACTACCAGGCGGCCATCTCGGCCAACGCCACCCGGCACAACGCCTGACACCGCCGCTGCAACGGGGGCATGACGGGCACCATCGCCGGCAGACGCACTCTCCATCCGCACGCCAGCGATGCCACCCTCAGCATCCGCGCCCCAACAGCGGCTCGGCGCGCACGATCACAGACGGCGCACCCGTCGTGCCGTACCTGGCGCAGCCTGGGGGAGGTAGCACAACCTGACGGAGGCGTGGCGTCGCCGCAGGCAGACCCCATCCGCCCGCGCTGACGTCACTCCCGTCAGGTCGACAGAACCGGTCGTGACCGACGTGATGCCGTCGCGGACTACGCCTCCGCGGCGGCATCACGTTCGCACCCCCGCCAAGCCCATCACCACCGTGCGCCCATCCAAAATCTTCAAAAATCTTCTTCATGGGCCCGTCAAAGGGCAGAGAAGGGGCAAATTACATCTCCCGGCGAGCCCGCACAGTAGCCCGGACGCTCTTCAACGCCGAGACATAATGCCGCTCATCCGGCCGCATGGCCACCGCGATGGCCAGCGGCTCCTGCGCGGCCTCGACATCCCCGGTGCGCCACAACGACAGCCCCAGCCCGAAATAGGCATAATCCTCAGCCGGGTTGGCATCCACGATCTGGCGAAAACTCGCCGCGGCCTCCGCGTACTGCCGGGAATTGAACTGCGCCCGAGCCAACGCCTCAAGAATGCTGCGCGATTCGGGCTCGGCCGCGGCGGCACGCTCGAGCAGAGCCGCAGCGGCCGCCGGGCTGCCCTCTTTCAGCAGTCGCACCCCACGCTGGTACCAGTCATAAACCCCACCCCCGGGAACGCCGGGGTTCTCATCATGAACGTTTCCATCTCGAGCCATGCGTGAGGACTCCTTCGCTACTGGACGACGGACCCCGACCTGCCCCGCAGAGGAACGGGGCGGCGGCAACCAAGGGGCGACTCCCGGAAGGCGCAAGCATTTATGGGAGCATGCCCGGTATGGGGACTCCTGAACTGCCGGTGCCGGATGGACTGGTGCTCCGGCCCTTCCGAGGCGTACGTTTCGCTGTCGAAGATCCCGCCAAGGTGACCTCCCCACCCTACGACCTGATCTCCGACACGGACGTCGACGCCCTCCTTGACCTACACCCGAACAACGTCGTTCGCCTCATCCTTCCCCGATCTCCGCACCCCGAAGCCTCCACGAAATCACCAAGGGCCGAGCGCCAAACTCCCGCCACACCATCCGATACCCATCCCCTTACCCAAGTCCCTCCGGAGCCCCCCGCATCCGCGAGCACCCCAGCCCAGGAAGGCATCGTTCCCGGGGCGCACCCCGCCGCCGCGACCCCCGAGCCGGCCGAAGTCCCCTTCGCGAGCCGCTACGCCGAAGCCCGGAGCACGCTGAGGGCCTGGCTGGACGCGGGCGTGCTGGTCCCGGACGACGTTCCCGCGCTGTACGTGTACGAACAGAGCGGACCCAGCGTCCTGCAGCGGGGTCTGATCGGTGACGTAGGCCTGGCCGACCCGGGACAACGCATCATCCTGCCGCACGAGGACGTCATGCCCGGCCCCATCGCCGACCGGCTCGCGCTCATGAGCACCACGCAGGCCAACCTCGAACCGATCTTCCTCCTCTACGACGGCGACCACGGCACGACCACCGCTCTCGTGGACGAGGTGGCCGCGAAACGACGCCCGCTCGTCTCCGCGCACACCGAGGACGGCCTCACACACCGCCTGTGGGCGATCACGGACGAGGAGGAGATCGCCGCGATCAACGCCGACCTCCATGCCCGGCAGGCATTGATCGCCGACGGCCATCACCGCTACGCGACGTACCGCGTACTCCAGCGCCAGGAACACGTGACTCGCGAAATCCTCCCAACCACCAAGACTCGCTCTCATCCCCCCGCCACATCCACACCACCTTCGCCAATTCCGCCCACTTCTGAACCCTCACCACCGCAACCCGGTGTGCCCCAAACCGCACAATCACCACACGCCACCGAACCCAAGCCCACGTCACCGCCACACCCCACCGCGTCCAATGAGCCGACGGTGGGACCGTGGGACTTCGGACTGGCGTTGCTGGTCGATTCCACCGCGTACCCGCCCGACCTCAAGGCCATCCACCGCGTGATCCCCGGCCTCCGCCTGGCCGAAGCGACCGCGAAGGCCAAGGGCTCGTGGCAGGTGCGCGACTACGACAACCTGGCCGAGGGACTGACCGCGCTCGAGAACGCCCCGGAGCCCGCCTTCCTCCTGGCCGGTGAAGACGGCTCGCACCTGATGACCAACCCTGACCCGGTCCAACTCGCCCAGGCGATGCCGGCCGACCACTCCGACCGCTGGAACTCCCTCAACACCTCCATCCTCGCGGCGTTCGTCCTGCCCAAAGTGTGGGGCATGCGCGATGACGATCAGACCGTACGGATCGTCCACCACGACACGGAGGCCGCACTCCAGCTGGCGATCCGCACCGGCGGCACGGCGGTGATTCTCAAGCCGCTCGCCGTCGACAATGTGCTCGCCGTCGCCGCGAGCGGCGAACGAGTCCCCCGCAAATCCACCTCCTTCGGCCCCAAGCCAAGAACCGGCCTGGTCCTCCGCACGTTCGCCATCGACTGAGGCAACCACCCGGGTCGCCGCCCGATCTCGTGCCGGACGGGACACGGGTGAGCGCACGTCCGGACCTGAATCCACCGCCCGGCGATGCCCGCTCGATCGCCGCGGCTGGACGCGCTGCCGTCCGCCCGCCACGTCCCTGCCGGCATCGGCACAACTCTTGGCCCTTGTCCACGATCTTGTACCCGTACGCCCCGGCACGACCGGCCGCCGCGCTGCCGCCGCGCTGCCGCCCCGCTGCCGCGCACTGCCGCCGCGCTGCCGCAGTGCTCGGCGGTAGCGAGATCACGGGTTCTCGCCGCGCCGGCACCGAAGGGCGTTCGACGCCGAACTCCTCCGATCGCCGGTCCCGCCCCCGCCGGGACGTCCGACGCGGTCTTGTCATGGTGGCGGGTAGCGCCGATCAGCCTGCCTTGGCCAAGCAGGTCGCCGCCTGGCGGGGCACCAGCGCGGCCAGGGTTTCCGCGGGGTTGTCTGGTTCGGCCAGGGCGCGTTCAGGGGCGATCGGCTCCGGAACGACAGGGCCGGGCAGCTCGGGTTCGACGGGTCTGGCGGTGTCGACCTCCACTTCGTACCTCCAGGTCTTGGCGCCCGGGGGGCCGAAGACGCGGCAGCGGAAAGTGCCCGTCACCTCCAAGTAGTCGCGGGACTTGAGGCTGCGGACAATGGCGGCCGTGTCGCGGTTGAAGGTGGCGCACGGGATGCTGTCCGTCAGGGTGCCGCCTGGCCTGTGCCGCCGGCGACGTACGATGATGCGCCACTTCGTCACGGTGTCGCCGCTCGGCAAGGAATGTTCCACGACCGCCGCGGACAGCCGTCCCACCAGCACGACCTCGTTTCGATCCACCGTCGTCCTCCTATCGGGTGCTCTGGTGGGATCACTCTCTACGATGAAGGGGAGGCCAGATCGGCTGGAACGCCGTTCTGGGGATAATGGCAGCACGCTCGGGAGTGCCTGTGGACAACATCACCGCCCTCGGCGGGGACGTCTATGAGATCGACACCAAAATGGCCGGATACACGGGCATCACGGCGGGTTACCTCATCCTGGGCGACCGCCCATGCCTGGTGGAAACGGGCACGTCGACCTCGGCACCCGTCGTACGTGACGCGCTCGCCTCCATGGGCGTCGGCCCGGAGGATCTGGCCACGGTCGTCGTCACGCACATTCACCTGGATCACGCTGGTGGTGTGGGAGACATCGCCAGGTTCTTCCCGTCCGCGCAAATCGTCGTACACGAGAAGGGCGCCCGCCATCTTGCTGATCCGTCGCGATTGATGGCCAGCGCGCGGATGGTGTGGGGTGACCGGCTCGACACCCTCTTCGGCGAGCTGTCCCCGACCGAAGCCGAACGCATCGTCGCCCTCGGCGACACCGGCGCCATCGACTTGGGCAACGGACGTACGCTGAACAGCCATTACTCACCCGGCCACGCGAAACATCACGTCGGTTTGGTCGACTCCGCCACGGGCGATCTGTACGTGGGTGATGCCGCAGGTGTCTACCTGCCCGAGACAGGCGATCTGCGCCCTGCGACACCTCCGCCGGACTTCGACCTGCAGACGGCGCTCACCTCGATCGCGTTGTTCGGGGCTCTTGGCCCGCAACGGCTGCTGTTCAGCCACTATGGACCCGTCAATGCCGTCCGGGAGACCCTCGAACGGTCAGCCGAAGAGCTCCGCATCTGGGTCGATCTGACCCGGCAGGCACATTCCGAGGGCATGGATCTGGACCACGCCGTCGCCATGGTCAGAGACCGCACGAAGGAGCGATACGCCTCTCTGAAAGCGGATGACGCGACGGCAAAGCAGTTTGAGTTGCTGAGCGGCGCTCCATCGAATGTCGCGGGAATCCTCCACTGGCTCAACCGCGTCTCACCGTGAGTCAACCGCGTTCCGCGCACCGTGAAGCCGGTACGCGCCCACACCTCCCGCCACGAAGCCCCCAGGCCCACGCCTTCAATCGCGGCACACCCCCCCTGTACGCTCCCCGACGGCAACTCACCGCCGGGCACGCACCCACAGACCGTCGTGACCCACGGCGCCGCGGGCGGGCCGCATCGGACCAGGGTCGATGGCGGCTAACCAACTGGTCAGAGCCGGCCAGCGCGAACGCCTGCCCCGCCGGGAAGGCCGCGCCGGTGGCGACGAGCGCGGCAGCGGCCGACCGCAAGACCACCACAGCCACGCCTGCACCGGAACGGGGAGCAGCGGCTACCACTGCTCCCCGTGCAACCCAATCCCTCGATCACGAGACCAAGGGGACACTCCGCCGTACCGAATTACCCAGGTACGGCGGAGCACGCCGCTACTTGTCGTTCTTCGGCTGACCCGGTTCGGATTCGTCATCCTCATCCACCGCGTCACCGAAATCGGGCTCGATGAACGCCGGCGTGATGCTCGGAACCTCCGCCTGCTCGGGCGCAGCATCCCGCTGCTCCACCGAACCCGGCTCCTCAGACTCCGGACCATCCAGTACGTCGCCAGGCTCGGCCTGCTCCGCTTCCCCCTCCAGCGGATCGCCTACGTCGGCAACGGCGGCGGCATCATCCACGTCCTCGTCAGCCTCAGCCTCAGCCTCAGCCTCAGCCTCAGCCTCAGCCTCAGCCTCAGCAACATCGTCGAAGCCATCCTCGGCGTCCTGGGCGTCCTCGGCGCCCTCGACGTTCTGGAGGTCCTCGGAGTCCTCGGAGTCCTCGACGTCGGAAGCACCTTCAGAACCATCAAGGTCCTGAGAGCCCTCAAAATCGTCTTCGGAGTCGAAATCCTCCTCGACGTCCTCGATGACGGCTCCGGTCAGCTCGGCGTACCGCTCTGCCGCATCCGTCTCACCCTCCTCGTCGAACGCCATCGCACGCCCGAACCAATCCGTGGCCGCCTCCTGATGCCCGGCCTCGGCCAACGCGTCCGCGTACGCGAACGCCAGCCGCGCAGACCAGGGCCTCGGCTGCGGGTCACGGAGTTCGGGCAGACGCTGCAGAGTGATCACGGCGGCGTCATGCTGCCCCAGGTCGCGGCGGGCGCCGGATTCGACGATGGTCAGCTCGATGCGACCGGCTCGGTCGAGGCGTTCGGCCTCCGGCGAACGTACGAGGTCGATGGCCCGCTCCGGACGGCCCAGACCGCGCTCGCAGTCGGCCATGACAGGAAGGTACGCCTCCGAGCCCGTCATCCGCCGCGCTGCCCGCAGGTCGCTCAGCGCCTCGGAGAAGTGCCCAGCCCGATAGGCGACGATGCCCGCTGCCTCCCGTACGACACCGATGCGGGCCGCGAACCTGCGCGCCACCTTCGTGTGCTCGTGCGCCTGCTCGGCATCGTCGTCCTCCAGCGCCCGTTCTGCCGCCACCAAGTGCCTGCCCACCAGGTCGGCCAGGTCGCCGGGGAGCGAACGGAGCTCCTCGAGCACTTCCTTGTCGAGCTCCTCCGCCGTGATGTCGGGCGCCACCTCCGGCAGCCGCTCTCTCTCACGCGGCGGGGCTTCGTTCTCGCGATCGGGACGGCCGTACCTGGCGCGGGTTGCGGGACGCTCCTCGCCCCTGTCACGGTCATCCCGTGAGAACGGCCGGGACTCCCGATCCCGGTAGCCGCCCTCACGACGCGGACCCCGATCCTCACGGAAACCACCCTCACGACGGGGACCACGGTCGCCGTAACCACCCTCACGGCGGTCACCGTACCCGCCGCCCTCACGCCGAGGGCCCCGGTCGTCACGGAACCCGCCTTCACGACGGGGCCCACGGTCGTCACGGAAACCACCCTCACGCCTGGGACCACGGTCACCCTCAGGACGAGAACCGTAGCCACCCTCACGACGCGGCCCACGATCCTCACGGGACCCGCTGTCACGCCGTGGACCACGGCCAGCCTCAGGACGGGACCCGTAACCACCCTCACGCCGTGGACCACGGTCACCCTCAGGACGGGACCCGTAACCACCCTCACGACGGGGACCACGATCCTGGAACCCACCCTCGCGCCGGGGACCACGATCGCCGTAACCACCTTCACGGCGGTCACCGTACCCACCGCCCTCACGACGCGGACCACGATCATCCCGATCCCGGAAGGGACGCCGCTCCTCACCCTCACGACGCGGCCCCCGATCCTCACGGAAGCCACCCTCACGACGGGGACCACGATCACCCTCAGAACGAGAACCGTAACCACCCTCACGTCGCGGCCCACGATCACCCTCAGAACGAGAACCGTAACCACCCTCACGTCGCGGCCCACGATCCTGGAACCCACCCTCACGACGGGGACCACGATCGTCACGGAAACCACCCTCACGTCGAGGACCACGATCGCCGTAACCACCCTCGCGGCGATCACCGTACCCGCCGCCTTCTCTGCGGGGGCCACGATCGTCCCGATCGCGGGACGGCCGGCGCTCGTCGCCGTCACGACGCGGTCCGCGATCGTCCCGGTCCCGGAATGTACGACGATCGTCGCCCTCACTGCGGGGGCCCCGGTATCCACCTTCACGACGCGGGCCCCGGTCACCGTAACCGCCCTCACGACGGTCGCCGCCACCCGCAGGTCGCGAGCCGCCGTCGTCCCGACGGGGCCCTCTGTCCTCTCGGTTGTTGGAGCGCGACCTGTCGTCGGAACGGAACGGCCGATCGGCACCGGAGTCTCGCCCGCGAGAGCCGTACCCGCCGCTCCTGCCGCTCCCGCCCGAACGCCCGTCCTCGTGGTCGCCGCGCCCGCGCTGTCCGCCGTCCGATCCGTTATCTCTGTTCACTTCTGGTCCATTTCGTTGGCTCACCCGGCGGACCCACAACGACGGTCCCCGAGGCTAGGTCGCCGCCCGTCCTCGGGTCTTACGCGACGAAGGCCACCCGTGGGGGTGGCCCGACTCCTCTCCAGCCTAGCAAGCCCGAGTACGTCCATGGTCCCGGCGCAACCCGATAAATAGGTTGGCGCGATAAACGCCGCACGCAAGACTGGCCGTCATGTCACTACGATTCCACGAAATCGCCGAATCACGTCACCGGACGCTGAACCCGCTGGCGGATGACAAACTCCAACTCCTCGGAGAGATCTGCCGTATAGCCCCGGATTCCCGTCAGCTCGACCTGGCCTGCGGAAAGGGCGAACTCCTTTCCCGGTGGGCCGCCGAATACGGCGTGCGGGGCGTCGGCGTGGACATCAGCAAGGTTTTCCTGGACGCCGCCAGAAACCGAGCCGGCGATCTCGGCGTCGCCGACCGCCTCGATTTCGTCGAAGCCGATGCCGCCACCTACCAGGACACACCCGAGTCGTACGACATCGTCTCCTGCATCGGCGCGACCTGGATCGGCGACGGACTCGAGGGCACGCTGTCCCTCATGCGCCGCCATCTACGCCCCGGTGGCCTCATCCTCGTCGGCGACTGCTACTGGATATCGCCCCCTCCACCAGAGGCCTGCGAAGTCCTGGACGTGGCGGCCGACACCTTCACCTCTCTCGCGGGTACGGCGGACCGCATCGAAGCAGCCGGCTTCGAGCTCCTGGAAATGGTTCTGGCCAACCCCGACAGCTGGGACCGGTACGTCGCCAGCCAATGGTGGACGATGAGCGACTGGCTCCGCGAAAACCCGGACGACCCCGATGCGCCGGAGCTGCGCGATTTCCTTACTCGCTCCCGCCGCTCACACCTCGAATACGGCCGCGACTACCTCGGCTGGGGCGTATTCATCCTCCGCCCCTAACCCCTTCTCACCAGGCCCCAGAACCGTCTGCCACTGCCTGAACAGCCGAAACCCACAAGCAACAGCAGATGGGCCTCGACACACACCCCGCCGGGGCCCCTTCTCTGCGACCGCGCCCAGCCGGCCAACCAAAAAAGGGCCCCACGCACCCGGCGTGAAGCCCCACCCACCAACAAACAGCAGGCCACAACAGGAAAAGCCCCCGACCTACTGGTCGAGGGCCTCCCCCTACATAAAGATTGTCCGGCGGTGACCTACTCTCCCACACCCTCCCG